>NCHM01000278.1 GCA_002257205.1 Rhizobiales bacterium 24-66-13 | reverse complement strand
GCTTCGCCCAGCTTCTGCATTTCGGTCAGGATCGGTTGCGCGCCCTGGCCCATGTAAAGCAGCCACACCCGCCGGTCGGTGGGATGGCGCCGCCGCTCGATCAGGCCGCGCTGCTCCAGCTTGTCGAGGATGCGCACCAGCGTGATGGGCTCGATCTCCATCAGGTCCGCGAGGCCACCCTGATGAATGCCCTCATTGTGCTTGAGATAGGCCAGCGTCTGCCAATGGGAGCGCGTCAGCCCGCTGTCGCGGGCGCGCTGCTCGAACCGCTTGCGCAGCAGGCGGGCAACGTCGTGCAGCAGGAAGCCGAGCGTGGAATGGTCCACCATTTAGGAGCTTTCATATAATAAGCATGCTCATTGATAGCAATGTTATATGACGTGATCGGCCGCAACGCCAGTGCCGTGCGATCACGCTTGCTCGATAGGGGGGCACGTTTGGCGCGGAACGGGCGCGGGCTGCCGGGCTTGCGCAGCTCAGGCCGTCCGCAGAGGGGCACGCGCTGCACTGGGCTCACCGGCCGTGCCGATGTCCTGTCCCCATGCGCGATGCCGGAAAAGGAAGAACCGCTGGCGGGCCCGGCCCGGCGCGGGGTTCGTGCCGTTGCGGCGCTAGACCTGGGCGGCGCGCGTGGCGGCGATCAGCCGATCCACCTCGGCGGGATCGGTCCGGAACGAGCAGACCAGGCGGACGAAGGCCTGGTCCGTCCCGATGGGGGCAAGCCCGGAGGCGAGGCGCGGCCATTCATAATAATGCGCCCCCGCCGCCTGGAGGGCCTCGTGCAAAGTGCGCGGCAGGATCGCGAACACTTCATTGGCCTGGGTCGGCACGGGCAGCGCGACGCCGGGCACGCCCGCGAGCCCGGCCGCGAGCCGCGCCGCCATGGCATTGGCGTGCCGGGCCGTTTCGAGCCACAGGCCGTCTTCCAGATAGGCCGCCATTTGCGCGCCGAGGAACCGGCTCTTGGAAATCACATGGGCACCGCGCTTCACGCGATAGTCGAAATGATCCGCCAGTGCCGGATCGAAGATCACCACGGCCTCCACCCCCATGGCGCCGTTCTTGGTGGCGCCGAAGGTCATCACGTCCACGCCCGCCTTCCAGGTGAGGGCCGCCGGGCTGGCATTGGACGCGGCGAGCGCATTGGCGAAGCGCGCGCCGTCCATGTGCAGGTTGAGGCCGTGCGCGCGGCAATAGGCGCCGATCTCCCCCACCTCCTCGGCCGTATAGACGAGGCCGAGCTCGCTTGCCTGGGTGATCGACACCCCCGCCGGCATCTGCTGGTGGAAGCCGCGCCGGAAATCGCGGCGCGACCGCTCGATCTCGTCCACGCTCAACTTACCGCCGAAGCCCTCCAGCGTGGTGAGCTTGGCGCCGCCGGTGAAGAATTCCGGCGCGCCGCATTCATCGGTATTGAGGTGGGAATCGCGGTGGCAGAACACGGTGCCATAGGCCGGCGTCAGCGCTGAGAGCGCGAGCGCATTGGCGGCGGTGCCGGTGGCCACCAGGAACACCCGCGCCTCGGTCTCGAACACCTCCCGCAGCGCCTGCGCCGCGCGCGCGCTCCAGGGGTCGGCGCCATAGGAAGGCGCGGACCCTTCGTTCGCCCGCGCGAGAGCGGCCATGATCGCGGGGTGAACGCCGGCTGTGTTGTCGGATGCGAATTCCATGGGGGGAGTAGACAGAATTTCGCCCGCCCGCGAAGCCCCATGGCATTCGCGATCCACAGATGAAACCGCATCGCCGGTAGGGGGCGTGAAGGAAGGTGCGCGCCTTTCCATCGTCGTTCCTTGGTCGTCATGGCCGGGCCCGTCCCGGCCACCCGCGCCGGGCCGAACGCGCGGGCCTTGAAAAGCCGGCGCCAGCGGTGCCGCCTGGATGCACGGGTCGAGCCCGTGCATGACAATGCTCTGCCGGAATTGCGCCGGACTTTATCGGGCAGGGACTCTAGGCGCTTGCGGCGGTCGCGGGGCGGGGCTCTTCCAGCAGGATACAATTGCGCCCGGCCATCTTGGCTCGATAGAGCGCCTTGTCGGCGCGCCCGTAGATATCGGTCGCGCTCTCGCCCGGTATGGCGGCGGCGACGCCGGCGGAGAAGGTGTAGGCGAAGTCCGGGCGCTGCGGCAGCGGGCGGGACATCTGGATGGTGGCAAGCATCTGCTCCACCAGCAGCCGCGCCTGGGTGATGGAGGTATCGGGAAAGACCAGCACGAATTCCTCGCCGCCGATCCGCCCGAAGCAATCGCGCCGCCGCACCTGACCCTGGATGCGCCGGGCGAAATCCCGCAGGATCAAATCGCCCGCCTGGTGGCCATAATGGTCGTTGATATATTTGAAATTATCGAGATCCAGCGCGGCCACGCAGCCCGCGACGCCGGCCTCTCCGCCATGGCCGGGAAGCCTGCCATTGCGCGAGAGCATGTCTTCAATGCGCGCGATCACATAGCGCCGGTTGGCGACCCCGGTGAGATCGTCGGTATGGGAAGCCTTGATCGCGAGATCGCGATCCTGCCGTACGCTGCGCTCTTCCGCGCGCAGGGAGGTGATGTCGCTGGCGATACACAGCATCCAGCCGTTGGGCTGCACCGTTTCCGTCATCCACAGCCAGCGCCCCTCGACCAGGTCGGTCTCGAAGGCGCGGAATCCGATCTTGCCCCGGCGCGACTGGGTCGACATCAGCCAGGCTTCGAAATCGGCGGTGCGGATCACCGTGCCGCGCCCGGCATAGAAGTTGCGCCGCATCAGGTCGCCCCAGAAGGGGGCCTCGCCGAGTGCGAGAAAAAAAGCGGACCGGAAAGACGCATTGGCATAGCGCAGGCGGTCGAACATATCGTACGCGGCCACCAGGACCGGCGTATGTTCGTACAGCTGGGCAAGCGCTTCGCTCGTATCGGGCATCGCCCGCACTGTAGCCGAGTGCGCTGCCACAAACGAGCGCGATTGCGCTATCTCGCCTCGGCAAACCACGCTTGGGGCGCGCGCGGACAGGGTCCACGGTCTTCCGCTGCGACATATTTTGCGCGGTTTTCCAAAGGGAAAGGGCGCGGCGATCGTTCGGCGCGGCGCCGTTCAGCGGGTCTCGGGCACGGTGCCGGCACGGCCGGCGAGCCAGGAGAGCAGGGGATTGTCGTGCTTGGGCTGGGCGCCGGGCAGGCTCGCCACAACGATGATCCGCGTGACCTCCCCGCGCTTATAGGCCTGCAGGAATTTCGGATAATCGCTAAACGAGATGCAGCCGTTGGAATCGCCGCGCGGTCCCATCATGTAGCTGTGGGTCAGGAAGCCGTCGCGGCCATACATGGGCTCCTTGCCCACCGGCCGCATGCGCAGCGCTTCGACCCCGTGGAACAGGGATTCGCGCATGGTCAGCTCATAGGTGTTCGGCGGGGTGGGCCCGACCATCTTCTTCGAGACGTGGCGCACGTCGTCGAATGTGTCGCCATAGCCGGAATGCGCCTCCAGCTTCTCGCCGCTCGGCATGTACACGGTCTTGCCGGCGATGTCGTAGACGGCGAAGCGGTCGGTGGGGCCGGGCAGGATGGATTGGGCGGCCGGCGGCGGCACCATCTGGGGCGTGAGCTTCGGCGCGGGCTCTTCGCCGAACGGCCGGTCGGAGGGGGGTAGATAGGCCAGCTGCGTGCCGCCGATCTGGTTGGCGATCTGGCGGCTCAGCGGGTTGCGCGTGGGCAGCGGGGCGGTGTCCGGCAGGCCGAGATCGGGCGCGGCGGAGAGTTGGGTTTGCGAGGGCAGGCCGGGTGCGAGCAGAGGCTTCACCGGCGGCAGGGGCACGGCGCGGGAGGCTTCCAGCGGCTCGGCCGGTGGCAGCGCGGACGCAACCGCGGTGTGCCGGGGCACGAACGAGCCCTGCGCAGTGCGGATGCCGCCGTCGAACATCCAACTCGGCGCCAGGATGATCGCGCCGGCGGAGCGGAAATTCTCGATGTCGGTCACGTCCTTTTCCGCGTCGTCCAGCGCCGGGGCCGGCTGAACGGGGGCGGCGAACACCTGGACCGGGGCCGGCAGGGGCGCCGGCGGCACCTCGATGCGGTGGCTGGAGCCGCCCGCCAGCATGCGCCATTCGGCATCGGAAGCGACGATAAGCGTTGCGGCGGCCAGCGCGCCGATGCCGATGACCAACGCGCCGAAGACGACCAGCGGCAGCCGGGCCTTTGATGAGACAGGGCTATCCATGTAGCCGGTGTCGTCATAGGGCGTATAGGTCATGGTCCTCACTGCGCGAACGGATTTCGATCCCGATTCTAAACGCGGCGGATTGCGCCACGCTGTGCGAATCGGATGTCTGCGCCCGCGCCGAACGGCCCGTGGGCTTTTCAATCAAACCTTGGCTTGCCAGGGCGGAACCGATGGTCTGTCCGTCCTGCCGATACCCCAAGCTACCAGCGCCTGGTAACCATTTTATTGATCTTGCCGCTTCAAGCAAATCAGGATGGCGCAAATATGTAGCCCGCGCCCCCCGATCCGTGCAAACGCCGCGCCGTCGCACCTTGAAAAGCTGAATAAAACAAACGGCTTGAAAAATTTCACCCAAGGCGGACCCGCCGGGCGCTGGAGCCGCTTTCAAGGATTTCGAAAATAGCCGGCGGTATCTTGGTGATGTGATGCGACGCGGAGCCGCGGCGGCGGCGCCCGCCGAGGGGCGTGGAAGTTTCGGTTGGAGGCGGCGACGGGCGGGGCCATCATCGCCCGATGATCGATCTGAGGAACATCGAGACCTTCTTCTGGGCGGCGGCGCTGGGCAGCCTGCGGGCGGCTTCGGAGAAGCTCGGCACGACCCAGCCGGCCATCTCCCAGCGCATTGCATCGCTGGAGAGCGCGCTGGGCGTGCGGCTGTTCGAGCGGGAGGCGCGCGGCGTCAAGCTCACCGCCAAGGGGCATGAGCTGCTCTCCCACGCCGAGCGCATGATGCAGGTGCGCCACGACATGCTGCAAGCGGCGCGCGACCAGACCACCATGAGCGGCACCTTGCGCATTGGCGTGGCGGAAACCATCGTCCAGACGTGGCTGCCGCGCCTGATCGAACAGGTGCATTCCGCTTATCCCTCGCTGGTGCTGGAAATCGAGGTGGACAGCACGCACGTGCTGCAATCCCACCTCATGGCACGGCAGATCGACGTCGCCTTCCTCATGGGTCCGGTGCTGGAGGCGCGGGTGGAGAATCTGCACCTGTGCACCTATCCGCTGGCCTGGGTGGTCAATCCCGGGGTCGATCTCGGGCCGGGGCCGGTGACTTTGGACCGGGTGGCGACCTTGCCCATCATCACCTATCCCTCCAACAGCTCGCCCTATCGCATGGTGCGCGACATGCTGATGCGCTGGGGCATATCGACTCCGCGCATGTATGGCTGCGCCTCGCTCTCCATGGTGGTGCGCATGGTGCTCGACGGCATCGGCACCGCGGTCATCACGCCGGTTTTCCTGGGAAAGGAGCTGGAGCGGGGCGAATTGCAGCTGCTGGACGTGGTGTGCGATCCGCTGCCGGATCTCAGCTTCACCGCGAGCTGGATCGACGGGCCGGAGAGCTATCCCTCGCGCGTCATCGCCCGCCTGGCGCAGACCGTGGCGGGGGGCGCTCCTAAGCGGGACATGGAGACATAAATCCAGCTTATACGTCGCTTCCAAACATACAATTGGACAGCTGCCGTCCCCATGCCTTGCAATGACCCTCAGAACGACGGCGTCAACGCCGCGGCAGAGAGGGATATGGGCAATGACAAACGAGCGTGCGCCTGGCGTGCGATGGGCGTCCCGTGGGGATGTCCCGTTCGC
>NCHM01000277.1 GCA_002257205.1 Rhizobiales bacterium 24-66-13 | reverse complement strand
GGCGCCCATCCAGTCGCCTGTCTCGGTCTCCGCAACGCTCCGCGAGAAGAGCACGCGCGCCAGCTCACCGAGGCGCCCCTGCTCACGCAATGCCGTACTTGCCTCGGTCAACCAACGGAGGCCGAAATCGAATGCGCCGATGGTGTTGGCCGTCAACCCCAGGATCCGTGCCGCCATCGGGTCGCCGACGCCCGTTGTGGGATATGCCTGCAGCTTCCGGTATACGTCTCCGCCGTGTGCCAGCGGTCCGGCATAGGCGGGGATCGCGATCAGGCGCGCGTCTGTCTTCGGCAATCCGAGTTCACCGGCTGCTGCGAGTATGCTCTCGCGCACCGTATCTCCGACGTTACTCCACCAGCAGCGCTGCACGGCGCGCCACAACAGGTCGAGCGCCAGATCATTGGCGCCGTCGGCGCGGGCGTCGGCCGCAAGGGCGATCAACGCGGAAATCCGCGAGAGGTCGCTAACGGTTAGGGGCTGGCTCATCTCGCGAATCCACGCGACTTGTGCCCGTACCCGCAGCGGTGGCCGATCGAGATCGGCCTTGCGCAGCAAGCGCTCCACCGTTTCCGATTGGCTCAACTCGGCGGCGAACTCGGCGGCGCGCAGGAGCCGTTCGCTTCTTGGCAGGGCCGCACCACTCAGTCGCGCCGCGTTCTCCAGCGCGGTGATCGCCGTCGCAAGCGCGCCCCGCCGTTGCGATCTCGCGGCGGCGGCGTCGAGCTCCGCGGCCAAAGCCTCATCAGGTCCGACGGCCGATGCCATCCGGTGCCATATTCGACGATCCGGCTCGTCTATGATGACCCGCGACAATGCGGCATGGATATTGTGACGCATCACCGGGCTGGATGCCTGGTGGATTGCGGACCGGACGAGGGGATGCCGAAAACGCACCTCCCCCGCGGCAATCTCGATCAGCCTCGCCGATGCGGCCGGCGCCAGCGTCTCAAGTGCTACTTTTTCGTGAAGCAGCACTTCGCCTGCGTCCAATACCTCGCGGATGGATCGGCTGTCATTCTCTGCGATGATCAGCAGCAGCGCGCGGGTGGCCGTCGGAAGGACCGAGACCCGGCTGAAAAAAGCACGCTCTAGGCGATCGGTCAGCGGAACCCAGTGCGACTCGCCCGTCTCTGGCTTGCGCTCGCCGCGCGGCAACTCTACCAGTGCTAAGGGATTGCCTGCGGCCACGTCCAGAAACCGCTGCCGTAGATCGAGCGGCAGATCGGGCGACTCGGCGTCCAGCAGACGCTCTGCGGCAGCAGCGTCGAGCCTTGTTAGTTGATGCCGCGGGACGCTCCAATGCGGGAAAGCTTCTTCCGAATCGCTCCGCGCCGCCATCAAGAGAACGATTGGATCGGAACTTAGCCGACGAGAGATGAAAGAGAGCACGTCGTGGCTGGGTTGATCCAGCCATTGGATGTCGTCCGCCACCAGCAGGATGGGTTTGCGCACCGCACTCTCCGTCAGGAGAGTAAGCGTCGCCAGCGCAACCAGGAATGTATCCGGCACCGTCGTGTCATCGCCCAGGCCGAAGGCCGCGAGCAAAGCTGCGTGCTGCCGCTGCGGCAGCTTCTCGGCCTGCCGCAAGATCGGCCCCACGGCCTGCTGGAGGGCAGCAAAGGGCAGATGCGCCTCGGCGATTACCCCCGACATGTACAGCACACGAAACCCACGTTGTCTGGCGAATACCTGCGCAAACTCCAGCAGTGTCGTCTTGCCGATCCCAGCTTCGCCGCTGATGAGCAGCGCTTTACCACCATCCCCGACGTGGTCTAACAGTTTCTCAATACGGGCGATATCGGCCTCGCGCCCCTGGAAATCCGGCAGTATTCCCCGCGCGGCGTCACGGGGGCCGTGCCGCCGCTGCCCGGATGGATCTGCCTTGCTTGAGCGCCGTGCCATCGTCTCGTGTCCTTATGAGATCGCCATATCGCGAGACAGGCCGGATATAAACGGGCGCGGGATCAACTGGTCGTCAGAAATCGGCGGTACGCCTCTTCTTGCGCTCCCCAAGCGGGAGCGTGGATCGAAGCATTTCCCGTTCATTCGCGCGGTGGTGCCGGATGGTGACTTCCCACGGGGGGCGCAAACCGAAACCGCAACATGACCCCGAAGCCGCAAAATCCTGGAATCTCGAATCGCGCAAGACCCCAAAAAAGAGACTCACGTTCGGCCGCTTAGTCTTTGTTCACGACCGACGAAAAACACGAATCTGAAAAACGCGCGGTGCGCATGTGCGATCGATTGCACGTCCGAGGTGGGGAATGCGGCACGGGCCTGTCGAAGGCGACGTTGAAAAAAACAAGATCTTGAAATGCCACGCATGGATTTGGAAAGACCCCTGCGCAGCATTTCGCTTAGTGCACAGAGGTCACCAATGCTTGGATCGCTGAAGCTGTACCCGAGTTGCCACCGATGGAGAAAGGTCTGACCGTCAACTCACCGCCAGTCGAAATTGTTGGAGAGGAACTTTCCACCGTCGAGGTCATCGGCGGTGGTCGAGGGTCGCAGCGCCGCGAGGTCGATATTGCGCCGTGTCTTGTAGCGCGAGCACTCGATCTCGAGCCACGGGTGGCCAACCGTTTCCATCGAAAGGACTCTCGCCATGAGCCTCATTCTGCTCCCGATCCCCAGCCGCGATTTCGACCCCACGGAAGTCGCGGTGAGCTGGAAGATTCTGACGCAGCGCGGTCATCGGGTCGTTTTTGCGACACCCGACGGCAAGCCAAGCGCCTGCGACCCAATCATGCTCTCGGGTATCGGGCTCGACCCTTGGAGCGGCATCCCGGTGCTGCGCCATCTCCGCGTCCTCGGCCGTCTGCTGGGTGCCAATTCAGACGCCCGGAACGCCTATGCCGAGATGCTGCGCGATCCGGCCTTCATGAACCCGATGCGCTGGGACCAGATCGAGCCCGGGGACTTCGATGCCCTGGTGCTCGGCGGCGGGCACCGGGCGCGCGGTATGCGCGAATTTTTCGAAAGCAGTATTCTTCAGCGCATCACCGTCGCGTTCTTCGCTGAGCAAAAGCCGGTGGCGGCGATCTGCCACGGCGTGCTGCTGGCTGCGCGGAGCAAGCGCGGCGACGGCCGGTCCGTGCTCTATGGGCGAAAAACCACGACGCTGCCTTGGGCAATCGAACGCAAGGGCAACACACTCGCGCATTTCGGCCGCTTCTGGGATCCCAACTATTATCGCACCTACGTGGAGGCGGCGGGGCAACCCTTCGGATACATGTCCGTGCAGCAGGAGGTGACGCGCGCGCTCGCGAGCCCCTCAGATTTCAGCGACGTGCCCGCGAGCGATCCCGAGTTCAAGCGCAAGACGAGCGGCTTGGCGCGCGACACGGCGACGGACGAGCGCCCCGCCTGGGTGGTGCGGGACGGGAATTATATCTCGGCGCGCTGGCCTGGCGACGCCCACAGCTTTGCCCGCACCTTCGCCGAAGTGCTCGAGGCGGGCGCAGCCTGAGCGATCGGGCGCGCGCATCGCCGCACCGCCGGCGCAACATCCAGACATTACGAACGAGAACGATCATGACGATGCAAGATGCCGTCGATTACACGCGCCGCTGGTGGCCCGATCAGAAACCGCAATTCCTGTCGCTGACCGACGGCGGCCCGAAGGTGCGCTATTTGCGGGCGGGGCAGGGCCCGGTGCTGGTGCTGCTGCATTCGATCCGGACACAGCTCGACCTGTATCAACGGGTGATCCCTAAGCTGACCGATCACTTCACCGTCTACGCGTTCGACTATCCGGGCTTTGGCTGGTCGGACATCGTGCCCGGCGCCGACTATCGGGAGCCGGCGATGCGGCAGCATGTTGTCAATTTCATCGAACGGCTCGACCTACGCGACATCACGCTGGCCGGCGAGTCGCTGGGCGCCACACTGGCCTTGACGGCGGCTGCGGCGCTCGGCGATCGCGTGAAACAGGTCGTCGCCTTTAACCCCTACGACTATCTGCCGGGCGCGGAGCGGGCGAACTTGCTCGCGTCGGTCCTTATCAAAAGCGTGCGTGCACCCCTAATCGGGCCGATGTTCGCTGCCATGGAAAGCAAGTCCTCGCTCGCCGGTATTTTGGGCGGCGGTTTTCACGACCCGCGCCGCCTGCCGCCGGACCTGCTTGACGAACTGGTGAAAGGGGGAAAGCGACCCGGCTACGCAAAGGTTGCGCGCGCCGTTTACAGAGGTCTTCCGAGCTACGTCTCAGCGCGATCGCATTACGCTCAGATCAATGCCCCGGTGACACTGGTCTATGGCGATCATGATTGGTCGCGCCCGGGCGAGCGCGAAGCAGACCGGGCCCTGATCAAGGGTGCGAAGATGATCATCCTCAAGGACACAAGGCATATCGCTTCGCTGGAAAGTCCGGACGCCGTCGCCCGAATTCTTATTGAGACGCTATCAACAGCCAACTCCGTCGCTTGAGGTGGAATCGGCAATGCGCCAAGCGAAGCGCGAAGCAACCTGTTGGTCAGCGGCCGTTTCGATTCACTGGTCGCATTGAAGCGTCGCATCTCGAGCGCTTCTCGGCGTCGAGCGAAGATGAACACGTTGGGTTATCCCATTGTTGAGGAGGTAGATCATGAAGACGTTTCTTAGCATTGGCACCGGTCCGGGTATGGGCCTGGCGACAGCCGAGCGGTTTGCCGGGGAAGGTTTCCGGGTCATCTTGAGTGCGCGGAACGAGACCAAGACGAAGGAGCTTGCAGGGCAGCTCGCGGCGAAGGGCCATAAGGTCGAAGTACGCAGGGTCGATGCAGCTGAACCGTCAAGCGTCGCAGCGCTCGTATCGCACGTCGAAAGCGATTTCGCCGGAATAGATGTTCTGCACTTCAATGCGGCCTCGCTGCGAAAGGCTACGTTGGCAGATCAACCGCGCGAGACGTTCAACTATGATCTCGCTGTTAATATCGGTGGCGCCATGGTCGCTGCGCAGGCTGCGGCGCGCAACATGATCGCACGCAGCTCAGGCTCCATCCTGTTCACAGGCGGCGGCTTCGGCCTTCAGCCGCATCCGGATTTTCTCTCTCTGAGCATCGGTAAGGCAGGCATTCGCGCGCTGGCGCAAGGCATCTTCGAGCCGTTCCGGGAAAAAGGCGTCCACGTCGCGACCGTTACCGTCGCAGGCCTCGTCATGAACAGCAAAGACGCCAATGCCGTCGCCGAACAGTTCTGGCAACTGCACAGCCAGCCCGCCGGTTCGTGGCAGGTGGAGACCGTATATACGCCCGCCGGCTGAGAACAGGAAACGGCTGATCGGCCCCGCGCTCCGATCGACTCCCTTTAGAAAAGGAGTTCCATCATGACTTCTGGATCCCTCTTAGCAGTACAGTTGCATTCGTATTTTGGCTCTGAATCGATGTGCCGTCGCGGCGAAATCGACCAATCGATGCCGATAGTCGCTGGAATCGACCAGATTCTGAATCTGCGAAATTTCCTTTTGAATTCAGCGGATCGGGGAGACGGTTCTTCGTCGTGTGCAAAAATATTTACGCCGAAAAATCAGCACGTTACTATCAATCAGAACAATCGAGTGCGGATTGAAAGTGTGTCGTGACCGGATGCATGCGCCGCATATGTCGGAGGACAGCGGCCGATGAGAACGCGATCGGAATAGAGCGGCGCGGCGGTGTTCGGCCGGCGATCATGAGCCAAGTGCGTTACCGGATGTTCGGCGGTGCCCTTCTCGCCACACGGTCGATGGCATCCGCGACCGTGCGATGCAGCGTGGCCGGCAGGTGGTGTCCCATGCCGTCGATCAGCATGAATTCGGCGCCCGGGATCG
>NCHM01000276.1 GCA_002257205.1 Rhizobiales bacterium 24-66-13 | reverse complement strand
ATGTTCGCCACCAGGATCGGCTTTTGATGCTGGCCGAGCTGGGCCCAGGTGAGCTGCTCGACCAATTCCTCCAGCGTGCCCACCCCGCCCGGCAAGGCGACGAAGGCGTCCGCGCGCTCGAACATCAGCTTCTTGCGCTCGTGCATGTCGGTGGTGACGACGAGTTCGCCGCCATGGTCGAAGGCGCGTTCGCGGGAGATCAGGAATTGCGGGATGATGCCCGTCACCTCCCCGCCATTGCGCGCCACGGCGGTCGCGACTTCCCCCATCAGCCCCACCCCGCCTCCGCCATAGACGAGGCGCACCCCGTTGCGGGCGAGGATCTCGCCGAACCGGCGCGCCTCCTCCACGAAGATCGGGTCCGAGCCCGGAGAGGAACCGCAATAGACGCACACGCTTTCGATACGTGCCATGGGGCCTGCTTTGATATGTCTGTTCACTGTGTCTCACATGGCCGACGTTATCCGCCGGCACCTTTAAATTGATGATGCGCCGCGACGAAATCGTGACGCGGGAGAAAACAACGTCTCCGCCTTGTTTTGGTTCAGATCATCGTTTATCGCCGATGGCCGATGACTGATGCTTTCCTTTCCCCGGCCGAGTCGGAGCTGCTGGCGGCGCAATTGCGGGCGCTTGCGCATCCCGCGCGCCTCAAGGTGCTTGAAACCCTCGCGCGGCACCAAACCTGCGTATGCGGGGAAATCGTCGCCGGTCTGCCCCTGGCGCAATCGACCGTGTCGCAACACATAAAGGTTCTCGCGGAAGCGGGCCTGATCCGCGTGACGGTCGATGGCCCGCGCTCCTGCTATTGCATCGACCACGCGGCGCTTGGCGCCTTGCGCGGCCGTCTCGATGGCCTGTTCGCCGCGCTCGCTCCGGCGGGCGATGCCGCGCGCACGGCAGCGCTTCCAGATTAAGTAGGTTTTGATGTCCGATACTTCAACGTCCCGCGCCGCGCGGGAACATGCACGCGGCGCCTTCAAGGCGGTCGCGGCCGCCGGCGGCGCCCTGACGAAGACCGTCGCGGCCCTGTGGCCCTATCTCTGGCCACAGGATCGTGCCGATCTCAAGGCGCGGGTGGTGGCGACCAGCGCGCTGATCGTGCTCGCCAAGCTCGCCACCATGGCGGTGCCATTCTTCTTCAAATGGGCGACCGACGCGCTCACCACCCGGCCGGACGGGCAGGGCGACATCGACATCGCCTGGTTTCTCGCCGCCCCGGTGTTGCTGACGCTCGCCTATGGCGGCGCGCGCTTGGTGATGGCCGGCATCACCCAATTGCGCGACGGCATCTTCGCCAAGGTGGCGCTGCACGCGGTGCGCAAGCTGGCGCTCCAGACCTTCGAGCACATGCATGCGCTCTCCCTGCGCTTTCACCTGGAGCGCAAGACCGGCGGGCTCACCCGGGTTCTGGAGCGGGCGCGCGAGGGCATCGAGACCATCGTGCGCATGCTGGTGCTCCAGCTTGCGCCCACCGTGCTGGAAATGGTGCTGGTGCTGATCGTCCTCGCCTTCGCCTTCGACTGGCGCTATGTCGCCGTCGTGGCGGTTACAGTGGGGCTCTACACTTGGTTCACCTATGCCGCGAGCGAATGGCGCATTCAAATCCGCCGCGACATGAACGAGAGCGACACCGAGGCCAACACCAAGGCGGTGGATAGCCTGCTCAATTACGAGACCGTGAAATATTTCGGCGCCGAGCGCTGGGAAACCCAGCGCTACGACCGCTCGGTCGCGCGCTATGAGAATGCCACCGTGCGCACCTTCACCTCGCTGGCGTGGCTGAACGCGGGGCAGGCGGCGATCTTCACGCTGGGGCTGACCTCCACCATGGTGCTGGCGGCGTTCGATGTGCGCGCCGGCCGCCAGAGCCTGGGCGGCTTCGTCATGGTCAATGCCATGATGATCCAGCTCTATCAGCCGCTGAACTTCCTCGGCATGATCTATCGCGAGATCAAGCAGGCCATCGTCGATATCGAGGCCATGTTCTCCGTGCTCTCGCGCGATCCCGAGATCGAGGACAAGCTAGGCGCCGGGGCGCTCCAGGTGAACGGCGGCACGGTGCGCTTTGAAAATGTGCGCTTTTCCTATGAGACCGACCGCGAGATCCTGAAGGGCATTTCCTTCGAGGTGCCGGCCGGGCGCACGGTCGCCATCGTCGGGCCCTCGGGCGCCGGCAAGAGCACGATTTCGCGCCTCATGTTCCGCTTCTACGATGTGAAGAGCGGGCGCATCACCATCGACGGGCAGGACATTCGCGAGGTGACGCAGGAGAGCCTGCGCGCCGCCATCGGCATGGTGCCGCAGGATACCGTGCTGTTCAACGACACCATCGCCTACAACATCCGCTACGGCCGGCAGGATGCCTCCGAGGCCGAGGTGGAGGAGGCGGCCAAGCTCGCGCAGATCGACCCCTTCATCCGCGCCATGCCCAAGGGCTACAAGACCGAGGTTGGCGAGCGCGGGCTGAAGCTTTCCGGCGGCGAGAAGCAGCGCGTCGCAATCGCCCGCACCATCCTGAAGGCCCCGCCCATCCTGCTGCTGGACGAAGCCACCTCGGCGCTGGACAGCCATACGGAAAAGGAAATCCAGAACGCGCTGGAGCGGGTGTCCGAAGGGCGCACGACGCTGGTCATCGCGCACCGCCTGTCCACCGTGATCGGCGCCGACGAAATCCTGGTTCTCTCGCAGGGCACGGTGGCCGAGCGCGGCAGCCATGCCGAGCTTCTGGCCAAGGGCGGGCTTTACGCCGCGCTCTGGCGCCGCCAGCGCGAAGCGGACGACGCCCGCGAAAAGCTCGCCGCCGCGCAGGAAAGCGACGTGCCGGTGCTCGACAAGGATGCCGTGCCGGCGGTGCGGCTGGTGGACCATCACGAGGACGAGGCGAGCTCGGCGGCGTGAGGCCGGTGGGGGCCGGCGCGCGTTCTCCAGCCGCCGCACCCCTCACCCCAGCCCTCTCCCCGGCGGGGAGAGGGGGCTTTTCGGGACGCCGGGCGCTTTGCCGCCGGGGACCTTCACCTCTCCCCGCCGGGGAGAGGTCGCCCGCGCAGCGGGCGGGTGAGGGGGCCGAGCCTGCCCAGTGAGACCAGCCGCGCCGGGCGCGCCCCTCACCCCAACCCTCTCCCCGGCGGGGAGAGGGGGCCTCTTGGGCCGCCGGGCGTCGCAGTGGCCGACCCTTACCTCTCCCCGACGGGGAGAGGTCGCCCGCGCAGCGGGCGGGTGAGGGGACTGAGCACGCCCGGTGAGACCGGCCGCGCCGGGCGCGCCCCTCACCCCAACCCTCTCCCCGGCGGGGAGAGGGGGCTTTGCGTTTCCCACGCCCATCAGCCCTCCACCGGGAAATGCCACTCCGGCGCTTCACCTCTCCCCCACGGGGAGAGGTCGCCCGCGCAGCGGGCGGGTGAGGGGGCCGAGCCTGCCCAGTGAGACCAGCCGCGCCGGCCGCGCCCCTCACCCCAACCCTCTCCCCGGCGAGGAGAGGGGGCTTTTGCGCTCTCCTGCCCGCATCACCCCTGTCTGGAAAGCACCGCCCGGTTCATCACCTCTTCCCATGGGAGAGGGGCGTCTCGGAACGCCACTTGCCGCACCGATGGGACCTTCACCTCTCCCCCACGGGGAGAGGTGACCGCGCAGCGGGCGGGTGAGGGGGCTCAGCGAAACGGCAATTCCAGCTCCAGCCGGAGCATCTCGGCGACGCCATCCAGATTATCGTACACATCCTGGTTCGACACGCGCACGAGCCTGAACCTGCACGCATGCAGGTAGGCGGTGCGTCGGCTATCGCGGTCGCGCTCCGTGACGCCATCGTGGGTGACGCCGTCCACCTCCACCACCAGCGATGCGGCAAGGCAGACAAAGTCCACCACGAACGGGCCGACGGGATGCTGCCGGCGAAACTTCCACCCCACGAACCGACGCCCCCGCAGCAGGCGCCAGAGCACCGCTTCGGCCGATGTCTGTTCGTGACGCAAGCGTCTCGCGCGTGCGACGAGAGAGGTCATATCCCCCAAAGCCCTGTCCCCGTCTCAGTTTCGCCTTGGGGAGAGGTGGTGCGCAAGACCGCGTCGCAGAGATTGCGGTGTGCGGTTGAAAAAGGTGCCTTTCGCCCCCTCACCCCAACCCTCTCCCCGATGGGGAGAGGGGGGCTTTTCGGAACGCCGGGCGCCTTACCGGCCCGGCGCTTTACCTCTCCCCCGCCGGGGAGAGGTCGACCGCACAGCGGGCGGGTGAGGGGGCACCCTCGTCGCCGAAGCACCGGCCCTTTCTCCGGCCGCGCCCCCCCACCCCAACCCTCTCCCCGACGGGGAGAGGGGGCTTTTCGGGCCGCCGCCCGGCGCTTTGCCGCCCGGCGCATCACCTCTCCCCGCTGGGGAGAGGTCGACCGCGCAGCGGGCGGGTGAGGGGGGTGTCTCCCCTCCACCGGGGACCACCTGCCCAATTTAAAGGCGCTGCCTCCCCGCGCCTCCCCGCCACCCGCGCGCGATACCGGCCGCTCCGGACTTGCGTGCGCGATGCCGAAATTGGCGCCGAACATTCGCCCGAAACGGCGGTG
Organism: Rhizobiales bacterium 24-66-13; assembly: GCA_002257205.1. Classification (GTDB taxonomy): domain Bacteria; phylum Pseudomonadota; class Alphaproteobacteria; order Rhizobiales; family Xanthobacteraceae; genus NCEH01. Next base: position 1,258 of record NCHM01000276.1, on the reverse strand, counting down.
TGGTCCGGCGAGACTCCGCGGAGAAGCGTCACGAAACCGCTGTTCGTCCGCCGCAAGTCCTTGGTTTCACGTGAAACATTTTGCCAAAAGCCGCGCCGGGCCTGGAACGCCTCCCGCCGCCTCCCGCCGTCCCCGCGCCGAACGGCCTGAAAAAAGCCCGCGCGAAAAAACCCGGCACCCTTCCCCCGCACCTTCTGCCAGGCCGCCCCGAGCGGGCGCGCCGCACGATCGCCATTTGACGGCGGGGCAGGGGGTGACTACCTGTTTCCTCCGCGCCCCGAACGCGCGGCCTGATCTGGAGACTTGAGTGTCCATCGTCGCGTCCGTCCGCAAGAGCCTCGTTCCCATCCATCGCGAGGGCTATCCCTTCATCGCCATCGCGGTGGTGATCGCCCTCGGCCTGCTGATGGTCTCCACTTTCTTCGGCATGATCGCGCTGGGGCTCGCCCTGTGGACGACCCTGTTCTTCCGCGATCCGCCGCGCGTGACCCCGCTGCGCGAGGGGCTCGTGGTCGCGCCCGCCGACGGCACGGTGTCGCAGATCTCGCTGGCCATCCCGCCGCGCGAACTCGACCTTTCCGACACCCCGCTGCTGCGCGTGTCGATCTTCATGAACGTGTTCAACGTGCACGTGAATCGCGCCCCGGTCTCGGGCCGCATCGAACGCGTGGCCTACAAGCCGGGCATTTTTCTCAATGCCGATCTCGACAAGGCGAGCGAGGACAATGAGCGCAACGGCCTCGTGTTCCGTACCGCCGCCGGCCCCGTTGGCTGCGTGCAGATCGCCGGCCTGATCGCCCGGCGCATCGTGTGCTTCGTGCGCGAGGGCGAGGAACTGGGCGCCGGCGAGCGCTTCGGCCTGATCCGCTTCGGCTCGCGGGTGGACGTGTATCTGCCCGTCGGCACGCGGGTGCAGGTGGCGGAAGGCCAGCTGACCACCGCCGGCGAGACCGTCATCGCCGATTTCGCCGCGCCGGGTGCGCGCGACACCGCCTATCGCGTGAGCTGAAACATGGCCGCTTCCCTCCCCCCGCTCGACCCGCATGGCGCGCCGCCGGTCTGGCGCCTGGGCAAGATCCCGGTGCGGGTGCTGCTGCCGAACCTCGTGACTTTGCTCGCTTTATGCTCGGGCCTGACCGCGGTCCGCATGGCGATCGAAGGGCGGCTGGAACTGGCGCTCGCGGCGATCGTGTTCGCCGCCATCCTGGACGGCGTGGACGGCCGCCTCGCCCGCGCGCTGAAGGGCACCTCGCGCTTC
>NCHM01000275.1 GCA_002257205.1 Rhizobiales bacterium 24-66-13 | reverse complement strand
GGGCCCTGTCCGGTCGAGCCGGAAGAAGCGGGGCGGCGCTGTCGCCGCCCCTCAGGCTCAGCTGTGGTAGGCGCGTTCGCCGTGCTCGGTGATGTCGAGGCCTTCGCGTTCCACTTCGATCGGCGCGCGCAGACCAACGACGGCCTTGATGATGTAGAAGAGGATCGCGGAGCCGACGCCAGACCAGACGAGGGTGACCAGCACCGCCTTGATCTGGGCCATCACCTGAGCGCCCATGGCATATTCCGCGACCGCACCGGTGGTGTAGTCGTAGATGCCGGTGCCGCCGAGGGCCGGGGCGACCACGATGCCGGTCGCGATGGCGCCGAAGATGCCGCCGATGCAATGCACGCCGAACACGTCGAGCGAGTCATCGTAACCGAAGGCGTTCTTCACGGTGGTGCAGAAGAAGAAGCACAGCACGCCGACGATGAGGCCCGAAACCAGCGAGCCCATGATGCCGGCGAAGCCCGCCATCGGGGTGACGGCCACGAGGCCGGCAACCGCGCCCGACACGACGCCGAGCATGGAAGGCTTACCCTTGGCCAGCCATTCGATGATCATCCAGGAGATGGCGGCGGCGCAGGTGGCGATGAAGGTGTTCATCATGGCCAAAGCGGTGAGGCCGTTGGCTTCGAGGTTGGAGCCGGCGTTGAAGCCGAACCAGCCGACCCACAGGAGGGAGGCGCCGACCATGGTGAGCGTCAGGGAGTGGGGGGAGAAGGCTTCCTTGCCGAAGCCCGTGCGCTTGCCGACGATGAGGCAGCCCACGAAGGCGGCAATACCGGCGTTGATGTGCACCACGGTGCCGCCGGCGAAGTCGATGGCGCCGAGCTTGTAGATGTAGCCGGCATCGGCGAGCACCGCGTCCAGGGCTTCCTGGGCAGCGGCCTTGGCCGGTCCGTCAGCCGCAGCCGCAAGCGCCTTGGCCGCCGCGTCCACCGCGTCCGGGCCGGCCCAGTACCAAACCATGTGGGCCATGGGGAAATAGATGAACGTGACCCACAGCGGCACGAACAGCACGATCGCCGAGAACTTCACGCGTTCCGCGAACGCACCGAAGATCAGCGCCGGGGTGATCATGGCAAAGGTCATCTGGAAGGCGACGAACACCAGTTCCGGAATCGCCACGCCGACCGTGAAGGTACCGCCGGCGGAATCCACCGTGATGCCCTTCATGAAGGCCTTGGAGAAGCCGCCGACGAAATCGGAGCCGCCGGTGAAGGCCATGGAATAGCCGTACAGGACCCAGATGAGGCCGACGATGCAGACGGTGTAGAACACCTGCATCAGCACCGAGAGCATGTTCTTGCCGCGCACGAGGCCGCCGTAGAACAGGGCGAGGCCGGGGACCGACATCATCAGCACGACCATGGCGGAGACCAGCATCCAGGCCGTGTCGCCCTTATTGATGGTCGGCGCCGCGGCAACCGCCGCCGCGGCGTCGGCCGCCGGCGTGGCTGTCTGCGCAAGCACGGGCAAGGCAAGGGCCGCCGCTGCGAGAAGGGTTGGCAGTCCCACGCGGGACCAGGTCTTGAACGTCATGGAATATGGCTCCGTGAATGAGGATTGCTCAGAGGGCGTCGGTGTCGGTCTCGCCGGTACGGATGCGAACCGCCTGATCGATCTGGAAGACGAAGATCTTCCCGTCGCCGATCTGGCCCGTCTTGGCGGCGGCGGTGATGGCTTCCACCACCTTCGCGACCTGATCGGAGGCGACCGCCACCTCGATCTTCAGCTTCGGGAGAAAGCTCACGGCATATTCGGCGCCGCGATAGATTTCCGTGTGCCCCTTCTGGCGGCCATAGCCCTTGACCTCGGTCACGGTCAGGCCGTGGACCCCGATGCCGGTCAGGGCGTCGCGCACCTCTTCGAGCTTGAACGGCTTAATGATGGCCATCACGATCTTCATGGATCGATCCCTGTCCCTGTCCCCGTGATGCCCTCGCACCGCAAAGCGGAGGGCGCGTTCTTCCGGGCCGGGCCGCGCGTGACGGGGAAAATCCACGCTGCAGCACCCAAGCCTGCGGATAGGGAATCAAGGACCGTGCCAAATGGGTAAAGCCTCGTTTACGGCGTGCTTATTTTCTCGCCACGAGACTCTTCGTCATGCGGTTGCCGCAACGTTGCCGGAATTTTAGCCTAAAAATTCATCATATTGCTTAATCCGCAGTCACCTTGGGGTGACTGGGCGCATCAGACCTTCCTGTGCCGCGGAAGCGACCAGCTTGCCGTCGCGGGTGAATAATTCCCCCCGGCAAAATCCGCGCGCGCCCCCGGCCGCGGGGCTTTCCTGTACGTAAAGCAGCCATTCGTCGGCGCGGAACGGCTGGTGAAACCAGAGCGCGTGGTCGAGGCTGGCCACCTGGATGTCCGGGTCGAACACGCTCTTGCGATGCGGCACCAGCGCCGCCTGGAGCAGCGACAGGTCGGATGCATAGGCCAGCACCGCCTGCTGGGTGCGCAGGTCGTCCGGCAAGGGGCCGCGCGCGCGCACCCAGATGCTCGGCCGGGAGGTGTTGATATTGCCGGAGAGGAACGAGGGATCGAGGCTCGTCGGCTTCACTTCCAGCGGGCGCAGCGCCATCCAGTCGCGCTTCGAGGCCGCGGGAAAGCGCTTCAACAGCTTCTCGCGCCACACTTCGTCGGAGGGCAATTGCTCCGGCTGGGGCACCTGCGGCATGGCGATCTGGTGCTCCAGCCCCGGTTCCAGAAGTTGGAACGAGGCGGACATGGAGAAGATCGCCTTGCCGTGCTGGATCGCCTTCACCGTGCGGGTGGTGAAGGAGCGGCCGTCGCGGATGCGGTCCACCTCATAGACGATGGGGATCGTGGGATCGCCGCCCAGCAGGAAATAGCCGTGCAGCGAATGGGTGATGCGGTCCATCTCCACGGTGCGCTGGGCGGCCACCAGGGCCTGCGCCACCACCTGCCCGCCGAACACCCGCCCACCGCCGGGGCTCCCGCTGCGACCCCGGAACAGATTGATCTCCAGGGACTCAAGGTCGAGGATGTTCAGAAGGGCTTCGACATCATTCATGGCGGGGCTCGACCTTGGCGGGTGTTGGGCAGGTTCGGGCGAGCGAGCCACGCGCGCGGGCGCCCGTCAAGGTCAGGCTGCCGCACGCGCCCGCACCACCGGGCCGCTTTTCAGCTCGCGCCATGGTATGGGCGGCGGGCAAATCGAGGAGAAGATCATGACCGCCAGCGCCCAGACCCACACGCCCGCCTCAGGCCGCGCCGATGTGGTGATCGCGGGGGCGGGGCTCGCGGGGCTGAGCCTTGCGCTCGCGCTCAAGGACGGGCTCGGACGCGACGCCGCCATCACGGTGCTGGACCCGGCCTTCGCGCGCGGCGCCTGGGGCGATCCGCGCGCCTCCGCCATCGCCGCCGGCGCCCGGCGGCTGCTCACCGTGCTCGGCGTGTGGGACAAGGTGGCGCAGGCGGCGGCGCCGATGCGCACCATGGTGGTGACCGACAGCCGCACCCGCGACGTCGCCCGCCCGGTCTTCCTGACCTTCGACGGCGAGGTCGAGGTCGGCGAGGCGTTCGCCTACATGGTGCCGAATGCCGTGCTCCAGCAAGCCCTTACCGAGGCCGCCCAGGCAGCCGGCGTGGCGCTGATCGCCGAGCCGGTGCGTGATTTCTCCACCGACCGCAGCGGCGTGACCATCTCTTACGGTGCCGACCAGACCTTGCGCGCGCCGCTCCTGGTGGCCTGCGATGGCGCGCGTTCACGGCTGCGCGAAATGGCCGGCATCCAGACCGTATCCTGGGCCTATGGGCAATCGGCCATCACCTTCACCGTGGAGCACGAGCGCCCGCATGAGGGGCGGGCGGAGGAACATTTCCTGCCCGGCGGTCCGTTCGCCACGCTGCCTTTGCCGGGCAACCGCTCCTCCGTCGTGTGGACCGAGCGGACGGCGGAGGCGCAGCGCATCGTTGAATTGCCGGATTTCCGCTTCCAGGAGGAACTGGAACAGCGCTTCGGCCTCTCCCTCGGCGCGGTGAAGCCGGTGAGCAAGCCGAGCGTGCATCCGCTTGGCTTCGCCATGGCGCGCAGCTTCATCGGCGAGCGGTTCGCGCTGGTGGGCGATGCCGCCCATCTCATCCATCCCATCGCCGGGCAGGGGCTCAACATGGGCCTGCGCGATGTCGCCGCACTGGCCGAGGCGATCACGGACGCGGCCCGGGTCGGGCTCGATTACGCTTCGCCCCAGGTGCTGGAGCGGTATCAGCGTTGGCGCCGGTTCGACACCCTGGCCATGGGGGTGGCCACCGACGGGCTGAACAAATTGTTCTCCAACCATTCCGACGCCCTGCGCCTGATGCGCGATGTGGGCCTTGGCCTGGTGGACCGGCTGCCGCGGCTCAAGGGCCTGTTCATCAAGGATGCGGCGGGGCTGACCGGTGCGGTGCCCAAGCTCATGCGCGGGGTGGCGCTGTAGCGCGCCGCTCCCGCCTCGGGAGGGGCGGGCGGGGAATCGATGCCTGCCGGGCGGCTGCACCGCGCTTTTTTCGAAAAATGTTTCACGTGAAACAATGGCTTAGCGAAGACGAACACGGTGCGAAGCGGGTTTCCCGTGGCTTCGCTGTCGATGAAATCGGCTTTTCGGGCGAATGTTCGCCGCAGATGAATCCGCAGCGTGCAAACCGCCCGCGATCCGTGTCTATTCGACCGCACGCAACCGGAAGTTTTGTCTGGGCCTCGGATCGACATTCCTTAGCCCGAGCGGCGACCCAGATTGATCTTCCTTTAACCCGAGCTTCGCCTCGGGGCATGTTCCTTTGCTCCGATCCGTGCCTCGGGTTAGCTTCCCTCCGCCTGAGCTTCGCCTTAGCGTCCCCTTTGCACCTTGCACCTTGCCTGAGGCTTCCGCCTCAGGGCCTCCTTTGCCTCTGCCCGAGGCTTGCCTCGGGCTATCTGCCTGCCTGAGGCTTCCGCCTCAGGTGTCTTCTCGTCTCTGCCTGAGGCTGCGTCTCAGCTTCCCTCACCTTTGCCTGAGGCTTCGCCTCAGCTTCCCTCCCCTCTGCCTGAGGCTTCGCCTCAGCTTCACCTCCCCTTTGCCTGAGGCTTCCGCCTCAGGCTTGGGTCTCGATGAAGCGCACCAGCGCCGGCAGAACGCCGGGGTGGAGCGGGGCGGCGCGGTTCTTGTAGAGGGCGAAATTGGCCGCCCGGTCCTCCGGCGCCACCTTGAACATGTGGTTCGCGTCCGCCAGGGTCACCACCTCCGCGTCCGGCCGGCCGCGCCGCAGGGCTGCGAGATCCTGCCCGTTCACCTGGAGATCGCGCAGCCCCTGCACCAGCAGGGTCGGCGTGCGCACATGGGCGAGGTCGCGCGCCGGGTCCACCGCGCATTCCGAGGCCAGGAAGGGCTGTACCGAGGGGCGGAACGCCATGCGCAGCGCGGGCGGCACCTCGCCCACCCGCCCGCCGGCCGCCACCGTCCGCAGGATGGTCAAAGCCTTGTCCAGCATGGAATCGGTGAGGTTCATGGCCACGAACTGGTCGCGCAGGATATCGGCCAGCGGCCGGCCTGCGCCGGCCAGCAGCACCAGCCCCGACACCGGCACCCGCACCGCGCTGCGTGTCGCGACGCTCGCGCCCTCGCTATGGCCGATCACGATCAGGCTGGAGACATCCGCCCGCGCCGCGAGCGCGCGCAGGGCGTTGACGCTGTCGTCCACATATTGGTCGAAGCGCAGATCCTCTTCGCGCGCCACCAGGGCGCGGCTGCCGCCGACCCCGCGCTTGTCGTAGCGCAGCACCATGTATCCGGCCCCGGCAAGGCCGAGCGCGATCTGGCGATAGAGG
>NCHM01000274.1 GCA_002257205.1 Rhizobiales bacterium 24-66-13 | reverse complement strand
GGGCCGCCTCGCCTGCCAGCGCTATCGCGAGGTGCGCGAGGCGCTGCTGACGCAAACCGTTGCCGCCACAGGCATCTCCCCGGAAAAACTGTCGGAGATCGCGGCCCTGCTGCGCACCCTCTCCGGCCATTATGACCAGGCGGCGCGGGCGGCGGCGAGCCTTTAGGCGCTAGGGCGGATCGACATTCAGGGGCTTGGATGCGCCTGACGCCAAGTGTGCGCCATTGTCGTTCTTTGACCGGTCGTCGTTTCTTGCGTCTCACGGCGGGGCTGGTCCCGGCCATGACACGCCGGGTCGCCAGCGCTGGCCTTGAAAGGCTGGCGCCGGCGGTGCCGCGTGGATGCACGGGACAAGCCCGTGCATAACGATGTTCTACTGCAATCACGCTGGACCCTGAATGTCGATCGGACCTAGGCTCTCGCTAGGTCCAGGGCGGGATATGCGGCCATGCGAACAGGGCACGCATGGCCTGGAGTCTGCCGGCGAAAGCCCCGCCGACCGCCTCTTTTGCGAAAAATGTTTCACGTGAAACAATGACTTAGCGCAGACGAACAGCGGTTTAGTGCCGCTTGACCGCGCTTTTCCGGCCGATCACACCGTCATTTCGGGCGAACGTTTCCGGCGAAATTCGGCGAACCGAATGCGCCCCCGGCCGACCGGACGGCGCACGCCGCAGACGGCTCGCGCACGTCCCTGCCGGACATCGGCGGCGCAGCAAGAGCCGCCCCCAACGGGAGGCCGGCGGGGACGGGAGCCACGCGCGGCGGCTCCCGTCTGACCTCAATGAACGGCGATCATCACGTCCGACGCCTTGATGATGGCGGCGGCGTCCTGGCCCACTTCGAGCTTCAGATCGTCCACCGCCTCATTGGTGATGGAGGCGGTCACGGTCGCGCCGCCGCCGAGGTCCAGGCGCACGTGGGACGTGGTCGCGCCCTTGGTGATTTCCAGGATCTTGCCCTTCAACACATTCCGCGCACTGATCTTCATGATCACCCTCCGATGATGGCGCGGAACCCGGTGGGCTCCCGTTCGCCATGCACACAGCGACATATTTTAGAAAATATATCGCTAGCGAAAATCGTCGCGGCGTTATATTTCAACATATATCGCGCTGCACCACGCACCGTATCCGGAGAGGGAAAATGAACCTGGCTCGACGCACCTGGCTGAAGATCGCATGCCTCGCCCTGAGCGGCGCTTGGCTCGGCACCTTTCCCCTCACCGGAACGGCCCATGCCCAGTCCGAGCCGGTCACCATCTTCGCCGCCGCCAGCCTGAAGAACGCGCTCGATGCGGTGGCCGCCGACTGGCAGAAGGAAACCGGCAAGACCACGCGCATCTCCTATGCCGCCTCCTCCGGGCTCGCCAAGCAGATCGAGGCCGGCGCGCCGGCCGATATCTTCATCTCCGCCGATCTCGACTGGATGGATTATGCCGCCGGCCGCAAGCTGCTCCAGGAGCAAAGCCGGTTCAATTTCCTCGGCAACCGCTTGGTGCTGATCGCCCCCAAGGACAATGCCAAGCCGGTCGACATCAAGAAGGGCTTCGACCTCGCCGGCCTGCTGAAGGGCGGGCGCCTCGCCATGGGCTCCGTGGACAGCGTTCCGGCCGGCAAATACGGCAAGGCCGCGCTCACCTATCTCGACGTGTGGCCCTCGGTGGAAAAGAAGGTCGCGGGCGCGGAAAGCGTGCGGGCCGCCATGCTGCTGGTCTCGCGCGGCGAAGCGCCCTACGGCATCGTCTACCAGACCGACGCCGCCGCCGACCCGAGCGTCGCCATCGTCGGCACGTTCCCGGAAGACAGCCACCCGAAGATCATCTATCCGGTGGCGCTGGTCGCGGCCTCGAAAAATCCGGACGCCGCTGCCTTCCTCGCCTTCATGCGCTCGGCGAAGGAACAGCCGGCATTTGAGAAGCAGGGCTTTACCATCCTAAAGTGAGGCGCGTGGCGCGCCCTGCGCGCGCCACCCCTCCTCCGACGCCCGGAAGGCCCGCGTGGATTTCCTGCATCTCAGCGCCGACGAATGGACGGCGGTCGTTCTCACCTTGCGCATCGCCACCGTGGCGATGCTGGCCAGCCTGCCGTTCGGCATCTTGATGGCGCTCGCGCTGGCGCGCGGGCGGTTCTGGGGCAAATCGGTGCTGAACGGCATCGTCCATCTGCCCCTGGTGCTGCCGCCGGTGGTCACGGGCTTCATCCTGCTGCTGCTGTTCGGCCGGCGCGGCCCGATCGGCGCCTTCCTCGACGCGCATTTCGGCATCGTCTTCTCGTTCCGCTGGACCGGGGCCGCGCTGGCCTGCGCGGTGATGGGCTTTCCCCTCATGGTGCGCACCATCCGCCTCTCCATCGAGGCGGTGGACCGCAAGCTGGAGGATGCCGCCGGCACCCTCGGCGCGAGCCCGACGTGGGTCTTCCTGACCGTCACGCTGCCGCTGATCCTGCCGGGCGTGATCGCCGGCATGATCCTCTCGTTCGCCAAAGCCATGGGCGAGTTCGGCGCCACCATCACCTTCGTCTCGAACATTCCCGGCGAGACGCAGACCCTCTCGGCCGCCATCTACAGCTTCACCCAGGTGCCTGGAGGCGATGCCGGCGCCCTGCGCCTGACGCTGATTTCGGTGGCGATCTCCATGGCGGCGCTGATCGCCTCGGAAATCCTCGCCCATTTCGCCGGCCGAAAGGCGGACCTGCGATGACTTTGCTGGTCGAAGCCAGGCTGAAGCTGGGCGACTTCACCCTCGACGCGCGCTTTGCCTCCCATGCCGGCGTCACCGCCTTGTTCGGGCCGTCGGGGTCGGGCAAATCCACCCTCGTCAATATCATCGGCGGGCTGATCCGGCCCGATCACGGCCGGGTGGTGTTCGACGACGTGGTGCTGGTGGATACCGCGCGCGGCATTCATGTGCCGAAACACAAGCGGCGGTTCGGCTATGTGTTCCAGGAAGCGCGGCTATTCCCGCATCTTTCGGTGCGGCGCAACCTGCTGTTCGGCCGCTGGTTCGCGCCTGCTTCTCTGCGGGCGGGCAACCTTGGGCAGGTGGTGGACCTGCTCGGCATCGGCCATCTGCTGGACCGGCGGCCCGATGCGCTCTCCGGCGGGGAGAAGCAGCGCGTCGCCATCGGCCGGGCGCTGCTCTCCGAACCGCGCCTGCTTCTGATGGACGAGCCGCTCGCGGCCCTCGACGAGGCGCGCAAGGCCGAGATCCTGCCCTATCTGGAGCGGCTGCGGGACGAGACCCGCATTCCCATCGTCTATGTCAGCCATTCCCTGGCCGAGGTCTCGCGTCTCGCCTCCACCATCGTGGTGCTGGCGGACGGGCGCACGGTCGCCCTCGGCTCGGCCGACCAGGTGCTGACCCAGCCGGATCTCGTGGCGGCCACCGGGCGCGCGGAGAGCGGCGCGGTGATCGAGGCCAAGGTCGCCTCCCACGATCCCGCGCACCACATGAGCGTGCTCGACACCGGCAGCGGGCTGATGCGGGTGCCGTTCTGCGACCAGCCGCCGGGCACCAGCGTGCGGGTGCGCCTTCCGGCCCGCGACGTGATGATCTCGCTCACCCCGCCCCAGGGGCTCAGCGCGCTCAACGTACTCGACGGGCAGATCGCCGAAATCGGCCAGCCGGCCGATGGCATGGTCGACATCCGCCTGGTGTGCGGCGGGCAATCGGTGCTGGCGCGCCTGACCACTTTTTCGTGCGAGATGCTCGGGCTTCGGCCGGGCATGGCGGTGTGCGCCGTGGTCAAATCCGTGGCGCTGGCGGAGAGTCGGGGCTAGGGCCATCCTCACCCGGCTCGGCCGGCGGCACATAGCGCGCTTCGAGCCAGGAGAGATCCTCGGCGAGCGCCCGGCGCGCCTTGGCCTCCATGCCGCGGAAACGGGCGATCAGCTCTTCACCGAACGCGGTGAGCACGGCGCCGCCGCCCCCGCCGCCGCCGCGCTTGGATTCCACCACGGGCGTGGAGAACATGCGGTTCATCGCCGCCACCAGCATCCAGGCCCGGCGATAGGACAGGCCCATGGCCCGGCCGGCATTGGTGATCGAGCCTTCGGAACGGATATTTTCCAGCAATTCGATCTTGCCGCGCCCGAGACGATCCTCGGGGGGAAAGTCGATCCGCATGATGAGCTTGGGCATCAGGATGGGCTTGGCCATGTTCGGCGGTCTCGCGCCACTTGCCAGCTCACCGCCGGATGCGGCGCGGCAACCGGGAATTGGCGACCGGGAATTGGAGCGGGCGATGGGAATCGAACCCACGACATACAGCTTGGGAAGCTGTCGTTCTACCACTGAACTACGCCCGCAACGCCGCAAGGAGAAAACCAAGTCCCCGGAAAAGGCCTTGAGGAAATGTCCTTAGGAAAACAGCGCCGCCCCCGGTCGCGAAGCGGGGGGCGGAGCTCAACCTTTAGCAAAGGCCGCCCGCCCCTGTCCATAGCCCCCCGCGGCCAACCCGCGCCGGACGGAATACGTGCAGGCGCGGAGAAAATTTAACCAAGGGATGCAATAGAAAGAACGGGAGGTCCACTTGGCCGGTCGACATCGACCGCCACGTGGGCAGGATATCGGACGAAAACGCAGCTGTGGGTCGAATGCCAGGGGCATCGTCACTGCGCAGGTGCCGGGGGGCGTGGAAATGAGTTCCACCATTTCAGGGATGGGATCTCGGAAAACCGATCGGCCGGGCGTTTTTACGCGCGCCGGCACGTCGCAGTCGGAACGTTTCGCCGTGCCGCAAGCGCAAAGCCCGAGAAAATGGTATTATAGTAAGTTTGATTCTTCTTGCGCTCTAGCTATCCACAGGATATCCAACACTTTCCTGGCCATGGTCCGGACAATGGCCCGAAAAGCAGAACGCAGCGTCCGGGGTTTTCGGTCTGGGATTTCCAAGGTCAATCTCCCCGTGCAGCCGGACCGATACGAGAAGAAGCCCCATACAATTCCTTTTCGAGACACGACGATGATTAAGCACAATGGTCATTTGCGGGTCCTGCTTGCCCTTGCCGCGATGGCGCCGGCCTATGCCGCGACGCACGCGCACGCGCAGACCCAGCCGGCTTCGGCCCGCGGCGTCCAAGCCCAGATGACCATGGCCCAATTGACTCTGGCCCAATTGGCTCAAAACCAGACGGGGCCAAATCAAACCGGGCAGACCCAGACCGGACAGGCCCAGACCGCACAGCCGCCGCAGGCCCAGCCGGCTCAAGACACCGCACCGCAGGCCGCCCCGGTCCCGGAAACGGCGGCGACGGCCCTCGCCCGCCTCGCCAGCGACCGCGCGATCACCGTCACCTTGAACCTGGAAGACCTCGGCATCGACCGGCCGATCTCGCTCTGGGGCATGGATGCGCGGCGCGAAATCTTCCTCCCCGTTCCCGCCGGCGTGCGCATCCGCGATGCCCAGATCAAGCTCGACGGCCGTTATCTGCGCGGCGACGGCGGCCACACGACTTATGTGATCTCGGTGGACGGCACCCCGCAATTCTCCCGCCCGGTGGAGGGGGAGAAGGGCATCGTCTCGGAAATCCTGCCGATTTCCGGCGACATCCGCCCGACCGGCTTCGTCAATCTGAACCTCGCCTGGTCCTCGGTGATCTCGCAGGAATTGTGCGGCGACGAGCGTTCCATCGGCAATATCCTGGAATTCAATCCGGCGACGCGCTTCACTTATACCTATAACGCCTCGGACATTCGCGACCTCGCCACCGCCTGGAGCGCGCTGCCGCCCCGCCCGGTGATCCTGATCCCGCCGGGCGAGCTCTCCAAGGCGACCTATGATGCGGCGTGGCGCATCGGCACCGTGCTCCAGCAGGCCGGCAA
>NCHM01000273.1 GCA_002257205.1 Rhizobiales bacterium 24-66-13 | reverse complement strand
GGAGATTTCGGCGGCGCGGGCGGCACCGGCAGCCCCGCCAGCGCAGCCGGGGGCACCGGCGGCGTCATCGGCGACGGCCCCACTACAGCCCCCTCCGGCGGCGCCGGCAATATGGGCGGCGGTGGCGGCGGCACCTTTCATTTTGGCGGTGGCGGTGGCGGTGCGATCGGCGCGCTCGGCGGCGACGGCGACGGCGGCGGCGGCAGCGATGGCGGCGGGGACGGAGGAAGCAATGGCGGCGGCGGAGGCGGGGGCGACGGTTCCGTGGTAAGCGGCGGAAATGGCGCCGATGGCAGCAATGGCCCGACCACGATAGATGCCGACGGCAATGCGACGATCGACGCTTCGGCTTCTTATGGCTTCATTGGCGTCGGTGGTGGCGGCGGCGGCGGCGGCGGCTTCGGCTTCGGCGGTAACGAGCCGGGAGGTGCCGGAGGAAACGCTACCCTGACCATAAACGGCGGCACCCTGGCCGTCGGCAATTCCTTGCTGATTGGCGGTGCTGGCGGCGGCGGCAGTGATGCCAAAACAGGCGGCAATGGCGGCGCTGGCGCCGTGTTCGTCAATGGCGGCGGCCTCGCCGTGACGGAAACGCTGCTGGTCGGCGGCAGCGGCGGCGGCGGTGGCGGCTACGGCGGCAGCAGCAATGGCGGCGGCAATGGCGGCGCGGGCAGCCTCACCGTGGGTGCCTCCACTTCCGTCGCCATCGGCGCGAACGGCCACCTCATCCTCGGCGGCGACCGCGGCGGCGATGGCACGGACGGTGTCGGCGGCACGACCAGCGCCGGCGGCGCGGGTGGCGCCGGCACGCTCAACCTTTCCGGTAACCTCACCTTCGGCCTCGGCAGCGATTTCACCATCCGTTCCGGCAGCGCCCTCAATTTCGGCAACGCCACGCCGAACGCGGCGGTGGCGGGCAGCATCGCCGGCATTACCAGCCTGACCAATAACGGCGTCGTCAACTTCAACCAGTCCGATGACAGCTACGCGTTCGGGCTCGCCATCGGCGGCAGCGGCAGCGTGAACCAGAACGGGAGCGGCATCACCATTCTGACCGCCGCCAACAGCTACACCGGCGGCACCATGGTCACTGGCGGCACGCTGGTGGCGGGCAGCAACTTTGCGCTGGGCCTCAACTCATACATGAATACCGTCACGGTCGCGCCCGCCAGCGGGGCCGCGACGCTGAAGATCAACTCGTCCGTCACCATCGGCAATGCCGTCACCGTGCAGAACGGCGGCGAGCTGGTGAATGATGGTACGATTGCCCTATCGTGGTACACCTCCGGCGCTGCCGGCGTGACGGCCGTCACCGTCAATGGCGGCACCGTTTTCAATGCCGGCATCATTGTCGGCGGCTCCGCCGACGCAGTGTCCGCCGGCACCGGCGTATTGCTGACGGACGGCGGCACGCTCATCCACAGTGGCGGCAGCATCATTGGTGGTGTTTATTTTACACCCGACGGCCCCGGCGGCACGGGCGTAGCCATCACCGGCAACAACAACACCCTCGTCACCGCCTCCCGAATCGAGGGCGGCCTAGGCGCCACGCAGGGCAAGGCGGTCGAGATCACCGGCAACAACAATACGCTGGAACTGCGCGCCGGCTACTCCTTTGGCGGCGGCATCTCCGTCACCGGCACCGGCAACATCCTGGCGCTGGGCGGCGCCGCCAATGACAGCTTCGGCCTCGCCGCCGCCTTCAGCGGCTTCGACGCCTACGTAAAGAATGGCGCGTCCACCTGGACCCTCACCGGCACGACCACCGCCCCCGGCGGCTGGACCATCAACGCCGGCACGCTGCGCCTGGGCAATGGCAGCATCGACGCCGCGTTGGCGAGCGACATCGAGAACAATGCCGCGCTGGTGTTCAACAACATAAATACCCAGACCTATGCGGGCATGATTTCCGGCAGCGGCAGCGTGGCTGTCACCGGCTCCGGGCTGCTGACCCTGACCGGCGCGAATACCTATGGCGGCGGCACCACGATTGCCGATGATGCGGATCTGTGGCTCTCCGGCAATGGCAGCCTCGGCACGGGCGCGGTGTTTTTCGCGGACGGCAACGCCACGCTGACCTTCAACCGCAGCGATGACGTCACATTCTCCCAGAACATCACCGAGGACACCGGCACTGCACAGGGCGCACTGAAAAAGCTTGGCGCGAACACGCTGACGCTTGCCGGCACCAACACCTATACCGGCGCGACCACGGTGGCGGCGGGCACGCTGGTGGTGAATGGTTCCATCGCCGGTTCCGCCGTCACCGTGCAAGGCGGTGCCACCTTGGGCGGCATCGGCACGGTGGGCAGCACGACGGTGGAGGGCCATCTGGCTCCGGGCAATTCGATCGGCACGCTGCATGTGAACGGGAACCTCGCGTTCGACGAGACCGCGGTGCTCGATTTCGAGCTCGGCGCGCCGGGCGCCTCGGTGGGCGGCGGGCTGAGCGACCGGGTGGAGGTGACGGGTGGCCTCACCCTCGACGGCACGCTGAACCTGACGGCGGCGAACGATCCCTCGCAGGTCGGGCTCGGCTATTACCGGCTCATGACCTTCGGCGGCACGCTGGTGGATCGCGGGCTGGAGTTCGGCACGCCGCTGCCGCTGCCGCCGGACGCGGCTTCCTTCTCGATCGAGACCGGCGTAGCGCTGGGGTCCGGCTATGTCGACCTCTTCGTCAGCGCAGCGGGCAGCGACACGCTGCAACGCTGGCAGCAGGGCGGCAGCGACGTCTGGGATAACGACGCCGCCAAGTGGTTCAATGACGGCGGCACCCTGCCGACCACATGGGCGGGCCACATCGCGATCTTCAAGGATGCGGGTGGCCTCACGGGCGGCACCGTCGTGGTCGAGGGTTCGCAGAGCTTCGAGGGACTGCAATTCGTCGACGAGGACTATGTGCTGTCGGGTTCCGGCGCACTGGTGCCGGACGGCATGGCGGAAATCCGCGTGCTGGCGGACAGCGCCACCATCGAGACGGCGATCACCGGCACCGGTGGCCTCATCAAGACCGAGGCGGGCACGCTCATCCTGTCGGGGACGAACGACTACGCGGGCGGGACGATGCTGTCTGGAGGAACGCTCCAGGTCTCCTCGAACGGCAATCTCGGCTCGGGCAGGCTGACGTTCAATGGCGGCATGCTGGCGACGATGGGAGACATCACCACGTCGCGCAGTGTGACGCTGACGGCCAACGGTATCTTCGACGTCGCCACCGGCACCTCGCTCGGCCTGACCGGCGTCATCACCGGAGATGGCGGGCTCATCAAGCAGGGCCTCGGCACGCTGGTGCTGTCGGGGACGAACGACTATGCGGGCGGGACGGTCTTCGAGGAAGGCACCGTTACGGTGTCGGCCGACACGAACCTCGGCAATGACGCGGGGGCGCTCACCTTCGATGGCGGCACGCTGGCGACGACGGACGGCTTTACCAGCGCGCGCGATGTGTCGGTGCAAACGACCGGCGGCCTCGACGTGGCGGCAGGCGCCGAACTCGATCTTTCGGGGACGATCTCCGGCCCCGGTACGCTGGCCAAGCTGGGAACCGGCGCGCTGGCGCTGTCGGGCATGTCGACGGTCGACTGGAACATACTGGGCGGCAGCCTTTCCGCCGAGGCCGCAGGCTTCACCGGGGATACCGCGATCGGCAGTGGCGCCTCTTTCACCCTGAATGCGGACAGTGCTGCGACCTATGCCGGCACGCTGTCGGGCGCGGGCGCCTTCGGCAAGACCGGCGCGGCGTCGCTGAACTACACCGGCGACGGCGCGGGGTTCACCGGGCTGACCACGGTGGCGAACGGGCTGCTGTCGGTGAACGGCACGCTGGGCGGGCCGATCAACGTGCTCTCGGGCGGCACGCTCGGCGGCAACGGCACGATGGGACCGGTGACGGTGTCTTCCGGCGGCACCGCCGCTCCGGGCAACTCGATCGGCACCCTCAACGTGAACGGCGACGTCACCTTCAATTCCGGCTCGTTCTACCAAGTCGAGGTGGCCAGCAATGGGACGAGCGACCTGATCGCCGCCAGCGGGCGGGCGATCCTCAATGGCGGCACGGTGCAACTCTCGGCGCTCGACCCCGCCGTGAGCTACCGGAACGGTCAGAACTACACCATCCTGACCGCGGCAGGCGGCATCACCGGGGCCTTCGAAAGCACGATCGCGCCGTCGTTCTTCCTGAACGCCGACCTGGTCGCACAGGGAGACAGTCTCGGTCTGACCATCACGGTGACGGGCGATACGCCGGGTCCCGATCCCGAGCCGACGCCGCCGGCCGTCTTTACCTCGGCGGCCATCACGCCCAACCAGTATGCCACCGCCTCGGCGCTGGACACGCTGGCGCAATCGGGTGCGCCGCTGGCGCTGTACAACTCCATCCTGTTCCTCTCCTCGGCGGAAGCGGCCCGCGGCGCGTTCAACCAACTCTCGGGCGAGGTACATGCATCAGTGCAGAGCGTGTTCATGGAGCAGAGCTCGCTGATCCGCGGTGCGCTGACCGACCGCCTCCGGGCAGCACAGGGTGGCGTCGGCGCTTCGAGGGGTGTGGTGGTGAGCTATGAGGGTGGTGCGCTCGGCTATGCCGCGCCGTCTTCGGTGCAGGTGGCGGCGGACATGGCCATGCCGGTAAAAGCGGTGGCTGCCCCGGCGACGACGGAGCGCTTTGCGCTGTGGAGCACGGGTTTCGGCAACTGGGGCGAGTTCAATGGCAACGGGAATGCGGCGGGTGTCTCGGACTCCACGGGCGGCTTCCTGATCGGCGCCGATGCCACCATAGGCGATGGCTGGCGGCTGGGTGTGGCCGGCGGCTACAGCTACACCGATTTCTCGGTGCCGGGCCGCAACTCGTCCGGCAACAGCGACAACTGGCATGTCGGTCTCTACGGCGGCAAGGTCTGGGGTCCGCTCGCGCTGCGCACCGGCCTTGCCTACACATGGCAGGACGTGTCGACGGCCCGCTCGGTCGGCTTCACCGGCTTTTATGACAGCCTGAACGCCGATTACGACGTCGGCACGTTCCAGGCCTTCGGCGAGCTCGGCTGGCGCATCGATGCCGCCTTCGCCTCGTTCGAGCCCTATGCCAACCTCTCCTACGTTCGGCTCGACGGCGGGAGCTACTTCGAGCAGGGCGGCGCCGCGGCGCTGTACTCCGATGGCTCGGACATGGACACCACCTTCACCACGCTGGGCCTACGCGTTTCGAAGGAGATCATTCTGGGCAGTTACGACGCAACGCTACGCGGGGCGATCGGCTGGCGTCATGCCTTCGGCGACGTCACCCCGGCGATCAGTCAGGCTTTCGCATCGTCCGATGCCTTCACCGTGACGGGTGTTGCCATCGCCGAGGATGCGGCGGTGCTGGAGGCTGGGCTGGATGTGCTGGTCGGGGCCAACACCACGCTGGGCGTGGCCTATACCGGCCAGTTCGGCGACAGCGTCACCCAGAACGGCTTCAATGCCACGCTCAAGGTGAGCTTCTGAGGGAGACTGAAACTGAGTTCACTGGGAGACAACCGGCAACGTCGCGATAAATCCAACCAATCTAGCAAGCTTACCTAATATTTGTGTCGCTGGCACAACTACCATCAAGCTGGGAATTATGACGAGAGAGTTCGGAATACGTAATCCTCCCGTGGCCGATTCTGATCTGAATATTATAGTCTCAGGGAAATGAATTGCTCAGAAATTGAGATGTGAACTGATGGGCGCGCTGGGTGGGCAGGTGACGGTGAACGCCGGCGCGAGGCTAGGGGGATCGGGCACCATCGGCGGCTACACGACGGTGTCGGGCACGCTGGCGGCCATCCTCAACAACGGCACGCTGGCGGCGG
>NCHM01000272.1 GCA_002257205.1 Rhizobiales bacterium 24-66-13 | reverse complement strand
CGCGAAGTGCGGCGGAGCCCCCAATAGGAGCGCTCATGGACCAGTTGCTGCAACATCTCGCCAATGCGCTGATCATGGGCGGCACCTATGCCCTGCTCGGCATCGGGCTGACGCTGATCTTCGGCATCATGCGCGTCGTGAACTTCACCCATGGTGAACTCTACGCGCTCGGCGCCTACATGATGTATTTCGTGGCGAACATGCTGGGGCTGAACTTCTTCCTGGCCATCGGCTTTGCGATTTTCGCCGGGCTCGTGCTCGGCGCCCTCATCGAACTGATCCTGCTGCGACCCAAGCGCACCGCCGACATCGACACCACCATGCTGCTGATGATCGGCGCCTGGATCGTGTTGCAGAATGTCGAAACGCTCACCTGGGGCAGCGTCGCGAAATCCATTCCCTCGCCGCTGCCCACCGAGCCGCTGGTGATCGGCCCGGTTTCGCTCTCCTGGCTGCGCCTGCTGGTGCTGGGCCTCGCTTTGGCGCTGATCGCGGCGACCTACGCGCTGATCAACCGCACCAAGCTCGGCAAGGCCATGCGCGCCACGTTCCAAGACAGCAGCACGGCGGCGCTGATGGGGGTGAACATCAACCTCGTCTACACCATGACCTTCGCGCTCGGATCGAGCCTCGCGGCGGCGGCGGGCGCGCTGCTCGGCCCGGTGTTCGTGGTGACGCCCACCATGGGCGACCTCGCCTCGCTGAAAGCCTTCGCCATCGTCATTCTCGGCGGGCTGGGCAGCATTTCCGGGGCCACCATCGGCGGGTTCATCCTCGCCTTCGTGGAGGAATTGGGCGCCGGCTATATCTCGTCCGGCTACCGCGACGCCATGGGCTTCATCATCATCATCCTGGTTCTTCTGTTTCGGCCCACCGGCCTGTTCGCGCGCGTGGAGCGTATCGGATGAGACGCCTGCTTCCCTATCTCGTCATTCTCTTCTTCGCCTGCGTGCCGCTGTGGCTGAAGGACCAGTATTTCCTGCATACGCTGGTGGTCTCGGGCATCTTCATCCTGGCCGCGCTCAGCCTTAACCTGCTGCTGGGCTATACTGGGCAATTGAGCCTCGGCCATGTCGCTTTCTTCGGCATCGGCGCCTATGTCAGCGCGCTGACCACGCTCGGCTTCGAGGTCACACTGTTCGGCCACACCTTCGTGCACGGACAATGGCCCGCTGTTGTGGGGCTTGTGCTGGGCACCATCATCGCGGGCCTGTGCGGCTACATCATCGGGCGGCTGTCGTTCCGCGTGCGCGGCGCCTATTTCGTCATCGTCACGGTGAGCTTCGCCGAGGTGACGCGCCTCGTCGCCCTCAATTGGGTGGAACTCACCAACGGCCCGCTCGCCCTGCCCGGCATTCCGCCGCTGACCCTCGGCTCCGACTTCACGGGCTATGTGACGCTCTGGGCCAAGTGGCAGAATTATTACGTGGTGCTGTTCTTCATCACGCTCGGCTACATCATCATCAAGCGGATCGTGAATTCGCCCTATGGGCGCGCCATGATCGCCCTGCGCGAGAATGAATCCCTCGCCATGTCGGTCGGCATCGACGTGACGCGCTATCTGGTGCTTGCCGCCATCATCTCGGCCGCCATGGCGGGCGCGGCGGGCGGGCTCTATGCCCATTATCTGCAGATCATAGATCCCATGATCTTCATGTTCCTCAATACGGTGACCATGGTGATCATGGTGATCACCGGCGGCAAGGGCACGCTGGCCGGGCCGCTGGTGGGCGGCCTCATCTTCGGCATCGCGCCGGTGCTGCTGCGCGAATACGTCGGCCCGGAAGTGCAATGGATCCTCTACGGCGTGCTGATGATCCTGATCGTCTTCATCCTGCCGCAGGGCATCGTGCCGGCGATCGAGCGCTGGTTCTCAAGGCCCCCGTCCGCGCCCGCGTCCCTCACCCTGACCGAGAAGGGAGAGCAGGCATGAACGCCTTCGCGAAAGCCAAGATTGCCCTCTCCATCGAGCATGTGGCGGTGCATTTCGGCGGGCTCGTGGCCATCGCCGACATGAATTTCGACGTGCGCGAGGGCGAGCTGGTCAGCCTCATCGGCCCCAACGGGGCGGGCAAGACCACCGCTTTCAACGTCATCACCGGGTTCTTGCGGCCGACCAAGGGCCAGGTGACGTTTCGCGGCACCTCGCTCAATGGCCTGAAACCGCACCAGGTGACCAATCTCGGCCTGGTGCGGACGTTCCAGCGCACCAGCGTGTTCGACAAGAATACGGTGTTCGAGAACGCCCTGATCGGCCTGCACCGGCGTAACCGCGCGACCCTTTTCGGCACATTGCTGGGCCTGCCGAAGGAGAAGCGCGAGGAAGACAAACTGCGCGAGGAGGCGTGGGAGATTCTGCGCGTCGTCGGCATCGACCATCAGGCGAACGAACTCGGCGGCAGCCTGCCCTATGGCGACCAGCGCCTGCTGGGTGTCGCCCTGGCCCTGGCGGCCAATCCCTCGGCTTTGCTGCTGGACGAGCCGGTCTCCGGCATGAACGCCACCGAGACCGCGAACTTCATCAAGATCCTGCAGAAGATCCGTGCGCGCGGTGTCACCATCCTGCTGGTGGAGCACGACATGCCCATGGTGATGGGCATTTCCGACCGCATCGTCGTGCTCAACCACGGCCGGATCATCGCGGAGGGGCCGCCGAGCAAGATCCAGAGCGATCCCGAAGTGATCCGGGCCTATCTCGGCCAAGGGGTGAAGCATGCTTGAGATCCGCAACCTCGTCTGCCGCTATGGCAAGGTCACGGCCCTCAAGGGTATTTCCCTGAAGGTGGAGCGCGGCCAGATGGTCGCCCTGGTGGGCGCCAATGGCGCGGGCAAGAGCACCACGCTGCGCGCCATCTCCGGCCTCGTGCCGGCGGCGGGCGGGCAGATCCTGTTCGATGGCGAGGACATCACCCGCGCCTCCCCGGCGCGCATTCTCGGCAAGGGCATCGCCCACTGCCCGGAGGGCCGGCGGGTGTTCGGCCAGATGAGCGTCGCCGAAAACCTGGAGATGGGCTGCTTCCTGCGCTCCGACGGCAAGGGGATCGCCGCCGACATGGCGCATATTTTCGAGCAGTTCCCGCGCTTGGCCGAGCGCCGCCGGCAGATCGCCGGCACGCTCTCGGGCGGCGAGCAGCAGATGCTGGCCATCGGCCGGGCGATGATGTCGCGGCCGAAGCTGATTTTGTTCGACGAGCCCTCGCTCGGGCTCGCGCCGAATATCGTCGAGCAGGTGTTCGCGATCATCCAGACCATCCGCGCCGCGGGCACCACGGTGCTGATGGTGGAGCAGAACGCCTATGCCGCGCTGGAAATGTGCGACTATGCCTATCTGCTGGAGACCGGCACCATGGCCCTGGAAGGCACCGGCCAGGCGCTGATCGAGGACCCGCATGTCCATGAAGCCTATCTGGGCGGAGGCTTGTCGCATTAGCGAAAGGCGCACATCGCCGGGGCGGCGTGAAGCCCTGATGAAAATGCGGGCGGGCGCAGAGCGCCGGTCCTTCGCAATCGGTCCTGCTTTTCCCGGGAGGAGGTGACACCAGTCGCCTCCTCTTTTTTGTTTCGAATGCTAGAACCTTTATTTTTCAATTGGTTGAAACAGATGCGCCGAAAGGCGGATCTGGATTTCCGAAGGGGCCGCTCCGCCCGCGCGGCCCCGGTTTGCCGGGCGCCGCCTGAGAAACATGCAGGCGCGGTGAAAATAGCGCCTTGACACAAATCTAGATGACTAGTTTTCTAGTATAAACCAGCGTCGCAGAACGCATCCAGAGGTAGCAACAATGTCATCGCTTCACGCACGTCTTGCTGCGGGCCTTTTGCTCGTCGCCTCCTGTCTGCCCGCCTCCGCCCAGACCAAGGTGCGCTATCTGCTCACCTCGCCCAGCCCGACGGTGGCCGAGGCGCCGCATTCCTCGGTTCCCGAGACGCTGGGGTTCTGGAAATCCCAGGGGCTGGATGTGGAGGTTTCCCCCTTCAGCGGATCCACCGCCGCCGCTCAATTGGTGATCGCCGGCACCGCCGAATTCACCATGGCGAGCCCCGAAGCCTTGCTCTTCGGCCGCCAGGATGGCGCGAAGATCATCGCCGTGTACAACCACGTCCGCGAGCCCATCTATACGATCGCAGTGCTCAAGGACAGCGGCATCACCCAGCTGAAAGACTTGAAGGACAAGACCATCGGCGTGGTCAGCCTGGCCAGCGGCGCGGTGCCGGTGGC
Organism: Rhizobiales bacterium 24-66-13; assembly: GCA_002257205.1. Classification (GTDB taxonomy): domain Bacteria; phylum Pseudomonadota; class Alphaproteobacteria; order Rhizobiales; family Xanthobacteraceae; genus NCEH01. The sequence continues at coordinate 1,628 of NCHM01000272.1, read as the reverse complement.
AAAGGCGATGCTGCGCTCGATCGGCTTCGATCCCGAGAAGGACGTGAAATGGCTGCCCATCGGCCTCGGCGCGCAAGCCGCCGCCGCCATCAAGGCCAACCGCGTCGACGCACTCGCGCTGTGGGACTGGAGCTATGCCCAGCTTGAGAATTACGGCCTCGCCTTCCGCCATTTCGAAACGGTGGAAACCTCCAAGCTGCTCAGCCTGATGCTGCTCGGCAATGAGGATTATGTGAACGCCAATCCGACCGTCGCCGAGAAGATGGGCCGCGGCATCGCCATGGGCACCCAGTTCACGCTGGCCAATCCGGAAGCGGCGGTGCGCATTCACTGGCAGAAGTATCCCGCCTCCAAGCCCACCAATATTCCCGAAGACCAGGCGCTGAAAGAAGCGATCCACATCCTTCAGGCCCGCCTCGCCAAATACAAGGTCGACGGCCGCACCGATCCCCGCTTCGGCGCCTTCACCCGCGAAGAATGGATCCAGACGGAAGATTTCTTCTACAATGCCGGCCTCATCAAGTCGAAGCCGGACGTGAGCACCTATTACACCAACAAATTCGTCGAATATTACAATGCCTTCGACAAGAAGGCGATCATCGCCCAGGCGAAGGACTACAAATGAGCGGGCACGCCGCGCCGGCGATCGCGATCCGGGAGGTCAGCAAGACCTTCCGGTCCCGGTCCAACGAAGTCATCGAGGCGTTGCGCGCAACTTCGCTCGACATCGACGACAAGCAGTTCGTGTGCATCATCGGCCCCTCGGGCTGCGGGAAAAGCACCTTGCTCCGCATGATCGCGGGGCTGGAGAAGGCCTCTTCCGGCACCCTGGCCATTCGCGGTACCACCATCACCGGCCCGCGCCGCGACACCGGCCTGGTGTTCCAGACCCCGGTGCTGCTGCCCTGGCGCACGATCCTGAAGAACGTTCTGGTGCCGGCCGAAGTATTGAAGCTGAACCGCAAAGAATCTGAGACGCGGGCCAAGGATCTGCTCCAGCTGGTCGGCCTGGAAAAATTCATGGACCGCTATCCGGACGAATTGTCCGGCGGCATGCGCCAGCGCGCCGCCATCGCCCGCTCGCTGATGCACGATCCCGACGTGCTGTTGATGGACGAACCCTTCGGCGCCCTCGACGCGCTGACGCGGGAATCCATGAATCTCGAACTGCTGCGCATCTGGCAGGCGAGCGCGAAGACGGTGGTGCTGGTCACCCATTCCATCGAGGAGGCGCTTCTCCTCGCCGACAAGGTGGCGGTGTTCTCGCCCCGCCCCGGCTCGATCATCGAGGTGGTGGACGTGCCCTTGCCGCGCCCGCGCAGCAGCCGCACCCGCGTCGATCCCGTGTTCGTGGAGCTTGCCGACAAGCTGCGCGCCTACTTCGCCTCGGACCCGCATTGAGCGCATCGGAAAGCAAACGCCATGAATTCGCGCCTCAAGCAGATCCTCCATCGCTACGGCCCGCCGCTGGTCGCGGGCATCGTCATCTTCGGCCTGTGGGAGGCGCTGCCCCGCCTGTTCGGCGTATCGGCGCTGCTCATCCCGCCGCCGTCGTCCGTGCTGCGGGCGCTCTGGATCATCTTCGATCGCGGGCTGCTGGTGGGGGCGACCCTCGTCACCTTGTTCGA
>NCHM01000271.1 GCA_002257205.1 Rhizobiales bacterium 24-66-13 | reverse complement strand
CTGTCGGAAGTGTTCGCCTCCACCGAGCGCACCCATCTGTGGGTCGCCGACATGGAGGTGCTGCGGCTGCATTATTACTGGACCATCCGCGCGTGGCGCCACAGGTTCGAGGCGCGCCATGGCGAGGTGGAGGCGATGATGGGCGCCCGCTTCACCCGCATGTGGGAATTCTATCTCGCGGCGGTGGAGCTGGGCTTCCTGCACGGCTCCAACATGGTGTTCCAGCTGCTGCTGTCCGACCGGCGCGACGATGTGCCGGTGCGGCGCGATTACATGTTCACGGGGGAAGAGGCCCTGGCCGCGCAGGAATTGCGCCTGCCGCCCGCCCCCTCCAGCGAGGAGTTTGCGCGATGACCGAGGAAACCGGCCCCTTGCCGTTCACCACCGATCTGCCCCCCGTGACGCGCGAGGACTGGCTGAAGCTGGTGGAAGGCGTGCTGAAGGGCGCGCCCTATGACAAGAAGCTGGTGACCCGCACCTATGAGGGGCTCTCGCTCGATCCCCTGCCGCCGCGCAAGCGCGATGCCTTGCCCATCGCCGGGCGCCCGGCCGGCGCGCCCTGGATCATCAGCGCGCGCATCGACCAGGCGGACAAGGACGCCGCCAACGCCCAGGCGCTGGAAGACCTCGACGGCGGCGCCTCCGGCCTCACGCTGGTCTATGCCTCCTCGCCCCACGCCCACGGGTTCGGCCTGCCGGACGGCGAGGTGCTGGACCGGGTGCTGGACGAGGTGATGCTCGACCTCATCGACACGCGCCTGGAGAGCGGCGGCTTCAAGGGCCGCGAGAATGCGCTCGCCTTGGCCAAGCTGGTGCAGGATCGCGGCCATAGCCCGGCGGATCTCTCGGTCTCGTTCGGCCTCGATCCCATCGGCGATCTCGCGGCGGCGGGGTCCGCGCCCCTGCCCTGGGCCAATCTTGCCCAGCGCTTTTCCGAGACCGCCGGCATCCTCGCCGGCAAGGGCTTCAAAGCCCGCTTCGCCCGTGCCGACGGGGCCGTGCATCACGCGGCCGGCGCCTCGGATGCGCAGGAGCTGGCGGCCGTGCTCGCCACCGGTGTCGCCTATCTGCGGGCGCTGGAAGCGGCGGGCGTGTCGCTGGAGGCCGCCTTCGGCCAGATTGAGCTGGCGCTGACCGCCGACGTGAACCAGATCGCCACCATTGCGAAATTCCGCGCGCTCCGCCTGCTCTGGGCGGCGGTGCAGCGCGAGAGCGGCGTTGCCGCCCGGCCCGCCCATGTGCATGCGACCACCGCCTGGCGTTCGCTGACGCGCCGCGATCCCTATGTGAATCTGCTGCGCGCCACGGTGGCCACCTTCGCCGCCGGCGTGGGGGGAGCGGACAGCGTGACCGTGCTGCCCTTCACCCAGGCGCTCGGCCTGCCGGATGCGTTCGCGCGGCGGCTCGCGCGCAATACGCAATTGGTGCTGCTGGAGGAATCCAACCTGCACCGCGTCGCCGATCCCTCCGCCGGCGCCGGGGCCATGGAGACGCAGACCGAAGGCCTCGCGGCCGCCGCCTGGCAGATCTTCCGCGCCATCGAGGGCAAGGGCGGCATGGCGCAGGCGCTCACAACCGGCTGGTGGCAGCAGCAGGTGGCCGAAGTGCGCGCCCGCCGCGCCAAGGATGTGGCGACCCGCAAGGAGCCCATCACCGGCACCTCCGAATTCCCGCTGTTGGGCCAAGCCATGCCGGCGGTGCTCGCGCAAAGTCCCGCGCAGCCGGTGCCGGTCGCCGGCGCGCTCGCGCCCCACCGCCTCGCCGAACCCTTCGAGGCCCTGCGCGATGCCGCCGAGGCGGAAACGCCGACCGCCTTCCTCGCGACGCTCGGCCCCGTCGCCGCCTTCACGGCGCGCGCCACCTATGCCCGCAATCTGTTCGAGGCCGGCGGCATCGCCGCCCCGGTGCCGGAAGGGTTCGCGACGCTGGAGGACCTCACCGCCGCGTTCGCTCGCTCGGGCGCGCGCATCGCCTGCCTGTGCGGCTCCGACGAAATTTATGGCGAGCAGGCGGAAGCGGCCGCCCGCGCGCTGAAGGCCGCCGGTGCGAAAGCCGTGTGGCTCGCCGGCCGGCCGGGCGAACAGGAGGCGGCATGGCGCGCCGCCGGCGTGGACGGTTTCCTGTTCGCCGGCTGCGACGTGCTGGATGTGCTCGGCACCGCCCAGCAGCAATTGAGTGCCTGAACTGGACTGGACGTGCGAACTGGACTTGCGTCACCCAGCGCTTGCTCGCGCGGTGCGCCGAACTGAGTTAGGATGAGACATGAGCCGCTTGCCCGCCTTCGCCGATATCGATTGGCGCGCGCCGGATCTGGCGCCACCGTCGGCCAAGTTCGCACCCTGGGTCACGCCCGAGGGGATTGCGCTGAAGCCGCTTTACGGCCCGCAGGACGTGGCGGGGCTCGATTTCATCGACACCTATCCCGGCATCGCGCCGTTCCTGCGCGGCCCCTACCCCACCATGTATGCGAACCAGCCGTGGACCATCCGGCAATATGCCGGCTTCTCCACGGCGGAGGATTCCAACGCCTTCTACCGCCGCAATCTCGCGGCCGGGCAGAAGGGGCTTTCGGTCGCCTTCGATCTCGCCACCCATCGCGGCTATGACAGCGACCATCCGCGCGTCGCCGGCGACGTGGGCATGGCCGGGGTGGCCATCGACAGCATTTACGACATGCGCACGCTGTTTTCCGGCATCCCGCTGGACCAGATGAGCGTGTCCATGACCATGAACGGCGCGGTGCTGCCGATCCTGGCGCTGTTCATCGTCGCGGGCGAGGAACAGGGCGTGCCCCACGCCAAGCTCTCGGGCACGATCCAGAACGACATCCTCAAAGAATTCATGGTGCGGAACACCTATATCTATCCGCCCTTGCCGAGCATGCGCATCATCTCGGACATTTTCTCCTACACCTCCAAGGAGATGCCGCGCTTCAACTCGATCTCCATTTCCGGCTATCACATGCAGGAAGCCGGCGCGACGCAGGATCTGGAACTTGCCTATACGCTGGCGGACGGGGTCGAATACGGCCGCGCCGGTGCCGCCGCCGGCCTGCCCATCGACGTGTTCGCGCCGCGCCTCAGCTTCTTCTGGGCCATCGGCATGAACTTCTTCATGGAGGTGGCGAAGCTGCGCGCCGCCCGCCTCCTGTGGACCCGCCTGATGACCGACCTCGGGGCGAAGAACCCCAAGTCCCTGCCGCTGCGCACCCATTCCCAGACCTCGGGCTGGAGCCTCACCGCGCAGGACGTGTTCAATAACGTCATGCGCACCGCCGTCGAGGCCATGGCGGCGACGCAAGGCCACACCCAGTCGCTGCACACCAATGCGCTGGACGAGGCGCTGGCCCTGCCCACCGACTTTTCGGCCCGGATCGCCCGCAACACCCAGATCCTGTTGCAGCAGGAAAGCGGCACCACGCGCCAGATCGACCCGTGGGGCGGCTCCTTCTTCGTCGAGCGGCTCACCGCCGATCTTGCCGCCAAGGCCTGGGCCCATATCCAGGAAGTGGAAGCCCTCGGCGGCATGGCGAAGGCGATCGAGGCCGGCATTCCCAAGCTGCGCATCGAGGAGGCCGCCGCCACCACCCAAGCCCGCATCGACGGCGGCGCGCAGACCGTGGTGGGCGTCAACAAATACAAGCCGCTCACCGAGGCACAGATCGACGTGCTGAAGGTGGACAATTCCGCCGTGCGCGCCGCGCAGATCGACAAGCTCAAGCGCCTCAAGGCCGAGCGCAGCGATGCCGAGGTGGAAAGCGCCCTCACCGCCCTCACCAATGGCGCGAGCCAGGGCGCGAACCTGCTGGAACTCGCCGTCAATGCCGCCCGCGCCAAGGCGACCGTGGGCGAAATCTCCGACGCTTTGGAAAAGGTGTTCGGCCGCCATCGCGCCGAGATCCGCGCCATTTCCGGCGTCTACAAGCGGGAGGCCGGCGCCATGACCGACAAGGTGGGCAAGGTGCAGCGGCAGGTGGAAGAGTTCGAGCACGCCGAGGGCCGCCGCCCGCGCATCCTCGTCGCCAAGGTGGGCCAGGACGGGCACGATCGCGGCCAGAAGGTGATCGCCTCCGCCTTCGCCGATCTCGGCTTCGACGTGGATATCGGCCCCCTGTTCGCCACCCCAGAGGAAGCCGCCCGGCAGGCGGTGGAGAATGACGTCCATGTGGTGGGCATCTCCTCGCTCGCCGCCGGACATCTCACGCTCGTGCCGGCGCTGAAGCAGGCGCTGGAGGCGGAAGGGCGGGGCGACATCATGGTGGTGGTGGGCGGCGTGGTGCCGCCGCAGGATTACGAGGCCCTGCGCGCGGCCGGCGCGGAAGCCATCTTCCCGCCCGGCACCGTGATCGCGGACGCCGCGCGCGACCTGCTTGTGACGCTGTCCCAGCGGCTCGGCCATTCCAAGGCGGCGGCCGAATAGCCGCCTCTCCCGCCCGCAAGGATTCCCCCATGCCGGACTATGGCGCGACCATGGAGGTGCTGCGCCTCGCACCCCATCTGCTCGGCTTCTATGACGGCCGCATTCCCGGCGTGCGGCTGTATTCCGAAAAGCCGAACTGGCTGGACGACGGCGCCTTCGCCCTCGGCATCTGCACCTATGCGGTGGTGGATGGCGCCGACGCGCTGGTCTACGACCCGCACATCTCCGTGCCGCACGCGCGCATCATCCGCCGCACGCTGGAGGACATGGGCGTAAAGCGCATGCGCCTCGTGCTCTCCCATTGGCACGACGACCATGTGGCCGGCACCGAGGTATTCGCCGATTGCGAGATCATCGCCAATAAGGACACCGCCGAACTCCTCGCGGCCCACAAGGATGCGCTGGAAAGCGGCGATCCGCCGATCAAGCCGCTGATCCTCCCCAACGCCCTGTTCTCCGGCACGCTGGACCTGATGGTCGGGAAGATCCCGGTGCAATTGCGCCAGCTCGACATTCACAGCCGCGACGGCACGGTGGCGCTTTTGCCCGGCGGCGTGCTGCTGGCGGGGGATACGCTGGAAGACCCCATCACTTATGTCGCCGAAGAAGACCGGCTGGCGATCCATCTGCGCGATCTCGACCGCATGGCGGGCTGGGATATCTCCACCATCCTGCCCAATCATGGTTCCAAGGAGCAGATCCTCGCGGGCGGCTATCCGCCGGCCTTCATCGCCGCCACCCGGCTCTATGTGGAAAAGCTGCTGCGGCTCCAACGCGAGCCGGAACTGGCGACGCAGGACTTGTCCACCTTCGCCGCCGAGGCGCTGGCGACCGGGGCGGTCAGCTATTTCGAGCCCTATGAAGCCGTGCACCGCCACAATGTGGAAAAGGTGCTCGGTTTGGCGGGCCAAGCCGCCTGAAGGGCGAACGCGCTATTCCGCCGCGACGAGCCCCTCGGCCTCCACCTCCGGGGTCGGCGTTCCGAACAGCAGCAATTGCTGCTCGCGCACCGGGGTGAAGGATTGGCGGTGATGCCGGCACGGCCCGTGGGCGCGCAGCGCGTTGCCGTGCTCGGGCGTGCCATAGCCCATGTGACGCTCGAACCCATAAGCCGGGAATTGCGCGCCGAGGCCGCACATCAGCCGGTCGCGCGTGACCTTGGCGACGATGGAAGCGGCGGCGATGGAGGCGATCAGCCCGTCGCCGCCGATGATCATTTCCACCGTGCAGGATAACGGCGGGCGATCGTTTCCATCGACAAAGACCAGCGCCGGCGCGCACGGCAGGCCGCGCACGGCATGGGCCAGCGCCCATAAGGTCGCCTGGCGGATATTGTCGCGGTCGATGCGCGCGGGCGGCGCGAGGCAGACCGAAACCTCGGCGGTGGCGCAGATTTCGGCGAACAGGCGCTCGCGCACCTCGCGCGTCAGCTTCTTGGAATCGTTGAGCCCCA
>NCHM01000270.1 GCA_002257205.1 Rhizobiales bacterium 24-66-13 | reverse complement strand
AAGCCGCAGGAGCGCTATCAGCTCTATCATGAGGAAAAGGCGAAGGGCGGCATCGGCCTGACCATGTTCGGTGGCTCCTCCTCGGTGGCGCTGGATAGCCCGGCCGCCCCCTGGAACCAGGTGTCGGTGGCCGACGACAGCGTCATCCCGTTCTTTCAGAGCTTTTCCGACCGCATCCACCGGCACGGCGCGCGGCTGATGATCCAGCTCACCCATATGGGCCGGCGCACCAAATGGGATACGGAGAATTGGTTTCCCACCGTCTCCTCCTCGCCCCGCCGCGAGCCCGCCTCCCGCACCATCCCCAAGGAGCTGGAAGAGGAGGAGATCGCCCGCATCATCCGCGATTTCGCCCAGGCGGTGCGGCGCTGCAAGGAAGGCGGGCTCGACGGCTGCGAGGTCTCCGCCGCCCACGGCCATCTCATCGACCAATTCTGGTCGCCGTCCGTCAACCATCGCACCGACCGTTACGGCGGCAGCCTGGAAAACCGCATGCGCTTCGGCCGCGAGGTGCTTGAGGCCATGCGCCGCGCGGCGGGCGACGATTACGTTATCGGCATCCGCATGTCGGGCGATGAGATGATCGCCGATGGCCTTTCGCAGGAAGAGTGCGTGGAGATTGCCGCCACCTATGCCCGCGACGGGCTGGTGGATTTCATCAATGTGCTCGGCGGCCAGGCGCGGGACGACATGGCGCACGCGATTTCGCTGCCCAACATGTCGTTCCCCGTCGCGCCGTTCCTGCATCTGCCGAGCGCCATCAAGCGCGAGGTGGAGGTTCCCGTGTTCCACGCCCAGCGCGTGACGGACCTTGCCACCGCCGCCCGCGCGGTGGCGGAAGGGCATGTGGACATGGTCGCCATGACCCGCGCCCATATCGCCGATCCCCATCTGGTGAAGAAGCTCAGCGAGGGGCGCGAGGACGATATTCGCCAATGCGTCGGCGCCGGCTATTGCATCGACCGCATCTATGTGGGCGGCGATGCCTTGTGCATCCAGAACGCCGCCACCGGCCGCGAAGCCACCATGCCCCATGTCATCCCCAAGGCGGACGTGCGGCGCAAGGTGGTGGTGGTGGGCGCCGGGCCGGGCGGGCTGGAGGCGGCGCGGGTGTGCGCCGAACGCGGCCATCGCGTGGTGCTGTTCGAGAAGAACGCGGTCGCCGGCGGGCAGATCAACATTGCCGCGAAAGCCGGTTGGCGCGAGGCGCTTTCGGGCATTCCGCGCTGGCTTGTGGGGCAGGTGGTGAAGCTGGGCGTGGACCTGCGCCTCGGCACCGAGGCGAGCGAAGACGCCATCCTCGCCGAGGCCCCCGACGTGGTGATCCTCGCCACCGGCGGCGCGCCGAGCCTCGGTCCCGCCAAGGGCGCCGAGCGTGCGGTTTCAACCAGCGATGTCCTCACCGGCAAGGTGGAACTGTCCGGCTCGGTTCTGCTGTTCGACGAGATGGGCCAGCACAATGCGGCCTCCACCGCCGAAGTTCTGGCGCAGCGCGGGTGCCTGGTGGAATTCGTCACCTCCGATCGCCTCCTGGCGCAGGAAGTGGGCACCACCAACCAGCCGATCCATTATCGCGAGCTGTACAAGCTCGGCGTCGTGTTCTCGCCCAATCTCGATTTGATCGAGATCTATCCCGAGGGCAACCGGCTGGTGGCGGCGCTGCGCAACACCTTCATCGATGCGGAGGAGGAGCGGATCGTCGATCATGTGGTCGTCGAATACGGCACCTTGCCGGTGGATGGAATCTATCGCGCGCTCAAAGCCCGTTCGGTGAATGCGGGCCAGATCGACCTCGACGCCATCGTCGCCGGCACGCCGCAGCCGTTCGATCTCGCCAAGGGTTTCGCGCTCTATCGGGTAGGCGATGCGCTGGCGGGGCGGAACATCCATGCCGCCATCTATGACTCCTTGCGCCTCTGCAAAGATATCTGAGCCATGAACGCCGGCTTTTCCGCCGCCTTTGGCCTGTCCCTGCTCGTGTGGCTGATGGCCCTGGTCGCGCTCGCCGGCATCGCCACGCGCGTCATGCTGTGGCGGCGGGGCCGCGCGGCGCGGGTGGATTGGGTGGCGGGCCTCCTGGCCGTGCCGAGGCGTTATCTCGTGGATGTGCATCACATCGTCGAGCGCGATGCGTGCGCCGCGCGCATGCACATGCTGGTGGCGGGCGGGCTGCTGGCGGGATCGGGGCTGGCGGCGCTCGGGATCGTGCCGGCTTTGGGCGGATCGCGCGCCTATTGGGCGCTCACCGCGCTCGCTTTCGCGCTCATGCTCACCGGCGCCTGCGTGGTCGGCTTGCGCCGCTATCCGAAGCGCCCGCACCGGCTCTCGGGCGGGCGGTTCCAGATCTTGCCTTGGCTGCTGATGGGATATGCCACCGGCGCCCTGCTGGTTGCAGCACTCGCGGCGCTTGGCGCTTCCGGCGGCCTCGTGGCGCTCGCTTTCACCGCCGCCGCCGGCCTTTCGCTCGCGTGGCAGACCGCGCGCGGTCCCATGCGCCATGCCCTGGCTGGTGCGCTGCATCTTGCCGCGCACCCGCGTCCGGCGCGCTTTTCCGGAACGCGCGACGTGGCGCTGGTGCCCGTGGATCTTGAGGCGGAGCGGCTCGGCGTGGAGACGCCGGCGGATTTCGCCTGGAACCGCCTTTTGGGCTTCGATGCCTGCGTGCAATGCGGGCGCTGCGAGGCGGCGTGCCCGGCGTTCGCCGCTGGCCAGCCGCTCAATCCCAAGGCGCTGATCCAGGATCTGGTGGGCGCCATGGAGGGCGGCACGAGCGACTATGCCGGCAGCCCTTATCCCCATGCCCGGCCGGTCGCTCGCATCGGCGGGGCGGATGCGCCCCTTCTCGGCGCCGTCGCCATGATCCACCCCGATACGCTCTGGTCCTGCACCACCTGCCGGGCGTGCGTGGAGGAATGTCCGATGATGATCGAGCATGTGGATGCGATCATCGATCTGCGCCGCCACCAGACCTTGATGCTGGGCGAAGTGCCGGAAAAAGCCGCCGCCGCGCTGGACGATCTGCGCGACACCGACGAGGCGGGCGGGCGCGCCCTTTCCGCCCGCGCCGATTTCGCCGCCGGGCTGGACCTGCCGGTCGCGCGGCCGGGCATGGCGGTGGACGTGCTGCTCTGGCTCGGGGAGGGGGCTTACGATCTGCGTTACGGCCGCACCTTGCGGGCGCTGGTGCGGCTGCTGCGGGAAGCAAAGGTGGATTTCGCCATTCTCGGCGCCGCCGAGCGCGATTGCGGCGACCTCGCCCGCCGCCTCGGCGACGAGGCCACTTTCGCGCGGCTGGCGCGGGAGAATATCGCCACCCTCTCCACGCTGCGCTTCGCCCGCATCCTCACCGCCGATCCCCACGCGCTGAACGCTTTGCGCAACGATTATCCGGCCTTCGGCGGCCATTATGAGGTGTGGCACCACACGGCCTTTCTCGATGCGCTGGTGGTGCAGGGCCGCCTGCCGCTGGGCACGCTCGCCGGTCTTGCCGTGACCTATCACGACCCCTGCTATCTCGGCCGCTATAATGGCGAGGTGGAAGCGCCGCGCCGCCTGCTGGACGCGCTCGGCCTCGCCCGTAGCGAGATGGCGCTGCACGGCACCCGTTCCCTGTGCTGCGGCGGCGGGGGCGGGGCGCCCTTGAGCGATATCGAGGGCGAGCGCCGCATTCCGGACCTGCGCATGGACCAGGCGCGCGCAACTGGCGCCGCCGTGGTGGCGGTGGCCTGCCCCACCTGCACCGCCATGCTGGAAGGCGTGAGCGGCGCCCGCCCCGAGGTGCGCGACGTGGCCGAATTGGTGCTTGCCGCCTTCGAAGCCGGGCAGGACGCGCCCGCGCCCCGGCGCCGCGTCCTGGAGCTTCAGCCATGAACCGCCCGCGCCGCGATCCGAGGGGCGAACGGGCAGGGCAACGAGTGGGTGGCGTGCAAGGTGCCGCGCCGGCGGGGGGCCATGCGCGCCCGCGCTTCGATCTGTTCGGCGCACCGCAGCCTGGCGCCGTGCGGAACGCTGTGTCAAACGCCGGGTCCTTCGCCGTGCGGCGCGATCCCCGCGCGCACTGGGCCGCCGCCATGACGCGGGGCGGTGCGCGCCCGAGGTTCGACCTCAGCCTGCTGGGGCAAAACCTGCTGGGGCAGGGTCTGTTGATCCAGGCGCGCGCGCTCGACGCTCAGGCGGCCGCGCCCGAACTCGCGCCGCAGGCGCCGCAGGTTCGGATCATCGACGATCCCGCCTTCCTGGTCTTGGCACTGGCCGATGCGCCCGGTGGGCATCTCACGACGCAGGATCGCCAATTGCTCGGCGCCGCACGCCTGCTGGCCGATGCCGGCGGCGGCGCGGTGCTGCTGCTGGCGTCCCTTATGCCGGAAGATTCCAGCGCGGCCGGCGCCGATCGCGTGGCCGGGCTCTGTGGGGACGATGCCGACGGCCGCGCCGATGCGCTCGCGGCCGCCATCGCGGCCCTTGCCCCGCGCCATGTGCTGTTCGCGGAAACCCCCACGGGCGGCGATCTGGCCCGGCGCGTGGCGGTGCGGCTGGACGAGCCCTTGTTCTGCGGCGCCGAGCAGATCAGCGCGAAAAGCATCGCCCGCCCGGCGCGCGGCCGCACTGTGGAGCGGCGAAGCACCCCGCCGCGCCTCATCACGCTTGCAGACGGCGCGGCGGCGCCCCACGGGCGGGTGGTACACGAGGCGCGGCCGGTGGAGCTTCCCCGCCCGGCCCCGCGCGAAAGCTTTATTCTCGCCGTGGAGGAGGTGCCGGCCGATCCCGCGACCGTGGCGCTCGGCGAAGCGGATTTCGTGCTCTCCGCCGGCCATGGGGTGAGCGATTTCGAGGCCTTCCGTGCCCTTGCCGTGGCGCTGCGGGCGACGCCGGGGGCGAGCCGCATGGTGTGCGATGCCGGCCTCATGCCCCGCGCCGCGCAGGTGGGCGCCTCCGGCACGGTGCTGGCGGCGCGCTGCTATTTCGCCCTCGGCATCGCCGGCGCGCCGCAGCATCTGCAAGGCATCGCGGGATGCGAGCATGTGCTTGCAGTGAATATTGATTTGCACGCGGCCATGGTCGCGCGCGCCGGGCTCGCCATCGTGCAGGATGCGCAATTGGTCATGCCGGCGCTGCTGAAGGCCCTGCATGAGGAGGCGGGCGCATGAAGGCCCTGGTCCTGCTCTCGGAGGGGCGCCATCCGGTCTCGGGCAAGGCGTGCCTGCTGCGCAACGAGGCCCAGGCCGCGCGGCTCGCCGCCACCCTCGATGCCGCGCCCCATGGCCTGCATGCCGGCCCGGCTCTCGGCGCCCCGCGCGATGCCCTCGGCCGCGGGCTTTCGGGCCTCACGCACCTGAGGATGGCGGCCGATGCCGACCCGGTGCCGGCCCTGGCCGAGGCGATTCGAGAGGTGGCGCCCGATGTCGTGCTCGCCGGTCCGCGCGGCCAGGGCGGCGAGGATACCGGGCTGGTGCCCTATGCGCTCGCCCATCGCCTCGGCTGGCCGCTGATCCCCGATGCGGTGGCGCTCGTGCCGGGAGCCGAGGCGGGCACGGTCGTCGTCGAACAGGCGCTGCCCCGGGGCGCGCGGCGGCGCGTCACCGTGCACCTGCCGGTGCTCGTCACGGTGCATGCCGGCGCTCCCGCACCTCTGCCCTTCGCCTTCGCCAAGGCCCGGCGGGCGGATGTGGACGTGCGTGCGGCCGAGGGGATCGCTTTTCTTCCCGAAGGCGAGGAGCGGCCCTATCGCAGGCGGCCGAAACTCGCGGCGCGCCCGGCTGGCGGCACGGCGGCGGAGCGCCTCGCCGCCGCGACCGGTGGATCACCGGCGGGCGGGCGCGTGCTGGTCGGCCCGACGCCGGAGGAGGCGGCGCGCGAAATCCTCGCCTTTTTGCG
>NCHM01000269.1 GCA_002257205.1 Rhizobiales bacterium 24-66-13 | reverse complement strand
GGCGACCAGCGCTTCGGTGACGCTCGGGGCGCGGTAACCCTCGGCATAGGTACCATAGAAGGTGAACCAGGGCAGCGGCGTGAGGCCGATGGTCAGCTTGGGCGAGAGATGATCGCCGCTATTGGTGGTGCCGTCACCGCTCAGCTCATAGCTGTCATAGCGCAAGCCGGCGATGGCCTGGAACCAAGTGGAATAATTCGCCTGCCATTGCACGAACCCGCCGCCGACGCCGCGTTCGCCCGAGGGGTTGTAGCCGTCGCCGAAGCCGTAATTGTCGATGTTGCTGACGTCGTCATGGAAGTAATCGCCGCCGATGGTGACGGCATTGCGCACCACGCCCCAGTCGAAGCGGGACGTATTGTTCACGTCGAAGCCCACGGTATCGATGGTGAAGCTGCGCGGGTTCCCCACGGCGCCGGTGATGAGATTGGAACTACCGGCGACCTTGGTCTGGTCGAGGGCGACCTGGTTCCAATAGACGCTGCTGCGCCAGTCGAACAGATTGTCGTCGGGGTTCGAATATTTCCAGCTCCCCGTCACGGTCCGGTTCGTCACGTCGGTGGCATATTGCGTCGAGGTGGGCGTAACGACACCGTCGCTGGTGGTGTAGCTGCTGTCGTAATTGAGGGCGGTCACCTTCACTTCATGGAAATCGGCGGGGCGCACCGTGACCTTCGCGATCCCGGTCCAGGTGTCGTAGCCGGAATTCTGCACCACATCGCCATTGCCGTCCTTGTAGTCGGACTGACTGCGATAGGTGCCGCCGGCGAAGACATCGACGTTCTGCCCGATGTGCGTGGCCGCGAACAAGGAACCGAAGCCCATGGGGCCGTTGGAGCCGAATTCGGAATTGGCCTCCACGCCCCAGGTGTTGCCGGGCAGGATGATGTTGTTGGCATCCTTGGTGCGCAACGTCACCACGCCGCCGATGGCGCCCGAGCCAAAGATGTTCGAGACCGGCCCGCGCACCACGTCCACGCCGGCGACAAGACCCGGCTCCAAGAAGAAGCTGCCGGCCTGATTGGCATGGCCGAGCTGGGTGAAATCCTGCCGCGCGCCATCCACGATCACGGCGACACGGCCGAAATCCTGCAAGCCGCGGATATTGATGGAGGTGCCGGAGGAATTGGCGTTCTGGAGCGCCGTCGTGCCGGGCATGCCGGTGAACAGCTCCGACATCCGGCTGGCCATGAGCGGCTCAAGCTGGTCTTCGCGCAGCACGCTGACGCCGGCGAGCGTGTCGATGGCCAGTTGCTCGGTCTTGGTCGCGACCACCGTGATGGTGTCGAGCGCGAGGGCATCGTCCGGACCGGGCTGCACGATCTGCACGGGAATGCCCTGCGGGGCGACCTGGGGAACGGCTTGCGCCAGGGCACCGCTCGACCAGCCAAGGCCGGCGCAGGTGGAGATCGCCGCGACCGCGACGCTGGACAACCAGGCGCGGCGCAAAACGGCGCGCTTCCGCTCTCCCGCAAGGGTGCGAGTCATTTCGTGGCTCCTGAAAAATGGCTGCTGGCTACCACCCAAGAGGGCTTTGCGGGCTCCGGTGCGCAATCGGGCGCTTTCCTCCCGCCTAAGGACTCGCTTCCATATGGTCAAGTGGATTAGCTCTAATATTGCAATGTATATAAACATGGAGCATGAGATTATCGGAATATTGATGCGCTTCAGTCGCTCCATTTTTGAATAATTCAAAATCGAATTCAGCTGAACGCATCTTCATCGAAGGCCTGATTGCGATGGATCGAATCAATTCACACGCCGAAAATCGAATGCGAGAAGCGAGAACTATATTTATACTAGCTCTAATTCTAAGTCTCGCGCCATTCGGACGAGGGGCTACCGGTGCCGAAGCGCGATCGCCGGGGGAGGCGCAGGCGCGTCGCATCGTCTCCATCGGCGGGGCCGTCACCGAGATCCTGTTCGCGCTCGGGCTCGGCGACCGGGTGATCGCCGTCGACCAGACCAGCACATATCCCGCCGCCGCCCGCGCCCGGCCAAACGTCGGCTATGCACGCACCCTCACCCCGGAAGGTGTGCTCTCCGTCGGTCCGGACCTGATCCTCGCCATCGAAGGGTCGGGCCCGCCCGAGGCGCTCGCGGTGCTGAAGAGCGCCGCGGTGCCGGTGGTGATGATCCCGGACGGGCATGATGCGGCGGGTGTGATCCGCAAGGTGGAGGCGGTCGCTGAGGCGGTGGGAGCGGGCGAGGCCGGCGCCCGGCTCGCCGCTGCCCTCAAGGCTGATTTCGCGCAGGTCGCGGACGGCGTGGCGCGCCAGCCCGGCCGGCCGCGCGCCGCCTTCGTGCTCTCCGCCTCCGGCGGGACCGCCGTGGTGGGCGGGGCGGAGACCAGCGCGGACGCCATGTTGCGGCTGGCCGGCGCGCAGAACGCTCTGTCCGCCATCAGAGGCTATAAACCCGCCGTCGACGAGGCCGCCTTTGCGGCCGATCCGCAGGCCGTGGTGGTGATGAGCGGCGCCGGCCAGGTGCTCACGGCGTCCATGATCTTCGCGCTTCCGGCCTTCGCCGGCACCACGGCGGCGCGGGAGAACCGCTTCATCGCCCTGCCGGGCTCCTATCTGCTGGGCTTCGGCCCGCGCACGCCGCAGGCGGTGCGCGATCTGGCCCTCGCATTGCGGCCCGGTGCAACGCTCGCCCCCCTCCCGCCGCGCCCCTGGGCGGACGAGGCGATGCCATGAGCGCGCAAATGCGCCACGCGCGGGCGTCCGGTTCCGGTCTGTGGCCTACGGGCGCGGGCCTTGCCGGCTTCGCGGCCCTGGCCCTTCTCGCCTTTTTCGCCGCGCTCGCGCTCGGGCCGGTGACCTTGCCCCTCGGGCGGGTCGCCCAGGTGCTGCTTGAGGGCATCGGCGGCCATCGCGAACAGGTTGGAACGGGCCTGCGCGACACCGTGATCGTGCTGGATGTGCGCCTGCCGCGCGCGGTCCTGGGCGCGCTGGTGGGGGCCGGAACGGCTGCGGCGGGCGCCATCATGCAGGGCGTGTTCCGCAATCCCCTGGCCGATCCCGGCCTGATCGGCGTCTCTCCGGGCGCGGCCTTGTCCGCCGTGGCCTGGATCGTGCTCGGCGGTTCGGTGGCCGGCCTGCTTTCCCCGGAAGCGCGCATGCTCGGCCTGCCTTTGGCCGCTTTCGCCGGCGGGCTCGCCACCACGCTGCTGATTGCGCGCCTCGCCATGCGGGAGGGCTACACCTCCATGGCGACGCTGCTGTTCGCCGGGCTCGCGCTCGGCGCGCTGGCGAGCGCCGGCACCGGCGTCCTGGTGTTCATGGCGAGCGAGCAGCAATCGCGCGAATTCCTGTTCTGGACTCTCGGCAGCCTCGGCGGCGCGACCTGGATGAAGGTGGGGCTGACGGCCCCGTTCGTGATCCTGCTGCTCGGCGCCGGGCCGTTTCTCGCGCGCGGGCTCGATGCGCTGGCCTTGGGTGAGGCGGAGGCTTTTCACCTCGGCCTGCGGGTGGAACGCCTCAAACGCATCGCCCTCCTTCTGGTGGCGGCGGGCGTCGGGGCTTCGGTGGCGTCCGCCGGTGTGGTCGGCTTCGTTGGCTTGGTGGTGCCGCATCTGGTGCGCCTGTCCATCGGGCCGGGCCATCGCGCCTTGCTGCCGGCCTGCGCGCTACTCGGCGCCGCCGTCCTGCTCGGCGCCGACATCCTGGCGCGGCTGATCGCGGCGCCGGCGGAACTCCCGCTCGGCGTGGTGACGGCATTGGTCGGCGCGCCGTTCTTTCTGTGGCTGCTGCGCCGCCGTGCGGCGATCGGGTGAAGCATGTACCAAGCGCACGATCTGGGCCTGACCCTCCAGGGCAAGACCTTGCTCCACGGCATCCATCTCGCGGTCAAACCCGGCGCGGTGACGGTGGTGGTCGGCCCCAACGGAGCGGGCAAATCCAGCCTGCTGAAACTGCTCGCCGGCGAGCGGCGCCCGACGTCCGGCTGCGTGACCCTGGACGGCACCGACATCGGCACCCTCGCTCCCGCCGTTCTCGCGCGTCGGCGCGCGGTGTTGCCGCAGGCCGCCGAGGTGGCGTTTGCCTTCAGCGTCGCCGAAGTGGTGGGCATCGGGCTCGGCGCTTCCGGCACGGCGCGGGCGGCGGCGGCGATCGAAGACCTGCTGGCGCGGGTGGACCTGCCGGGCTTCGGCCATCGGCGCTATGAGTCTCTCTCCGGTGGCGAGCGCCAGCGGGTCCATCTCGCGCGGGTGCTCGGCCAGCTGGCCGTGGGAACCACCGGCGCGCCGCGCTATCTGCTGCTGGACGAACCCACCTCCAGCCTGGACCTGTCGCATCAATTGCTGGTGCTGCGGCTCGCCCGCGCCCATGCGGCCGAAGGCGGCGGCGTGCTCGCGGTGCTGCACGACCTCAACCTCGCCGCCATGGTCGCCGACCATCTCGTCCTGCTCGCGGCGGGGCGCCTCCTGGCGGAGGGGCCACCGGCGCAGGTGCTCACCGATGCCGTGCTGGCGCGGGGGTTTGGCGTGAACGTGCGGGTCAACACGGTGCCCGCCGGCCCCTTCATCCTGCCGCAAAGCGTTGATGGCGCGTGATGCGCGGCACCGGCGGCCGATCCCGCCCGATCCCGGATCCGGCCGCGATGGTGGCGCGAGAGGCGGCGACGGTGCGCAACCCAGCCCTCCCGCCCGGTGCGGCGCGATGACAGTCATTCTCCCGTTACGGGCACCGGGGTACGCATGGTATGAATATCAAGGCTTTGCGACGGCCTCCCGGCCGGGGCGAACGTCCAATCCATGCAGCACGAGATCCAGCCGGAGTCGGATTTGGCCCATTCCCCTTCCCCCGCCGCCGTGGCCGGCAGCGACCCGAAGAAGATGCCCGGCACGCTCCGCGAGGTGGTGCGCCAGTTCACGCCCAATTGGTTCACCGCGACCATGGGCACAGGCATCCTGGCGCTTGCGGTCAATCAGTTTCCGCTTTCCTTTCCCGGCCAGCATGAAATCGCAACGCTGATCTGGCTGGCGAACATCGTGCTCTTCGCCACCTTCACCGCGCTCTATACGGCGCGCTGGATCCTCTATCCGGCGGAAGCCCGGCGCATCTTCGGCCATTCGGTGATGTCGATGTTCTTCGGCGCCATCCCGATGGGGCTCGCCACCATCATCAACGGCTTCCTATCCTTCGGGGTGCCGCTGTGGGGGCCGGTCGCGATCGATATCGCGCTGGCGCTGTGGTGGATCGACGCCGCCATGGCGATCGCCTGCGGCGTGCTGATCCCGTTCCTGATGTTCACCTGGCAGAACCACAGCATCGAGAAGATGACCGCGGTCTGGCTGCTGCCGATCGTCGCCGCGGAAGTCGCCGCGGCGAGCGCCGCGCTGATCGTGCCCCAGCTTACAGATCCCGAGGCGGCCTGGCGGCTGCTGATCCTCGCTTATGCGCTATGGGCCTATTCGGTGCCGCTGGCGATGAGCATCCTCGTCATCCTGGTGCTGCGCCTGGTGCTTCACAAACTGCCGCCGAAGGACATGGCGGCCTCCGGCTGGCTGTCGCTGGGTCCCATCGGCACCGGCGCGCTTGGGCTCCTGCTGCTGGGCGCGGCCGCGCCGCAGGTGTTCGCGGCCGCCGGCATGGCCGGCATGGGCGATGTCGCGGCGGGCATCGGCCTCGTCGGTGGCGCCATCCTGTGGGGGTATGGTGCCTGGTGGTTCCTGCTCGCCGTTTTGACGACCATGCGCTATCTCGCCCAGGGATTGCCGTTCAACATCGGCTGGTGGGGCTTCACCTTCCCGCTCGGCGTTTATGCGGTCGCAACCCTGGCGCTCGCCCGGCAGACGCATCTGAGCTTCCTGCTGGTGATCGGCGGCGCGCTGGTGATCTGCCTCGTGATCCTTTGGGCGATCATCGCCTATCGCACGCTGCG
>NCHM01000268.1 GCA_002257205.1 Rhizobiales bacterium 24-66-13 | reverse complement strand
CTGCCGCTCGCTCAGCAGGAACAAATCACCCATGCCAGCCTCCTCAATGGAGACTGTGAATCACAACTCAAGACAAATTAATAGGTCCTGAGCCTAGCTGTTGAAAGTCAAATACCTTCCGTAAGGTCATGTATAAACATTGGAATTATTCGAGTTATTAAGTTTTCACGATCCATGGCACCGTTTGTTGAGACGAGCTAACAGTATTCCTAGGCGAATATCAATGACGAATATTACGCTAGGTTAGCTGGATCCGGATCCGAAGAGCATGCTCGTTTCTTTCTTGATAATGCTGCGCGAGGGCATCGAAGCGGCCCTCATTGTCGGCATTATTGCTGGCTATCTGAAAAAGACCGGCCGCGACGCCTGGATGCCGGCGATCTGGGTCGGCATTCTGCTTGCGGCGGCCCTGTCGCTGTTCGTCGGTGCCGGGCTTCAGCTCGCCAGCGCCGAGTTTCCCCAGAAGCTTCAGGAAGCGTTCGAGGCCGGCGTCGGGCTCGTGGCGGTGTTCGTGCTCACCTCCATGGTGTTCTGGATGCGCCGCATGGGCCGCTCCATCAAGGGCGAGCTGCAGGCCTCCATCGACGCCGCCTTCAGCGAGCGCAACCAGACCCTGGCGCTGATCGCCATGGTGTTCTTCGCGGTGGCGCGCGAGGGCGTCGAATCGGTGTTCTTCCTGCTCGCTACCTTCCAGCAGAGCAGCGGCATGGGCGCGCCGGCCGGCGCGGTGCTCGGCCTCGGCCTCGCCTTCGCGCTCGGTTACGGCATCTATGCCGGCGGTGTGCATCTCGATCTGCGGCGCTTCTTCCGCTGGACCGGCGTGTTCATTCTCATCGTCGCCGCCGGCATCCTCGCGGGCGCCGTGCGGTCGCTGCATGAAGCGGGCGTGTGGAACCATCTCCAGCAGACCGCCTTCGATCTGTCGGCCATCCTGCCCGCCGACGGGCCGCTCGGCACCGTCATCGCCGGCCTGCTCGGCTATCAGGATGCGCCGAGCCTCACCGCCGTCATCGCCTATGTGGCCTTCCTCGCGATCACGCTCGCTTTGTTCCTCGCGCCGCACGCAAAGCCGCCGGCGTCCCATTCCGTGGTCCAGCGCGGGGGTGCGCGATGAGCGGCGCCATGGACACAGCCCCGAAGGCGGCATCGCCCGCCGGCGGGCCGCACGCGCCGTCGCGCAAGGCCATGCGCCTCGCCATCGCGGGGTCCGGCCTGCTGCTGGTGATCGCGTTCGCCGCCTTCTATTGGGCGACCAGCCTCGCCAGCCGGCGCAAGGCCGCAGAGGCGGGCGACGCGGTGGCGGTGACCGTCACCGACAGCGCCTGCGAGCCCATGGACCTCACCGTGCCCGCCGGCCGCACCACCTTCGCCATCACCAATCGCTCCAACCGGGCAATGGAATGGGAGATCCTGGACGGCGTCATGGTGGTGGAGGAGCGCGAGAACATCGCGCCCGGCATCACCCAGACCATCGCCGCGCGGCTCGCCGCCGGCACCTATGACATCACCTGCGGCCTGCTCAGCAATCCGCGCGGCAAGCTGCATGTGACGCCCGCGCAGGCGGCGGATGCGGAGCCGGCGGCGCCCGCCTTGCTGGCGTTCATCGGCCCGCTGGCGGAATATCAGGTGCAATTGCTCACCCATGCCGGGGATTTCGCCAAGGCCACCTCCGCCCTCGCGCAGGCCGTGCAGGCGGACGATCTGGAGCGCGCCCGCGCGCTTTATGGGACGGCACGGCTTTCCTATGCCCGCCTTGCGCCGGCGGCGGACCTGTTCGCCGATCTCGACACCCGCCTCGATGCCCGCGCCGACGATTTCGGCGGGCGCGAGCAGGATCCCTTGTTCAAAGGCCTGCACCGCGTGGAATATGGCCTGTTCGCGCAGAACACCACGGCGGGCCTGCGCGCCCCGGCCGAGGCGCTCGCCGCCGATGCGCACGAACTCGACCAGCGCATGGCGACACTCCCGCTCCAGCCGGACCGCATGGTGTCCGGCGCGGCCCGCCTGATGCACCGGGCCGCCGGCCTGGAAGCTATGGGCGGCGCGGAGAAATATGCCCATTCCGACCTCGCCGACATTCAGGCCGAGGCGGACGCCGTGCTGGGCATCGCCAATCTGCTGCGCCCGCTGGCGCAAAAGGCATCGCCGGGCCTGCCCGCCCGCATCGACGCCGACGGCGCCGCGCTCTCAGCCTTGCTCGCCGCGCAGCGCGACGGCGCGGGCTTTCCTTCCTTCGAAACCGTCGCGGCGGACCAGCGCGCCGCGATCGCCGCCGCGCTCACCACGCTCGGCGACGACATGGACACGCTGGGGGCAGCGCTTGGCCTGACCACTGCAGGACGTTCGGCACCATGACATCCCATCCCTCTTCCCCACACAGCACCTCATCGCTCGACCGTCGCAGCCTGCTCAAGGGCTTCGGCGCCCTCGGCGGCGCGGCGGCCGGCATGCTCGGCACCGCCGCCGTCGCCCGCGCCGACGACATTTCGAGCCCCGTCACCACGGCGCAGGAAAGCAGCCGCACCGCCGAGCGCGTGGATTTCTACGGCGTCCACCAGAGCGGCATCGTCACGCCCCGCCCGGCCACCGGCATGGTGGTGGCGTTCGACGTGCTCGCCACCACCCGGCCCGAGCTGGAACGCCTGTTCCGCACCCTGACGGAGCGCATCGCCTTCCTGATGCAGGGCGGCACCCCGCCCCGGCTCGACCCCAAGCTGCCGCCAGCGGATTCCGGCATTCTCGGTCCGGTGGTGGTGCCCGACAATCTCACGGTCACGGTCTCCGTGGGCGCGTCCCTGTTCGACGAGCGCTTCGGGCTCGCACCGAAGAAGCCGCGTCATCTGACCGCGATGGAGCAGTTTCCCAACGACGCCCTCGACCCGGACCTGTGCCACGGCGATCTGTTGCTTCAGTTCAGCTCCAACACGGCGGACACCAATATCCACGCCCTGCGGGACATCGTGAAGAACCTGCCGGACCTGCTGCTGGTGCGCTGGAAGCAGGAGGGCTCGGTCCCGCTGATCCCCGCGCGGCCCGGCGCCAAGGCGGAGAGCGCGCGCAATTTCCTCGGCTTTCGCGACGGCTCGGCCAATCCGGATTCCGCCGACACTGCACTGATGGAGCGCATCGTCTGGGTCAAGGCCGGGGACGAGCCGCACTGGGCCGCGAACGGCTCCTACCAGGTGGTGCGGATCATCCGCAATTTCGTCGAGCGATGGGACCGCACGCCCTTGCTGGAGCAGGAGGAGATTTTCGGGCGGAAGAAGGCGAGCGGCGCTCCCTTCGGCGGACACACCGAACAGGACGTGCCCAATTACGCCGCCGATCCGAAAGGGCGGCAAACCCGGCTCGACGCCCATATCCGCCTCGCCAATCCCCGCACCAGCGCCACCCAAGCGAACCTGATCCTGAGGCGGCCGTTCAATTATTCCAACGGCATCTCCAAATCCGGCCAGTTGGAGATGGGCTTGCTGTTCATCGCCTATCAGGCGGACCTCGAAAAAGGTTTCATCACGGTTCAGAAGCGCCTGAACGGCGAACCGCTCGAGGAATACATCAAGCCCATCGGCGGCGGCTATTTCTTCGCCCTGCCCGGTGTGTCCGGCCCGTCCGATTTTCTCGCCAGCGCCCTGCTCGCGCCCGGCGAGCCCACCTGAATATTCCAACCATCCTGCTTTCTATCGGAGATTCCTTCCCATGAAGCGCTCTATTTTCATGCTCGCGACCGCGCTGTCGCTGACCCTCGGCGCGGCCGGGGCGCAGGCGGCGGTTTCCCCGCTCGACCTGGTCGCGCCGATCGCCCAGTACAAGGTCTATGTGACCAAGGAGCTGGATGCCTTCGTCGCCGCCACCAAGGACTTCACCGACGCCGTGAAGGCGGGCGATCTCGCCAAGGCCAAGGCGCTCTATGCCGCGAGCCGCGCCCATTATGAGCGCATCGAGCCGATCGCCGAATTGTTCAGCGATCTCGACGGCGCCATCGATTCACGCGCCGACGACCATGCCAAGAAGGAGAAGGACCCGACCTTCACCGGCTATCACCGCATCGAATACGGCCTGTTCGTCACCAACAGCACCGACGGCCTTGCCCCCTTCGCCGATAAATTGATGACCGACGTGAACGATCTCCAGGCGCGCGTGAAGGGCCTCACCTTCCCGCCCGAAAAGGTGGTGGGCGGCGCCGCCGCTTTGCTGGAGGAAGTGGCGGCCACCAAGATTTCCGGCGAGGAAGACCGCTACAGCCACACCGATTTGATGGATTTCCAGGCCAATATCGACGGCGCGCAGGAAGTCTACACCCTGTTCAAGCCGCTGCTGGCGAAGGATGCGAAGAACGAGGCCTTCCTGAAGAAGGTGGATGCGAACTTCGCGTCCGTGGATGCCATCCTGGTCAAGTACAAGACCGCCGACGGCTTCGAGAGCTATGACAAGCTCAGCAAGAAGGATCGCAAGGCCTTGGCCGGCCCGGTCAATACGCTGGCGGAGGATCTCTCCAAGATGCGCGGCCTGCTCGGCCTGAAATGAGCCCGCACGACCGGTGAGACGACGCGCGCGGGGGCTCTCCGCGCGCATCTGAAACTGTCCAAGAAGAACCGGTCAGGTTCCGGTGAAGACGGCGCGCTGCTTGTTCAGGAACGCCGCGTAGCCCGCCTTATAATCCTGCGTTTCCGCGAAATCATAGAAGGCCGCACGCTCCTCGACCGAGACCGGGGTCCAGTCGCGCAACAGCCGCAGCAATTGCGCCTTGCTGCTGCGATGGGCGAGCGGGGAACCGCCGGCGATGCGCAGCGCGGTCGCCATCGCTTCGTCGTCGAGCGCCTCAGGGGCGACAACCCGCTGCACGATGCCCTTCTGGAGCGCCTCGCCGGCCTCGAAGACGCGCCCCTCCAGCACCAGTTCGGCCAGCACGCCGCGCCCGAACAGCTTGAACAGAAGCTCGGTCTCGCCGAACGCCAGGGGAAAGCCCATCCGGTTGATGGGAATGCCGAATTTCGCATCGGTGCTGGCGATGCGCAGGTCGCAGAGCGCGGCGATCTCCAGCCCGCCGCCCATGCAGGCCTCGCGGATCTTCGCCACCGTGGGAATGCCGCAGGCGAGAATGGCGTCCAGCGCCGGCCCCACATGCACCTCATGATAGCGCGTGACCTGGGCGCGGGTTGAGCGCTCCTGCTCGAACTCGCTGATGTCCGCCCCGGCCGCGAACGCGCCGCCGGCGCCGGTCAGGAGCAGGCAGCGGCAGGCACGCTCCGCATCGAGCCGCAGGAAGAGATCGCGCAGGCGGGTCCACATGGCCACGCTCAGCGCATTGCGCTTGCCGGGATTGTCGATAGTGACCACCCCGATGGCCCCCTGCATCTCGAACTTGATTTCGCCGCTCATGTGCTCCGTCTCGCCCTTCACCCCACGCGGCCCGCGCGGCCCGCGCGGCCCGATGTTTCGCGTTTATAATATGCGCAAACTGATTTAGAAAATATTTTAACGCCGGATGGCGATCTGGGTATGGTGCAGCGCAAGGCAAAACCGGCCGCGACGCCGCGCGCGGGCCCGCCTCGAGCCTCAGTCGCCGATCATTATTTTTTAAATTGCAAATAATATTTTTTTAGACAAGATCACCTCAAACGAGAGGGCAGCACGTGCGCAAAGAGACCGCGGCCACGCCGACAGACGGCAAGGAAGAAGGCCTCCTGCGGGGCTCCGGCACCCATGCCGACGCCATCTACCGCTATCTCGAGCAGGAGATCGTCTCCGGGCGGCTGGAGCCGGGCGAGAAGCTCGACGACGTCAGCCTCGCCAAGCGCTTCGGCGTGTCGAAGACCCCCATCCGCGAAGCCTTCCTGCAACTGGCGGCGATCGATTTCGTACAGATCCGCCAGCGGGTCGGCGCCGTGGTCTC
>NCHM01000267.1 GCA_002257205.1 Rhizobiales bacterium 24-66-13 | reverse complement strand
CAGGTTTTTCGGCCCCTCCTTCTTAGGGAGTGGCCAGCGTGGGAGGTGACGGAGCGTCTCGCCAAACGCTCCTGCGACCCGCACCACGCACCCCGGTCCGAACCGCCGCGCGCGGCTTCGGCCATGTTACGGGAGTTTTGAAATGGCGAAGAAAATCACCGGTTACGTCAAGCTGCAGGTTGCGGCTGGCAGCGCCAACCCGGCGCCCCCCATCGGACCCGCGCTCGGCCAGCGCGGTCTGAATATCATGGAATTCTGCAAGGCGTTCAACGCCCAGACGGCGAAGGAAGAGAAGGGGATGCCCATCCCCGTCGTCATCACCGTCTATCAGGATCGCTCCTTCACGTTCGAGCTGAAGACCCCGCCGATCTCGTACTTCCTCAAGAAGGCCGCCGGCCTCGAGACGAAGAAGAAGCCCGGCTCGGGCTCGAAGACGCCCGGCAAGGGCAGCTTCGTCGGCAAGGTCACGCGCGCCCAGCTCGCCGAGATCGCCGAGAAGAAGATGAAGGATCTGAACTGCGATTCCGTGGAAGCGGCCGTTCAGATGATCGAAGGCTCGGCCCGCTCCATGGGCCTCCAGGTTCAGGGGTGAGCACGATGGCGAACCAAGGCAAGCGCATCCGCGCAGCTCACGAAGGCGTCGACCGCCTGAAGCTCTATGGCCTCGACGAGGCCCTGACGCTCCTCAAGGAGCGCACCACCGCCAAGTTCGACGAGACCATCGAGGTCGCGCTGAACCTGGGCGTGGACCCGCGCCATGCGGACCAGATGGTCCGTGGCGTGTGCAACCTGCCGAACGGCTCGGGCCGGACCGTGCGCGTGGCGGTGTTCGCCCGCGGCGCCAAGGCTGACGAAGCCAAAGCGGCGGGCGCCGACATCGTCGGTGCGGAAGACCTGCTGGAGAGCATCCAGGGCGGCACGATCGATTTCGATCGCTGCATCGCGACCCCGGACCTGATGCCGCTGGTCGGCCGTCTCGGCAAGATCCTCGGCCCGCGCGGCCTGATGCCGAACCCCAAGGTCGGCACCGTGACCATGGACGTGAAGGCCGCCGTCGCCGCCGCCAAGGGCGGTGCGGTGGAGTTCCGCGTCGAGAAGGCCGGCATCATCCACGGCGGCATCGGCAAGGCCTCGTTCCCGGCCGACAAGCTGGCCGAAAACATCCGCGCCTTCGTTGACGCGGTTGTGAAGGCCCGTCCCACCGGCGCCAAGGGCACCTATCTGCAGCGCGTCGCCGTGTCCTCGACCATGGGCCCCGGCATCAAGGTGGAGCCCTCCACCGTGCTCACCGCCTGAGCCTTCGGCACGCAGGAATGAAGAGGCCGGGCCTGTGCCCGGCCTTTTTCTTGACCCGGAAGAGGGGCTTGGTCGGGACCTGCGACGCAGGCGCCTGTGCCAGGATTTTCGGATGGTCAAGCAAAAAATGCGAAAAGGGCGTGACAAGTCGCGCCCGAGCCTCTATATGGCATGTTTCGCTGGTGTGGAAACACAGCGGCGTTAATAGATCGAGCTTCCACCCGGAAACGGGTGGAGGGGCTGGGAGGGTTCGCCCGCCCGGCCTCATTGCCTGTCTGATCTGCCGGTTCTCGAACCGGGATATCGGAGAGGCAAGAGTCCTGTCCGAGACTGCAGGCGCCATGCTCGCATGGCTTAATCCTCGCCAGACAACCTCGCCCGAGGCTGTCCTTTGGAGGGCCAGCATAGACGGGGAAGACCGGATTTCGCGCGATGCGCACCCGCGTGTCGCAACAAGATCGGTTCGAACCAGTGCCTTGTGGCCGGTGACCCGGTTCCCGAGGGGACAGGGCATGTGAGCGTCGCGCGTGCGCGGCCGGCATGTCTGATGAGGATATATCCCTTGCGGATATATTCACGTGTTGACGTTCCGGGAAGCGGACGAGCGGCAAGGCGCAACCGGTGGAGCCGGCTTTCGGTTCCACCACAGGCTTAAAGAGAGCCAGACGTGGATCGAGCGGAAAAACAACAGCTCGTCACGACGCTTACTGAAGTGTTTCAGAACACTTCGGTCGTCGTGGTGGCCCACTATTCCGGCCTCACCGTAGCTCAGCTGTCGAAACTTCGTCGGCAGATGAAGCAGAACGGTGCGACCGTGAAGGTGGCGAAGAACCGCCTCGCCAAAATCGCTCTGGAAGGCTCCGACGTTGCCCACGTGGCGACCCTTCTCAAGGGTCCCACGCTGATCGCTTATTCGAGCGATCCCGTGGCAGCGCCGAAGGTTGCCGTCGAGTTTGCCAAGGGCAACGACAAGTTCGTTATCCTCGGCGGCGCGATGGGCAAAACGGCCCTGAATCCGGATGGTGTGAAGGCTTTGGCCACCATGCCCTCCCTGGATGAACTGCGTGCGAAGCTGGTCGGGCTTATCCAGGCCCCGGCCACCAAGATCGCCCAGCTCACCACCGCGCCGGCAGCAAAGCTTGCCCGCGTGTTCGGGGCCTATGCCAAGCAGGACGAGGCCGCGTGAGGCGGTTGGATCTCGCAAACCTGAATTTCGAACCTATCTTAGGAAGACACGACAATGGCTGACCTGACCAAGCTCGTTGACGAGCTGTCCTCCCTCACCGTCCTCGAGGCCGCCGAACTGGCGAAGCTCCTCGAAGAGAAGTGGGGCGTTTCCGCCGCTGCCGCCGTTGCGGTTGCGGCTGCCCCGGCCGGCGCCGCTGCGGCCCCGGTCGAAGAGCAGACCGAGTTCACCGTGATGCTCGCGGCTGCCGGCGAAAAGAAGATCGAAGTCATCAAGGAAGTCCGCGCCATCACCGGCCTGGGCCTCAAGGAAGCCAAGGACCTCGTCGAGGCCGCTCCCAAAGCCGTCAAGGAAGGGATCGCCAAGGACGAGGCCGAGAAGCTCAAGGCCCAGCTCGAGAAGGCTGGCGCCAAGGTCGAGCTCAAGTGAGCTTTTGAAAGCGAGGCGGCCCCGGGTTTTTCCCGGGGCCGCTTCATCTGTCCCGGCGGGCTCTGGCCGGCGGGGCGCGTAGGCAGAGGACGGTTCTCCCGGTCGCCGCTTGAGGCGACGACCCGGCGAGCCGTTGCAGATGGAGGGGAATGGCTCTCGGGCCCCCAACCCCTTCGTCGCGGGAGCAATGGCGGTCTTAAGGGCCGGAGCGAGTGCCTTGTCGGGGCGCGTTCCGTGCAAGGGCCAGGACGGACGAGGATCGAGATGGCGCAAACGTTCACCGGTCGCAAGCGGATCCGCAAATTCTTCGGAAAGATCAAGGAAGTCGCGCAGATGCCGAACCTCATCGAGGTTCAGAAGGCATCCTACGACCAGTTCCTCCAGATCGAGGAGCCGAAGGGCGGGCGCGTGGACGACGGTCTCCAGGCGGTGTTCAAGTCGGTATTCCCTATCTCGGACTTTTCCGGCGCGGCCATGCTGGAATTCGTCAAGTATGAGTTCGAGCAGCCCAAGTACGATGTGGACGAGTGCCGCCAGCGCGGCATGACGTTCGCCGCCCCGCTGAAGGTCACGCTGCGCCTGATCGTGTTCGATGTCGATCCCGACACCGGCGCCAAGTCCGTCAAGGATATCAAGGAGCAGGACGTCTATACCGGCGACATCCCGCTGATGACCATGAACGGCACGTTCATCGTCAACGGCACGGAGCGCGTCATCGTCTCGCAGATGCACCGTTCGCCGGGCGTCTTCTTCGACCATGACAAGGGCAAGACCCATTCCTCGGGCAAGCTGCTGTTCGCCGCCCGCATCATTCCGTATCGCGGCTCCTGGCTCGACATCGAGTTCGACGCCAAGGACATCGTGCACGCGCGCATCGACCGTCGCCGCAAGATCCCGGTGACGAGCCTGCTGTACGCGCTCGGCCTCGCTTCGGAAGAGATCCTCGACACCTTCTACGAGAAGATCCTGTATTCGCGGGCAAAGGACGGCTGGCGCATGCCGTTCGATCCCAAGCGCATGAAGGGCTATAAGGCGGTCTCCGACCTGGTCGACGCCGATACCGGCGAAGTCGTGGTCGAGGCCGGCAAGAAGCTCACCGTGCGCGCCGCCCGCCAGCTCGCCGAGAAGGGCCTCAAGGCCCTGAAGATCTCCGACGAGGAGATGGTCGGCCAGTTCATCGCGGAAGACCTGGTGAACGCCGCCACCGGCGAAATCCATGCCGAAGCCGGCGAGGAAATCACCGAGAAGCTGCTGAAGGTGCTCGAAGAGGCCGGATACAACGAGATCCCGATCCTCGACATCGATCACGTCAACACCGGCGCCTATATCCGCAACACCCTGGCGGTTGACAAGAATGTCACGCGCGAGGACGCGCTGTTCGACATCTATCGCGTCATGCGCCCCGGCGAGCCGCCGACGATCGACAGCGCGCAGGCCATGTTCCATTCGCTGTTCTTCGATCCTGAGCGCTACGACCTTTCGGCCGTGGGCCGCGTGAAGATGAACATGCGCCTTGACCTCGACGCCGAGGACACTGTGCGCATCCTGCGCCGCGAGGACATCCTCTCGGTCATCCGCACCCTGGTGGAATTGCGCGACGGCAAGGGCGAGATCGACGATATCGACCATCTCGGCAACCGCCGCGTGCGCTCGGTCGGCGAGCTGATGGAGAATCAGTATCGCGTCGGCCTGCTGCGCATGGAGCGCGCCATCAAGGAGCGCATGTCGTCGGTCGACATCGACACCGTGATGCCGCAGGACCTGATCAATGCGAAGCCGGTGGCGGCGGCGGTGCGCGAGTTCTTCGGTTCGTCACAGCTCTCGCAGTTCATGGACCAGACCAACCCGCTCTCCGAGATCACCCACAAGCGCCGCCTTTCGGCGCTTGGCCCGGGCGGCCTGACCCGTGAGCGCGCCGGCTTCGAAGTCCGCGACGTGCATCCGACCCATTACGGCCGCATCTGCCCGATCGAGACGCCGGAAGGCCCGAACATCGGCCTGATCAACTCGCTGGCGACTTTCGCGCGCGTCAACAAATACGGCTTCATCGAGGCGCCCTATCGCCGCGTCACCGACGGTCATGTGACCGACGAGGTGGTCTATCTCTCCGCCATGGAGGAGGGGAAGTACCACGTCGCGCAGGCCAACATCCCGCTCGACGCCAATGGCCGGTTCGAGGAAGACCTGATCGTCTGCCGCCATGCCGGCGACGTGCTGCTGGTCTCCCCCGACCGCGTCGACTTCATGGACGTGTCGCCCAAGCAATTGGTATCGGTCGCCGCCGCGCTCATCCCGTTCCTTGAGAACGATGACGCGAATCGCGCGCTGATGGGCTCGAACATGCAGCGTCAGGCGGTGCCTCTGGTCCGCTCCCAGGCGCCGCTGGTCGGCACCGGCATGGAAGCGGTCGTGGCCCGGGATTCCGGTGCCGCCATCGCCGCCCGCCGGACCGGCGTGATCGACCAGGTGGATGCCACCCGTATCGTTATCCGCGCAACGGAAGAGGCAGATCCCTCCAAGTCGGGCGTCGATATCTATCGCCTGATGAAGTTCCAGCGCTCCAACCAGTCCACCTGCATCAACCAGCGTCCGCTGGTGCGTGTCGGCGACCAGGTGAATAAGGGCGACATCATCGCCGACGGTCCCTCGACCGAGCTGGGCGAACTGGCCCTCGGCCGGAACGTGCTCGTCGCGTTCATGCCGTGGAACGGCTACAATTTCGAAGATTCGATCCTGCTCTCGGAGAACATCGTCAAGGAAGACGTGTTCACCTCGATCCACATCGAGGAATTCGAGGCCATGGCCCGTGACACGAAGCTCGGCCCCGAGGAAATCACCCGCGACATTCCCAACGTTTCGGAAGAAGCGCTGAAGAATCTCGACGAGGCCGGCATCGTCTATATCGGCGCGGAAGTGCGCGCCGGCGACATCCTGGTGGGCAAGATCACCCCCAAGGGCGAGAGCCCGATGACGCCGGAAGAAAAGCT
>NCHM01000266.1 GCA_002257205.1 Rhizobiales bacterium 24-66-13 | reverse complement strand
ATCGCCCCGCCCGGCGTGATGCCGAGCCAGCAGCCGATGATCGAGGAGCGCAGCAGCGTCACCCAATAGCGCGGCAGCGTCTTCCAGGTCTCCCACACCACCTTCATGCGGATCACCGCCTTCTGCCCCTTGAAGGCCAGCTGGTCCTCCATGGTGAGCAGGATTTCGCTGATGCCGAACAGGCCGATCACCGCCACCAGGAAGTCGAACCCGCGCAGCAGCTCCACCGAGCCATAGGTCATGCGCAATTGGCCCGACACCGTATCCATGCCCACCGCCGCCAGCAGGAAGCCGACGATGAGCGAGATGACGATCTTGTGCTTCGCCTCGCGGCCGAGGCCGACGAACGAGCAGAAGGTGAGCAGATAGACCGCGAAGAATTCCGGCGGCCCGAACCAGATGGCGAATTCCGCGATGCTCGGCGCGAGAAAGGTGATCAGCAGCACCGCGAACAGCGAGCCCACGAACGAGGCGGTGAAGGCGGCCGTGAGCGCTTCCGCCGCCTGGCCTTTCTGCGCCATGGGATAGCCGTCGAACGTGGTCGCCACCGACCAGGCTTCGCCCGGAATATTGAACAGGATGGAGGTGATCGCCCCGCCGAACAGCGCGCCCCAATAGAGGCAGGAGAGCATCACGATGGCCGAGGTTGGATCCATGGAGAAGGTGAGCGGCAGCAGGATGGCGACGCCGTTCGGCCCGCCGAGGCCCGGCAGCACGCCCACCAGGATGCCGAGCGTAATGCCCACCAGCATCAGCAGCATCTTGTCGAAGGTCAGCAGCACTTCGAACCCGTGCATCAAGGAGAGGAGCGCATCCATGTCAGTACTCCTCAGAGACCGAAGGCCGCTTCAAGCGGACCCTTGGGCATCAGGACGGTGAATTGCACGTCGAAGACGTAGAACATGAAAGCGGTGAAGATGGCGGCGGTCAGCAGGGCCTTCCACACCGGCGCCTTGCCGAGCCAGATCATGAAGCCACTCACCAGGATGAAGCTCGCCACATAGATGCCCAGCAGCTGGATCAGGCCGACGAAGACCAGGGTGGGCACGAACACCTGCATCACGCGGCGCGCCTGTCCGCGCGTGACGAAACCGTCCCGCCCGCCCGCATCGGTGAGGCTGCGCGCCACCCCGACCAGGGACGCCACCGCCATGATCATGCAGAGATAGAACGGAAAATAGCCCGCCTCCGGCCCGTCCGGGGCCCAGGCGATGCCGACCTGCCAATTGTCATAGGCCAGCGCGAGCGCCACCAGGAACAGCAGCACCGAAACCGAGAGATCGACGGCCCGGCGGGAAATCACGGCCCGGTCGTCGGACGCGGGGGAGGACTGGAGGTCTGCGGACATGGCGCGCTCCGCTGAAGAAAAGGGTGAAGGATCCCCCGATGGGGAAGCTGGCGTTCGCTCCCTCCCCCGCGTGCGGGAGAGGGCTTTGCGCCGGAGTCACACAGACATCAGTGCGCGGCGATGAAGCCCGCCTCGGTCATCAGTGCCTTGTGGCGGGCCTCGTCCTCCTGGAGGAACTTGGTCATGGCCTCGCCCTCGATATAGGCGGCCTTCAGCGCCTGGTTCTTCAGGTAATCCTTGTATTCAGGCGTCTGCGCGATCTTGCGGAACAGATCCTGATAGAAGGCCACCTGATCGGGCGTGACCTTCCCAGGCAGGAAGATGCCGCGCAACATCGTGTAGTCGATGTCGAGCCCGACTTCCTTGCAGGTGGGAATGTCCTTCCACGCCATGTCGGGCGTGACCTTCTCGTCATACGGAAGGCGGCTGGTGTCGAACAGGCACAGCGCCCGCACCTGCCCGGCCCGCCATTGGGCGACGTTCTCGGACGGGTTGTTGACGTTGGCTTCGGTGTGATTGCCCACCAATTGCGTCGCCGCCTCGCCGCCAGACTTGTAGGGGATATAGGCGAACTTGGCGCCGGTCGCCTTCTCGATGGCAGCGGTGAGGATCTGGTCCTCGCGCTTGGAGCCGGTGCCGCCCATGCGCAGGGTCTCGGTGCCGGCCTTCTTCGCGGCGGCGGCGAATTCGGCGGTGGTCTTGTAGGGCGCGCCCGAATTCACCCACAGCACGAATTCATCCAGCGCGATGATCGCCACCGGCGTCATGTCCTTCCAGGAGAAGGGCAGTTTCGCCGAGAACGGCAAAGTATAGATCGACGACTGGGCGATGATGAACTTGTAGGGATCGCCCGCGCTCGCCTTCATGTCCATCAGGCCCTCGCCGCCGGAGGCACCGCCTTTCAGCGAGACCACTGTCGGCACCTTCAGCAGATTGTTCTTCTGCACGGCGGCCTGGATCATGCGCGCCATCTGGTCGGTGGCGCCGCCGGCGCCGGCCGGGACGATGATCTCGATGGGCTTGGTCGGCTCCCAGGCGAGGGCGGGGGCGGCGGCGCACAGGCCGCCGGCGAAGATGGCGGCGACGGCACCGCGTTTAAGCTCGGCACTCCACATGGCTTCCTCCTTGGTTTCCGGCGCCTTTGCGACGCTCGTTCCGGCTGTTGATTTGAAGCTGGTTACGCACGCACCTATTGCGCGGCCTCCTGCGCCTCCCGCTTCTGCTCCACGCCGGCCGCGAGGCTGCGCGAGAGGAGACGGGCGACATGGATCGCGGAGCGTTTGGCGCCGTCCGCGATCTGATGCCGGCAGGAGGTTCCGTCGGCGACGAGGATGGTGTCCTCGCCCGCCGCGCGCACCGCCGGCAGCAGCGAAAATTCGATGGTTTCCACCTTCAGCCCCGGCACCAGGCGCAGCGTCTTTTCCACCGCGCCCATGGCGGCGAACGCCTTCTGGTGGCAATGGCCGTGCAGCAAAGCGCTGCCCGCGATCGCGCCGAGCGGCAAGGAAAGACGGCCCTGGTCGTGCTCGCGGGCCAAAAACTCCTCGAACAGCAGGGCATGGGCGGAGAGCCGCTCGGCCGCCGGGGTTTTCAGCAGCGCCGGCACCTCGTCGCGGAAGGTGAGCAGGCAGCTCGGCTCCAAGCCGACCACCGGCACGCCGCGCGACACGAAGGGATCGAGCGCGGCAATCACCCGCTCGGCCTCGGCCTTCGCAAGATCCGGCCGTCCGACGGACAGGAACGTGCGCCCGCAGCACAAGGGCCGCTCGCCGGCCGGCGGCAAGGCGAGATGCACCCGGTAGCCGCCGGCGACGAGCACCTCCAGCGCCGCGTCGAGATTCTCCCTCTCGAACGCGCGGTTGAAGGTGTCGGCGAACAGGACCACTTCCCGCCCGTCGGGATCACCGAACATGCCGCCCTTGGGCGCGAATACATCGCGCCGCCAGCGCGGCAAGGTGCGGCGGGCGCTGAAGCCGGCGATCACCTCTGACAGGCGCGCCGCGCCCGGCACGCGATCGCGCAAATTCAGCAGCGGCGCGAGCTTCGCCGCGAGCGGGGCATAGCGCGGCAGCCACCCCACCAGCCGGTCACGCAGGGAATGGCCGTATTTTTCGGCGCGCGCCGCCAGCACCTCGATCTTCATGCGCGCCATGTCGACACCGGTCGGGCATTCGCGCCGGCAGCCCTTGCACGACACGCACAGCTTCAGCGTCTCGGCCATGGCGTCGGAGGTGAAGGCATCCGGCCCCAATTGGCCGGTGATGGCGAGGCGCAGCGTATTGGCCCGGCCGCGCGTCACGTCCTTCTCATTGCGGGTGACGCGATAGGAGGGGCACATGGTGCCGCCGGACAGCTTCCTGCACGCCCCGTTGTTGTTGCACATCTCGACCGCGCCCTGGAACCCGCCGCCGGAGCCGGAATAGGCCGACCAGTCGAGCCGGGTTTCCATGGGCAGGCCGGCATAGCCGAGGCCGTAGCGCATCACGCTGCGATCATCGAATTTCGGCGCCCGCACGATCTTGCCGGGATTATAGAGGCCGCCCGGATCGAACCGGTCCTTCACCTCGGCGAAGGCGTTCACGAGCCGGGTGCCGAACATGGTCTCGTGAAATTCCGAGCGCACGATGCCGTCGCCATGCTCGCCGGAATGGGAGCCCTTGTAGGCTTTCACCAGCGCGAACGCCTCCTCGGCGATCGCGCGCATGGCCTTCAAATCCTTGTCCTGGCGCAGGTTCAGCACCGGGCGCACATGCAGGCAGCCTTCCGAGGCGTGGGCATACCAGGTGCCGCGCGTGCCGTGCTTCTCGAACACTTGCGTGAGACGTTCGGTATATTCGGCGAGGTGCTCCAGCGGCACCGCGCAATCCTCCACGAAGGACACCGGCTTTCCCGCTTCCTTCATGGACATCATGATGTTGAGGCCGGACGTGCGCACATCGGCAATGGCCGCCTGGAGCGCCGGGTTCAGCACATCCACCACCCCGCCCCATTTGGCGCCCGAACGATCCCAGCCGAAGCCGAGATCGCCCATCAGCTGGTGCAGGCGCTCCAGGCGCAGGGTGTTTTCCGCGTCGCTCTCCGCGAATTCCACCAGCAGGATCGCTTCCGGCGTGCCGCGCACGAACTGGCGCAAGGTCGGGCGGAACATGGCGATGTCGGAGGCGAGCGCGAGCAAGGTGGAATCCACCAGTTCCACGGCGATGGGCTTCAGCTTCACCAGATGCTGAGCGGCGTCCATCGCCGCGTAGAAGCTGCCGAAATGGCAGGCGCCGAGCGCCCGCTTGCCGAGCACGGGCCAGAGCTTCAATTCGATGCGGGTGGAGAAGGCGAGCGTACCTTCCGAGCCCACCAGCAGATGAGCAAGGTTGAGCGGCTTGCCCGGCAGCAAGGCGTCGAGATTATAACCGCCGACACGCCGCTGGACCTTGGGAAAGCGGGCCGCGACCTCGTCCGCTTCGCGGGCGCCGAGTGCCAGCAGGTCCTGCGCCAGCGGCAGCAGCGGCGAGCCGGTCTCGATCTCGTGCAGATTGGGGGAGACGGCGCCGAAATGCGCGGGCGTACCGTCGGCCAGCACGGCGTCGAGCGCGATCACATTGTCCCGCATGGTGCCGTAGCGCAGCGAGCGGCCGCCGCAGGAATTATTGCCCGCCATGCCGCCGATGGTGGCGCGCGAGGCGGTGGAGACATCCACCGGGAACCACAGGCCATGCGGCTTCAACTGGCGGTTCAATTCATCCAGCACGATGCCTGGCTCGACCACGCAGCGCCGGCCCGCCACGTCGAGGTCGAGGATGCGCGTCAAATGCTTGGAGCAATCCACCACCAGCGCATCATTGAGGGTCTGGCCGCATTGGGAGGTGCCGCCGCCGCGCGGCAGAACGCGGGCGCCCTCTTCCCGCGCCAAGGCGATGGCGCGCTCCGCCTCGTCCACGGAGCGGGGCACGACCACGCCCACGGGCATCATCTGATAGACCGAGGCGTCGGTCGCATAGAGACCGCGGCTGAAGCGGTCGAACAGCACGTCGCCGGTGGTCTCGGCGCGCAGCCGACGTTCCAGCCCGGGCATCAGACGTGCCGCCATGCTCGCTTCTCCCACCCTGGCGCCTTCGTTTCCGGTCTCATCGCCGGACTTGAAACTGATTTTGCATTCATAATTCATTTCATGCAAGATGCGTTTCGCGCGCTGCCGTCGCCGCGCCGTGTCCGGCCCCCGGACCGGCGCCGGCCGACGAGGGCTAATGGCCTGAAACAGAACGCTAAATCGCGGCAGGGATTTTTCCGGTCGCCCAATGATCCAAGGGGAGCCAAACCCGATGGCCAGCAATTCCGCCCGCATCGCGGGGCGCCATTTCCTGCAGATTCCCGGCCCGACGCCGGTGCCCGACCGCATCATGCGGGCCATGGACATGCCCGTGATCGACCATCGCGGACCGGATTTCCAGAAGCTCGGGCGCCGGGTGCTGGAGGGCATCAAGACGATTTTCCGCACCAGCAGCCCGGTCATCATCTATCCCGCCTCGGGCACCGGCGCATGGGAAGCGGCGCTGGTGAACACGCTCTCCGCTGGCGACAAGGTGCTGATGTTCGAGACCGGGCATTTCGCGACCTTGTGGAAGAACATGGCGCTGAAGATCGGCATTCAGCCGGAATTCATCGCCTCCGACTGGCGCATCGGCGCGGATGCCGCCGCCATCGAGGCCCGGCTCAAGGAAGACAAGGCCCACGAGATCAAGGCCGTGTGTGTGGTGCACAACGAGACCTCCACCGGCTGCATCACCTTGGTGCCGGAAATCCGCCGCGCCATCGATGCCGCCGGGCACCCGGCCTTGCTGCTGGTGGACACCATCTCCTCGCTGGCTTCCATCGATTATCGCCACGACGAATGGGGCGTGGACGTCACGGTGGCGGGCTCGCAGAAGGGGCTGATGCTGCCGCCCGGCCTCTCCTTCACCGCCGTGAGCGAAAAGGCGCTCGCCGCCACCAAGACCTCCAAGCTGCCGAAGCTGTTCTGGGCGTGGGAAGAAATGCTCGGCCCCAACCGCAACGGCTTCTTCCCCTATACGCCCGGCACCACTTTGCTCTACGGCCTCGCCGAGGCGATCGACATGCTCAACGAGGAAGGGCTGGAGAATGTCTTCGCCCGCCACGACCGCCACGCTGAGGCCACCCGCCGCGCCGTGCGCGCCTGGGGGCTGGAGGTGCTGTGCCGGGAGGCGAAATATTATTCCTCGTCCCTGACCGCCGTGCTGGTGCCGGAAGGTCATGATGCCGACCGCTTCCGTCAGGTGGCGCTGGAGCATTTCGACATTTCGCTCGGCACCGGCCTCACCAAGCTCCAGGGGCGCGTGTTCCGCATCGGCCATCTCGGCGATACCAACGACCTGACCATCCTCGGCGCGCTCGCGGGCGTGGAAATGGGATTGGAGCTCGCCGGCATCCCCCATCACAAGGGCGGCGTGCAGGCGGCCATGGACTATCTCACGGCCGCCGCGCGCCACCAGGTGGCCGTCGCCGCGGAATAGCCCGCATCATCCCGGCGCGGGACCGCTTGCATTCCCGCGCCGGACCGGGACACTTCTCCTAAGGAGAGGACGCGTTCCATGCCTGAAACCACATCGGACAAGGCCATCATTACCCGGCGCAGCCTGCATGGCGAGCTCGTGCCGCTGCTGCGCGACATGATCCTCGGCGACGAATTGCAGCCGGGCGACAAGATCCCCGAACAGGCCCTGTGCGCCCGCTTCGGCGTTTCCCGCACCCCCTTGCGGGAAGCGCTGAAGGTGCTGGCGGCCGAGGGCCTGCTGGTGCTCACGCCCAATCGCGGCGCCATGGTCGCGCGAATCTCGAACGAGGAGATCGACGCCTATTTCCCCATCATGGGCGCGCTCGAAGCGCTCGCCGGGGAAATCGCCTGCACCCGCATCACCACGGCGCAGTTCGCCAAGCTCAAGGCCATGCACGACGCCATGGTCGCCCATTACCAGGCGGGCGAGGTCGCGCCCTATCTCAACCTCAACAAGGCGATCCACGCCGCCTTCTTCGAGATCGCCGGCAATGCGCCGCTGACCCAGCTCTATAATAATCTGATGGTGCGCATCCATGCGGTGCGGTTCGTGGCCAAGAAATCGCCGGCCCGCTGGCGCGAGGCGGTGGACGACCACGAACGCATGATGGAAGCGCTGGCGGAGCGCGACGGCCCGCGGCTCGGCCGCATCCTGCGCGACCATCTGCGTCACAAGGCGGGCATGGTGCTTGAATCGCTGGCCGGCCTGGACGCCAAGGAGAAACCCGAGCCGCGCACGGCGGGAAAGCGGGCGGCAGCCAAAGCCGGCGACGGCGCGGCCGGCCCGGATCCGGATGGGCGTGAACCGCCTCCGCAGCCGGCGCGCGGCAAGGCCGCGTCCCGCGTCCCGCGCACCAAGGCCGGGACCGTCCCGGCCTCCTGACCATCCGTCCGCAGCCTATCCGTCCGCCGCCCCCGCGCGCCGGGCCGCGTAAAGCGCCGGGCGGCGGTCTTGCAGATAGGGATTTTCCACCCGCGCCGCCGCATAGGCGCCGGGATCGATGCGGGCCATCAGCAGCGCCTCGGCCGCTCCCGCCCGCGCCAGATCCTCCCCGTCAGGCGCCGCGATCACCGAGCAGCCCTGATAGGTCAGCCCGCGCTCGCTGCCGCACAGATCCGCATAGGCGATGAAGACATGGTTCTCCAGCGCCCGCGTCGGCACCAGGCTGAGCGCGATGCGTCGGCAGGAGGGGGTGGCGGCCAGCGCGGTCGGGACCACCACCAGATCCGCGCCGGCGAGGGCAAGGCCCTGCACCATCTCGGGAAACTCCACGTCGTAGCAGATCAGGAATCCCACCTTCAGCCCGGCGATCTCGACGAGGTCGGGGAGGACGTTCGAGGGCGTGAAGGCCGCCGTCTCGTCCGGCCCGTAGAGATGGCATTTGCGGTAGACGAATGTGTCGCCGTCCGGCCGCGCCAGGACCAGGCTGTTATAGATCGCGCCGTCCGCCCGCTCGGGAAAGCCAGCCACCAGCGCCAGCCCGGCGCGCGCGGCGATCTCGCCCAGCCGGGTCACCAGCGCCCCGTCGCGCGGCTCGGCGAGGCGGGCGATATCCGTGCCGATATTGTAGCCGGTGACGCCCATTTCCGGCGTCACCAGGAGATCGCAGCCGAAGGCCCCCGCCGCCATGGCCGCCTGCGCGATGCGGGCGAGATTGGCGGCCGGATCGGCGGCGACCGGCGTCATCTGCAATAAAGCGATCAGCATGGACGCT
>NCHM01000265.1 GCA_002257205.1 Rhizobiales bacterium 24-66-13 | reverse complement strand
ACGGGCTGAGGGCTCGACACAAAGGCCTTCTCCCTCTCCCCGAGGGGGAGAGGGCTGGGGAGAGGGGGCACGCCGTCGGTTCGGCGAACCTTGAATTCGCGAAAGGCTCAGCCCCTCACCCGTCCGCTGCGCGGCCGACCTCTCCCCGTGGGGGAGAGGTGACATCGGCGGCTTGCGCGTGGCGAAGCCGACGCTCGACGACATGGGCCCGGGAAGCGACCGGGCGGAGCGCCTCTGCTCCCTCGACTATAAGCCGGGGCCACGGCAGGATCCGGGGACGAAGGGGTATAGGAGGGGGGGCGAAGGAAGTGAGGGGGTGGATGCACCATTTCAAATATATTAGCCTATTTCGGTAGTATTTTTATTTCGTCGCTTTCTTTGTCGTACTCTATATTTTGTTTATTAATCATAGCTTTTGCTACATCGTAGAATAATTTCGAGTATTTACGTGTAAATGATCCTTTAGCCTTACCTGTTTTAATTTTTTCATGATATTTATTGTCGCATGACTGGATATTAAATCCATATTGATTTTTAAGTACGTTTATTACTTTGTGTGTTAGCTGGTTTGGGCTCGATTTTCCTGATTTTGATACTAAACCAAGGGCGTCTGCAATCTGCCCGAGTGTGTATGGATGATCGGTGTTTGAATTACTTGTGACAGAAAAACCTAATAGTTGAGGAATAGCGCTTCTTTCGGTGGAGATTCGTTCAATATGATCATAAGTGACCTCCACCCGCCGGGAAGGTATATCAACACGGACGACATCGTTCATTCGGCTCATAAATGATTTTAATATATGGGGCTTGATATTTGAAAGAGAGGCAGTTTCTGCCAAAATATCAAATAATTCAAGATATCCGTCTAGTGCAATTCGTCTTATGTGGTAAGTTCTTGAGTTAGATGTTACAGGAAGTGTTTCCGGATATATGGTTCCTGCAGGGCTTTTATCTTCCCTTTGGATGAATATTATATTTTCAATAAATCCATTGTCGTCTGCAATGACCTCTCCGACATCGCATAGTATTTTTGATACGTTTTCGTCGTTTAAGCTGTATCCAAGTATTATGACAGGATTTTCAGCA
The DNA here is from genome assembly GCA_002257205.1 of Rhizobiales bacterium 24-66-13. Lineage (GTDB taxonomy): Bacteria > Pseudomonadota > Alphaproteobacteria > Rhizobiales > Xanthobacteraceae > NCEH01. The sequence continues at coordinate 4,818 of NCHM01000265.1, read as the reverse complement.
AACATTGTCATCATTTTGGCTGAAACATAACGTCTTTGCTCGGAGTATTTTTCATAGTCGGCGGTGGTAAGTACGATCGACTGAGGGTCATCGACGGTTCCGTGAATTTTATATATTTCACCCATCGATTCTATTCGGTATCGGTACACATCCCTTCCTACAACTGGTTGGTACCCTTGCAGGGTGCATTCGAGCGAATCATCATAATTTGTTGTAATTACCGCTTGAGGCGATATTGCTTTAAACTTCATAAGCTCATTTAATAAGTATTTATCTTTTGTTTTATCTATAGATTTCTTTATTATATCGCATGCAATATACTTTAATGGGTCGGATTTTCTTGTTGAGTTTTCCAAAAAACCATCTGGGAAATAATCTTTCCCCTTGGTCCATGACCATTCAAATGTAGTGTCTATCAATGCGGTTCCGACTGCAGGTAAATCGCCGTATCTTGTAATAAGATATTCAATTGGATGGTCAGATCCAATATGATGCGCTATGAGATTTAAAAGCTGCTTCCAGTTTGGGCCTGAAAAATATCGTCTGGTGAAGCCAGAGCCAATAAACATCACAGGTTGTAGCTTCAGGCGGGCTTGCAAAGTGCGGATAGAATCTATGGTTCTCTGATCTAGGGGCATTCTGGAGCCTGTCGATTCGGATCAGAGTGATGATACTTATTTAAAGTTGAAACGCCATCGCATGTGATTGCAGGATGTGTCGATTGTTCGAATGCCTCGCTAGCTCCCTCTGTGATTGTCCCACCCCACCCCTTGCCCCACCCCCGCACCTGCGGTAAAAGCCCGCGCATGGGCCGGGACCTCCAGCAGATGCGGGCCGCACCATGAGCGAACTCTTCAGCGCCGCCGACAAACCCTCGACCATCGAACGGCCGAAGGACGAGACGCGCCCCAAGCTCGCGCGGCCGCGCCTGCATAAGGTGATCCTGCTCAATGACGATTACACGCCGCGCGAATTCGTGGTGATGCTGCTGAAAGCCGAGTTCGGCATGAACGAGCCCCAGGCGCTCGGCGTCATGCTCACCGCCCACCGGCGCGGCGCCTGCGTGGTGGCGGTGTTTCCGCGCGATGTGGCGGAAACCAAGTCCGCCCGCGCCTCGGACGCCGCCCGCGCCAAGGGCTATCCCCTGATGTTCACCACAGAACCCGAGGAATAGACGCCCGATATAGGCGCGCCTGAGACACGGGCGGAGCGTCCCGGCTGGTTTCGCAATTCTTAAGCGTCGCCGCGCGCGGCACAAAGATACGCCGCATTTAAAAGCTTCCCTGACCCATGGGAATCGCTGCGAGACCGCTCGCCGCGCGGCCTGGGGGCGTTCGGATCGAGGACGGGGTGGCAGAGCCTTGTAGGGGACGCAGGTTCATCGGCATGGTTCTCATGCCATTTTTTACCGCCGGTTGCGCAATGGCGCCCCTGGATGAAGGCGGGTCGCTCGCCTCTTATTCCGATTTGACCCAGGCGGATGGCCTGCTGGCCAAGTCGAAGCTGCGCATCAGCAAGGACGCCGTGCTCGCGGCGAAAACCGTGCGCATCGTGCCGACCGTCTTCGCCGGGGCCGCCTCGCACGACACGATTTCAGAGGATCAGCGCAAGCTGGTCGCCAATGCGGTGGATCGCTCGCTCTGCGCCGGGCTCAGCGAACGCTTCCAGGTGGTCGATGCCGCCGAAACCGCGGATCTCACGGTCCATGCCGTGGTCACCAACATGGCGGCGACGAACGAAGCCGCGGTCGCGGCCACAAAGATCGCCTCGGTGGCGAAATCCATCCTGTTGCCGGGCATTCCGGTGCCCACGCCGCGGCTTCCCATCGGCCTCGGCAGCCTGTCCATGGAGGCCGAGGCGCGCGGCTCCGGCGGCGCGCAGGAGGCGGCCATGGTGTGGGGGCGGGGCGCCAATTTCCTGTCGGGCTCGGCGCGGGTCTCCAGCTCGGGCGATGCCTACGAACTGGCCAGCGCCTTCGGCGACGATTTCAGCAAGCTTCTGGTGACCGGGGAAAACCCGTTCAAGAATCTGTCCGGCCCGCCCTCCATGGAGCGGCTCCAGTCGCTGGCGGGCGGCGCGCCGAAATATTCGGCCTGCGCGGTGTTCGGGCGGGAACAGGGGGTCGGCGGACTGCTCAGCGGCGCCGTCGGGTTGCCGCCGGAATGGACCGACAAGGGCGCCGGCGGTGCCCCGCCCGTGACGCAGGCGGCGGCGCAATAGCGGGATCGCAGCACTTGGCAGCGCAGGGTGATGTGCGTGCGGTCTGCGTGGGTGTGCGCCGGGCCGGCCCATTGTCACGGAACGAGATAATGGGCGGCATTCAATCTCGATGCGGTTTCCGCTATAACTTACGGCTGGCCTTTTGCCGGAAGGCGCGGCCGGGCAGGCGGGTTCCCTCATGGAGTTGCACTTCCTCACGCTCTATTGCGTGATCATCCTGGTATCCATCGCCCTTTCCATCGTCTGGGCCGCCATCGCCTTCGAATATGCCACCTTTCACGCCGCGCGCCTGTGGCTCGGCGGTTGCGGGCTGATCACCGCTGGCGGGCTCGCCTTGCCGTTCCAGCACATGACCGCCTCCATGCTGCCCGCCGTGGGCGGCAATGGCATGATCGTCGCCGGCTTCTGGCTGTTGTGGCTGGGCGCCTGGCGCTTCCATGGCCGGCCCGGCGGATGGAGCCTCGTCGTGCTCGCCACGGCTGCCAGCGTTGTCGCCATGGTCCTCGCCTTCGGCAGCGGCATCGCTCTGGCCCTCGTCTATGCCGTGGCCCAGTCGCTCCCCATGGCTCTCAGCGTCGTGTTCCTGATGTCCGGCGGCCGCCGGACGGTGGGGAGTGCCATCACATGCGGCGGGATCTTCATCGGGCTCGCCGGCCATGGGACCGTGATGCTGATCAATCTGTGGAGCCTCTCCGGCCGCGCGCCGTTCACCGATTTCGGCCAGATCGCCGCGCTCACCATGCTCGGCGTGATCTTCAGCGGCATCCTGTGGAATTTCGGCTTCGCGGTGATGACCATCGACCAATTGCGCGGCGAGGTCGCCGTGCTGGCGCAAGTCGATGCACTCACCGGCGTTTGGAACCGCCGCAAGTTCGAGGAACAGATCGCCTTTGAGCATGCGCGCACGCTGCGGACCGCCCGGTCCTATGTGCTGCTGCTGCTGGACCTGGACAATTTCAAACAGGTCAACGACCGTTTCGGCCACGGTGCCGGTGACCGCAGTCTCGTCCATTTCGCCACGATTGCCGCAAGCCGCATCCGCCAGACCGATCTTCTGGCCCGGCTCGGGGGCGATGAATTCTGCATCCTGATGCCGGAGACCGCGGCCGCGGAGGCCCGCCTGATCGGTCTCGACATCGCCAGCGCCCTGGCGGAGCACCCCTTCGTGCATGCGGGTCGTGAGGTGCGGCTTACCTGCAGCATCGGCGTCGCAGAGGGAACGCCGGGCGTGGCGAACCCGCAGGCGACGCTGGAGAGCGCCGATCGCGCGCTCTATCAGGTGAAGGCCGACGGCCGGGACGGGGTCGCGGTCGGCTCGTTCTGAGTGCGTGCGGCCTGCGCGGCGTGCTCACGGCACGAGATAATGGGCGGTCCAATCCTTCTTCGGCACCGCATTGCCCAGCGTATAATCGAACGAGAGCACGCTCATGCCGTCGGCGCTGGTGCGGCAGGAATAGGAAAGGCGATACCAGGTCTCGCCGCTGCGCACCGCCGCGCCCGGCGCCTTGATGGCGGTGCCGGACACCTGCGTGTCGCCGAAGGCATAGGCCACCAGCTCGTCGGGATGCAGATCCTTGCGCGCACGGCTGATCTCGCCCATGGCGCGGGCGTTGCAGCGCTGCTCCATGCGTGTGCCGGGCGCGAGCGAGAGCATCTCCTTGTCGTGCGCGCCGCTGGTGAAGGTCTGGCGGCTGTGGGAAGCCGCGCGGGCGCCGCTCGTGCCCAGCACCGCAAGGGCCAGCAGGGGGAGAGCGCAAAAGGGGAGGGGACGACGAATCAAAGCGTGCGTTTCCAGTGTTGCGACGCACGAAACCGCAACATCTGTATGGCGAAGGTGAGGCCGCGCCTTATACGAATGGCCAATATGCGTCACGCATCGGCCATTTGATCACGCCGGTGCGACATCGCCCCGCGCGCCGCCTCAGTGCTCCAAGTCCTTGTCGATCAGCTTGAAGGCGGGATCAAACTTCAGGTCGTAGATGTGCCCATCGCGGCACTTGGCATTGTCCACTTCGAAAATGCCGTCGTCGACCTTGATGAAGCCCTCGGTGCAGCCTTCCGCTTCCATCGCCGCCACAACCTTGGCGCGCTCGGCATCGGTGGGTGCGCGGTCGGCGAAGGCGGGCGCGGCGATGAAGAGCAAGGCGCCGCAGATCAGGACGCCGCAGGTCAGGACTAGGCGTTTCGGGGCAAGGCGTTGCATCGTGCATTCCTTCAGGCGGGGCGGGAGAGCATTTTCGCCGCGCGGCAGCCCCCTGCCGCAAGCTTTGCTGTAGCCGATGAAGGCTTCCGCTTCAAAGACTTCAGCCCGCCTGCGACATCAGATCCGCGGCTCGCGCGCACCGTGCTAGAACGCGCGCGGCGGTTGTCCCCGCCGTCCGCGATGCCCCTCGCCCGCGCGCGTAAAATCGCGTCCCGGCTCAGTCGCGCAAGCGGCCCTTGTTCGGCTTGGCCTTGCCGCCCTTGCCGGCGCCCGGCGCCTTGGGGGGATATTTCGCGCCGGCCGCTTTCGGCGGGCGCGCCTTGCCGAACGCGCCCTTCACGTCGGTGCGGCCGGAGCCGGCGGGCCGCTCGATGGCGGCGGGGTCGTAGGCCGGC
>NCHM01000264.1 GCA_002257205.1 Rhizobiales bacterium 24-66-13 | reverse complement strand
CGTTCGGGTTGGCGACCGCGAAATAATGATGGATGGGCTCGAAGGCGGGCAGCAGATTGTCGATGGAGAAGGCGGTCAGCCCCATCATGAGGGCGATAATAGCGACGAATTCGATGAAGCCTGGTGCCGGTGCGCCCGGCCGGGCCGGGTCGCTGTTGCGCTTCGTCATGGGAAAATGGCTCGAAATCGCGCCGGGAGACGGCGCAAGGGGAGGGCGTTGCGCCCGCTTCTAGGCGATCGCTGCGGGGAGCGCCCGCACTTTATTGTGTCAACCCAGCGCCGCCCCGGCGATTCCCCTTCTGCCCTCGTTCAGCGTGTCGTGCCGCGCAGATCCGCCTCCAGCTGGGGCCGGGCGGCGCCGCCGAAGCGCTGCTTGTAGACTTGGTAATTCTCCATCACCCGCTGCACGTAATTGCGGGTCTCGGAGTAGGGAATGCACTCCACCCAGTCCACCACGTCCACGTCCGGGTCGCGCGGATCGCCATAGCGCTCGATCCATTTGCGCACGCTGCCGCGCCCGGCATTATAGGCGGCGAACACCAGCACATAATTGCCGCCATAATTGCTCACCAGCTCGCCAAGCTCGGCCGCACCGAACTGGACATTGTAGGACTGGTCGCTCATCAGCCGCGCCTCGCTATAGGGCGCGCCGGTCTGCTTGGACACCTCGCGGCCGGCGGCGGGCGTCACCTGCATATAGCCCATGGCCTTGGCGCTGGAGAGCGTGCGCGGGTTGAACTGGCTCTCCTGCCGCGCCACCGCATAAATCACCGCCTTGTCCACCGGATTGCCGATGGAGGTATAAGAGGGCAGGCCAAACGTCGGGAAAGAGGCGACATCGAGGGGATGGCCCTCCGCCGAGCCTTCCTTGCCCACCACCATGACGCCGCGCGTGTCGTTATTGGCCTGCGCCAGCTCCGCCACCATGGCGAGATGGGTGGAATCCTCCATCCGCCAGGCGAGGTCGTAATAGATCGTCAGCGGAATATCGCGCTCGCCGATGGCATAGAGCAGGCGGATGGCGCGCACCGGCTCGATGCGGTCGAAGGTGGCGCGGGCATGGGCGGAGCCTTCCGGCTGGCGGCGCAGCGCCACCGGCGGCAGGCCGAGGCGGGCGCGGGACATCTGCCCATAATAGGTGGTGCTGAAGCGGGCCGCTGATTCATAGCGGGCGCGGGCGGTGCCGGTATCGCCCATGGCCTCCGCCGCCCGGCCCTGCCAATAGGCGGCGCGGGCAAGAGTGATCGGGTGCTTCTGCTCGTGCTCCATGCGGGCGAAATGCTGGGCGGCGGTGCGCGGGTCTTTCAGGAAGCGCAGCGCGATCCAGCCGGCGGTGAATTCCTCTTCGGCGCGGTAATTGTCGGCGGTCGGCGTCGCCCCATGGGCGGCGACACGATAGGCGGTCTTGAAATCCCCATTGTCGAGCAGCTCGCGCGCCACGAGGCGGCGCTCGATCCACCATTCGTCCGCATCGCCTACGGCGGCGCGGGTGTCGGGCGCGCTCAGCAGCGCCTGGGCGGCCTCGGCGGGACGATCCGCGCGGCGGGCGAGCTGGGACTTGGCAAACAGATAGGCCGGATCGTTGCCGAGCGTGAACGGCACCGCCGCCAGCAGCTTGGCGCCGTTCGGGTCCTTGCGGGCGATGGCGAGGCGGGCCTGGGTGAGGGCCACCACATCGCTGCCCGCGCGGGCCGCGGCGCGCATGGCGCGGTCGGTATCCGGCCTGTAGCTGAAGGTGTCGGCGCGCGCCTTATGGTCGGCACGGGTGAGCAGGGTGCCGAATTCGGTCATGACCGTCTTTTCGACCGATTCGCTCAGATCATCCTCGCGCCACGCCTCGCGCACCAAGGCGGCCGTGGTGGTGCGGTCCCCCGAGGCGGCGAAGGCGCGCGCGAGCGCGATCTTGCCTTCGCCCGAAAGCGGGTCGGCCTGCGAGAAGAAGGCGCGGATCACGTCGGGACTGCGATTTTCCACCAGCAGCATCCGTTCCGCGCGTCGGCGCAACGTGCTCTGGGTTGGCCAGCCGGGCTTGTCCTTGAGAAAGGCGTTGATGCCGTCGAAGCCGATGTCGTTCGGCGCATTGCGGATGACCAGCCAGGTCACAAGGCTGCGGGCCACCGGATCGTTCAAGTCCCGCGCCATGGCGAGGGCCTGGGTGCCCTGCCCGTTCTTGGCGGCGGTGACGGCCGAGCGCAGCTGGCCAAGCTCGCCCGAGAGCGAAACCGCCGGCGCGCCAGCGGACGCGGAGGTGCGCGCGGCGCTCGCCGGCTTGGCATGGGGTTTGGCGGCGGCTTTCTTGGAGTCGGTCTTTTTGGAGTCTGTCTTCTTGGCGTCCGCCTTTTTCGTATCGGACTTCTTGGTATCGGACTTGGCTGCGGCCGGCTTGGCCGTCGGCTTGGCGGGTGCGCTCTTCGCGGGCTTGGGGTGCGGCGAATCGGCGGTGTCGGATGCGGCCATCACCGGCGCGGTCCAGGCGAGCGCGATCGCCAGGGCGGTGCGGGAGATCAGGCGGTGGGCAGGCGACATATTCGTTCCTCACGTCCTGGCTGGGGCTCGGGCGAGCCTGTTGCCGTGCGACCGTGTTCGAGGCCGGATGTTCCGCCCTATTGTTCGCCATGTGCCTTGACGAAATGCTAAGCAGCCGGCGCCGCAAATTTCACGGGTCCACCAGCCTCACGAAACCGGCAAAACGAGGGCCGCAGCCCGCGCGACCCTTTCCGGCCGGCTCGCAACAGTTTATCTGATGCGATCCGCCCGCTGAAATCAGGCGTGCGCGAATCGTTTTTCACAACAAGGCACCTGCCATGTCCTCCTCTTCGTCCCTGCCGCACTTCCGGGGTCAGTTCACGGCCCTGGTCACTCCTTTCCGGGATGGTGCGCTGGATGAAAAAGCGTTCCGCGACTTCGTCGATTGGCAGATCGCCGAAGGCATCGATGGGTTGGTTCCGGTCGGCACCACGGGCGAGAGCCCGACGGTCAGCCACGAGGAACACAATCGCGTGATCGAGATCTGCGTCGAGCAGGTGAAGGGGCGCGTGCCGGTGATGGCCGGCACCGGCTCCAATTCCACCGAGAGCGCGGTCGAGTTCTCGCGCCACGCCGAGAAGGTGGGCGCCGACGCTTTGCTGGTGGTGACCCCTTACTACAACAAGCCCACGCAAGAGGGCCTGTTTCAGCACTTCAAGGCGATCAACGACGCCGTCGGCCTGCCGATCTTCATCTATAATATTCCGAGCCGCTCGGTGATCGACATGTCGGTCGAGACCATGGCGCGGCTGTATGAGCTGAAGAACATCGTCGGCGTGAAGGATGCCACCGCCAATCTGGCGCGCGTGTCCCAGCAGCGCCTGACCCTCGGCACCGACTTCATCCAGTTCTCCGGCGAAGACGCGACCGCGCTCGGCTTCATGGCCCATGGCGGCCACGGCTGCATCTCGGTGGCCTCCAACGTGGCGCCGCGCCTCTCTTCCGAGCTGATGGGCGCCTGTATCGCGGGCGACTTCAAGGCCGCTTTGGCGTTGCAGGACAAAGTGTTTCCCCTGCACACCGCTTTGTTTATCGAGACCAATCCGGCACCGACCAAGTTCGCGCTCTCGCTGCTCGGCAAGATGGCCGAGGACGTGCGCCTGCCCATGGTGCCGGTCTCCGAAACCACCCGTGCGGTCGTGCGCAGCGCGATGGCCCACGCGGGCCTCCTGAACTGAGGTTGAGGGACAACGCGCGGCGGGAGAGGTTCGCTCTTCCGCCGCCGTCCCCAAAAGCAAATGTCAGAAAAAAAGAAGAAAGAACTGCCGCGCAAAGTGGTCGCCGACAATCGGCGCGCCCGGTTCGACTATGAGATCGGCGAGGTCTTCGAGGCCGGAATCATGCTCACCGGCACAGAGGTCAAGAGCCTGCGCAGCGGCAAGGCCACCATCGGCGAGAGCTATGCCGCCGCCAAGAACGGGGAATTGTGGCTCTACAACGCCTATATTCCCGAATATCTCGAAGCCAACCGCTTCAACCACGAGACCCGCCGCCCCCGCAAGCTGCTGATGCACAAGCGGCAGATCGGCAAGCTCGCCCAGGCGGTGGAGCGTGAGGGCATGACCATCGTGGCCATGAAGATCTATTTCAACGAGCAGGGCCGCGCCAAGGTCGAGGTCGCGATCGGCAAGGGCCGCAAGACCCACGACAAGCGCGAAGCCGTGAAGGAACGCGACTGGGGCCGCGACAAGGCCCGCCTCATGCGCGATCGCGGTTAGGCTGATCAGGGATCGGCCGACCGCGGTTAGGCCAGTCGCGGTTAAACCGGGGGCGGCCTGCGCCGCAGCTGGATCGTGGCCGCGCCTTTGCTAAGATAGGACCAACGATCCGGGGTCGGTATTCCTGGCCCCGCGCACAATATGGGGTGGAGCCGTGGCCGACTGGAGCGAACTTCCCGAAAACCTTCCCGCACCCGAGGATGATGGCAAGGCAAGCCATCTGCCGGGGCTGGAACTGCCGATCATCCCGCTTGCGGCGACCGACGGGCGGTGGGTGGATCTTTCCTCGCTGTCCGGGCGGATCGTGGTCTATTGCTATCCGCGCACCGGCCAGCCGGATACGCCGAACCCGGAAGGGTGGGACGAAATTCCCGGCGCGCGCGGCTGCACCCCGCAGAGCTGCGCCTTCCGCGACCATTTCGAGCAATTGATCGAGGTGGGGGCGCACCATGTGTTCGGCCTCTCCACCCAGGATACCGACTACCAGCGCGAAGTCGCCGAGCGGCTCCATCTGCCGTTTCCGCTGCTGTCGGACCACGCGTTGGAATTCACCCGCGCGGTGGACATGCCAACCTTCACGGTGGACGGCAAGGTGCTGCTGAAGCGCATTACCCTGATCATCGAGGACGGGGTGGTGGAACACGTCTTCTACCCGGTATTCCCGCCCCATGAGAACGCCGGCAACGTGCTCGAATTCCTGCGACGTCACGTTTCCAGCTAGGAAATCTCGGTGCTCGCCAGATAAGACCTTGCCGCGCGGAAGACGTCGGCGAACATGGCCGGCGTCAATACGCCCGTATTGGTGTTGTAGCGCGAGCAATGATAGCTGCCGAACAGGCGCAGGGGGCCGATCTGCGCCTGCGCGCCATGGCCGAACTTCACGCGCGACATTTTTTCGCCGAGCGCGGAGACGGTCGAATCATGGCCGATCTTGCCGAGCGCGATGATCGCCTTCAGGTTCGGCATGGCCGCGATGGCGGAATGGAGGAACGGCCGGCAGGTGCGGATTTCCTGCGTGGTGGGCTTGTTCTCCGGCGGCACGCAGCGCACCGCATTGACGATGCGGGCATCGCGCAAGTTTAGCCCGTCGTCGGGGCGCGCCCCGTAAGTGCCCGTGGCGAAGCCGAAATCCAGCAAGGTCTGATAGAGCAGGTCGCCGGCGAAATCGCCGGTGAACGGGCGCCCGGTGCGGTTCGCGCCGCGCAGGCCGGGCGCAAGGCCGACGATCAGAAGCCGGGCATCGTGCGGGCCGAAGCCGGGCACCGGGCCGTTGAACCAGGAGGGCTCGGCCGCGCGCCATTGATCGCGAAACGCCGCGAGGCGCGGGCACAGGGGGCAATCATGCCCCGGCTGGCGTTCCATGCAGGATCAGGGCTCTTCTGCGTCGGGCAGGGGGGAGCCGCGCCGCTCCAGGAACCGGGGCGTTTCATGCATGCGCCCCTGCCGCTCGGCGGGATCGCGGCCGATCTTCGATTGCAGGTCCACGAGATCCAGGAAAATATCGGCCTGCCGCCGCAATTCGTCCGAGATCAGGGGCGGCTGGGTGGAGACGGTGGACACGACGCTGACCCGAATGCCCTTGCGCTGCAAGGCTTCGACCAGGGAGCGGAAATCCCCGTCGCCGGAAAACAGCACGATATGATCGACATGGCCGGCGAGTTCCATCGCGTCCACGGCGAT
>NCHM01000263.1 GCA_002257205.1 Rhizobiales bacterium 24-66-13 | reverse complement strand
CGCGATCGTGCCCTGCGGCAGCACGCGCGGCAGGTTCTCGGTGATGCCGCCGCCGGTGATATGGGCGAGCGCCTTCACCGCATGGGTCTGGCGGATGACACCCAGCACGCTGCGCACATAGAGCCGGGTGGGCTCCAGCAAGGCCACGCCGAGATGCACGCCCGGCGCGAACGGCGCCTCCACATCCCAGGCGAGGCCCGCGCGCTCGACGATCCGGCGCACCAGCGAATAGCCGTTGGAATGGATGCCGGAGGAGGCAAGGCCGAGAATCACATCGTTCGGCCCCACATCGGGGCGGGGCAGCACGGCGGAGCGCTCCACCGCGCCCACGGAGAAGCCGGCGAGGTCGTAATCGCCTTCCGAATACATGCCCGGCATCTCGGCGGTTTCCCCGCCGATAAGCGCGCATCCCGCCTCCTTGCAGGCGCGCGCGACGCCGGCGACGATCTGCGCGCCGACATCCGGGGTCAGGTGGCCGGTCGCGAAATAATCCAGGAAGAACAAGGGCTCGGCGCCCTGAACCACCAGATCGTTCACGCACATGGCGACGAGGTCGATGCCGATGGTGTCGTGCTTGCCGGTCTCGATGGCGATCTTCAGCTTGGTGCCCACGCCGTCGGTGGTGGCGACCAGCAGCGGATCGAGGAAACCGGCGCGCTTGAGATCGAACAGGCCGCCGAAGCCGCCGATATCGGCATCGGCGCCGGGCCGGCGTCGCGATAATTGAGACCGTCCTGAGCCATTCTATCCTCACGCTTTCTGCGGGCTTAGCCGCGAACCGCGCGGGTGGCAAGGCTCAGGCGCCGCGCGGCGGTGCATGGCATGTGGACGCCCACCGCACCCCTGCGCGCCGCACGGAGCTGCCGCAAGGGTGCAAGGCGGGCGGCGAAAGGCGCGCGAAAGCGGGCACCAAAGCGGGCGGGGAGCGCCCCCTCCCGTCTCGGCGCGCGCCTCAGTCTTCCAGCACGCGGAAGCGGAACAGCAATCCCGCCAGGATCGCGCCGATGGGCGGCACGATGATGAACAGCCACAATTGCGCCAGCGCCTTGCCGCCGGCGAACAGCGCCGGGCCGATGCTGCGCGCCGGATTGACCGACACGCCGGTCACCGGGATGAACACGATGTGGATCATCACCAGCGACAGGCCGATGGCGAGGCCCGCCGCCTGGGTGATGCCGGCCCGCGAGGTCGAGCCGAGGATGACCACGAGGAAGACGAAGGTTCCCACCAGCTCGGCCATCACCGCAGCGCCCAGCCCGTAGCCGCCCAGATAGCCCTCGCCCCAGCCGTTCTGCCCCAGGCCCTCGGTGGCGACATTGAAGCCGGAGAGCCTTTCCGAGACGATCAGATAAAGGATCCCGGCGCCGAGAATGCCGCCGATGATCTGGGCGAGGATGTATTTAGGCACCTGCGACAGGGGCAGCCGCCCGGCCGCCCACACGCCCAGCGTGACGGCGGGATTGATGTGGCAGCCGGACACATGGCCGATGCCATAGGCCATGGAGGTCACGGCGAGGCCGAACGCGAAGGCGATCGGCAGGATTCCCAGATGGCCGCCCCCTACGCCCGTCAGCACGGCGGCGCCGCAGCCGAACAGCACGAGCGTTGCCGTGCCAAGACATTCCGCAACGTATTTCTTCACGTTGTCTTCTCCCTGCCCGGATGCAGCGCGCATCCCCGCACCATCGCCTGAGACCTGGCGACGCACCTTATTAGCGAGCCGTTTTTACACTCCCGTCAAGCTTACGCGCATCGCGTGGCGCGGCTGACGAAAGCAATCGGAAATGCTAGGTCTTCGCCATAGGGGCGGGCAATGAGGGAAGAGGAAACGCTAATGCTGAAAGTCCGGCTTAAGGGCACCAGCGCGATCGCCGCGCTGACCATCGCGTCCATGCTCGCAGCGCCCTTTGCGTACGGGCAGCAGCCGCCGGCCCAGCAGCAGACCCCGGCGCCGGGCGCGGGGCTCGCGTGGCCGCGCGATTTCGACGTGGGCGACAGCCGGCTCGAACTCTACCAGCCGCAGATCAACAGCTGGGACGGCAACAAGATCGGCGGCCGCGCCGCCGTCGCCATCGGCCCGAAGGATGGCGCGCCGACCTATGGCTTCGCCGATTTCACCGCCATCACCACGGTCGACAAGGCCGAGGGCCTGGTCCATCTCGACACTATCGCCATCACCAAGGTGGAAGTGCCCACCGCGCCCGAAAAGGCGGCCTCCATCAGCGAAGCGCTCACCAAGCGCCTGCCGCCGAACGGCATCACCGTGGCGCTGGACCGTCTCCAGGCGAGCTATGCGGTCAACCAGAAGATCGCCGCGCTGAAGACTCAGCCGGTGGAGAACACCCCGCCGCACATCGTCTTCACGGATACGCTCACCGTGCTGGTGCTGATCTCCGGCGATCCCGACCTCAAGCCCGTTGATGGGGCGAAGGGCTTCCAGCGCGTCATCAACACGCGGCCCTTGATGCTGCGCGACGAGAAGGGCGCCTATCATCTCCAGGCTGCCGGCACCTGGTATGAGACCAGCAGCCTCGACAGCACCTGGGTGGTGACGCCCCAGCCCGCGACCGCGCTCCAGAACGCGGCCAAGATCGCCGCCAAGCAGAATGCGCCCGACCCGCTGCTGGCGCAGGACGGCAAGCCGATCACCCCGCCCCCGGCGATCTATGTCTCGGCAACCCCGACCGAGCTGGTGCAGACCAACGGCCAGCCGCAGATGCTCCCGGTCGCCGGCACCGGCCTGCTCTCCATGAGCAATGCCGACCATGCGGTGTTCATGGATCCCACCAACAACGCCTATTATGTACTGATCTCGGGCCGCTGGTTCCGCGCCACCGACCTGCGCGGACCCTGGGCCTTCGTCGCCTCCGACGCCTTGCCGGCGGATTTCGCCAAGATCTCGCCCCATGATCCCAAGGCCAATGTGCTGGTTTCGGTGGCGGGAACGCCGCAGGCCAAGGAAGCGGCCATCGCCGCCACCATTCCCCAGACCGCGACCGTCAAGCGCTCCACCGCCGGCAGCGTCACCTATCAGGGCGCGCCGCAATTCGTGGCGATCACCGGCACCAGCCTGCAATATGCCGTCAACACGCCGCTGCCGGTGATCCAGGTCAGCTCGAACCGCTTCTACATGGTCTCGCAGGGCGTGTGGTTCGTCTCCGCCTCGCCCACGGGTCCCTGGCGGGTGGCCGACGCGGTGCCGGACGTGATCTATACGATCCCGGTCTCCTCGCCCGTGCATTATGTGACCTATGTGCGGATCTATTCGGTGCAGCCCGAGACCGTGGTGGTCGGCTACACCCCCGGCTATATGGGCGTGATGGTCGCGCCCGGCGGCACCGTGGTCTATGGCAGCGGCTATTATTGCACCGGCTATGCCGGGGCCACCTGGTGGTATGGCTGCCCGGCGACCTATGGCTATGGCGCCGGCTTCGCGCTCGGCGCCACCGTGGGCTTCGGCTTCGGCTTCGCCGCCGGCTGGGCCTGGGGCGCCGCCGTGAACCCCTATTGGGGGCCCTATTGGGGCGCCGGCCCCTGGGGCGGCCATTGGGGCTATTCCAATCTCAACTATACCAACATGTATGGCCGCTGGGGCGGCGACGCGGTGGTGGCCCATTCCTGGGGCGTGACCGCCAACGGCACTGGCTGGTCCTCGCGCGCCTGGTCCGGCACCACGGCCCGCGGCACCGATTTCGCCGGCCGCTCGGCGGCGGCGTTCAATCCGTATACCGGCAATTATGGCGCCGCCCGCGACAATTCCCGCTACAACCCCGCCACCGGGGCGCGCGGCCAATCGAGCGCGTCGGTGACAGGCAATGCCTATACCGGCAACAAGGAAGCGACGCGCGAATCCACCGGCGTCAATCCCACTGCCGGCACCGCCCACGCCTCCACCACCTCGGTCAGCCGCGAAGACGGGCATGTGGACGTGGACAGCAAGGGCGTCGCCACCAACCAGCGCACCGGCAATACGGTGGGCTGGAACAATGGCAACGTCTATGCCGACCATGACGGCAACGTCTACCAGCACTCGGACACCGGCTGGAACAAGGCCACCTCCTCCGGCTGGCAGTCGGTGGACCATAATGCGGCGCCGGCCGGTCTCGACCAGGAGCGCCAGGCGCGCCAGTGGAGCGACCAGCGCATCAATGCCGGCGCGGACCGCTTCGGCGGCGGCGGCTTCGGAGGCGGCGCGCGCTTCGGGGGCGGCGGCTTCCGGCGCTGAGCTGTGCACGTAAAATGACCGCTTGAGATGATTGCGGGTGCCCCTCGGGGCGCCCGTTTCATGTCCGGGCGACCGGCCGAGGCTGGCGCCGACTGCGATGCGAGCCTGCCATGACCCTGCGCCCCTATCTGGAATTCGCCGGCTATAATTCCTGGGCCAATCTGCGCCTTTATGACGCCGCCGCCCGGCTCGACGATGCGGATTTCCGCGCCGGCCGTGGCGCCTTTTTCGGTTCGGTGCACGGCACGCTGAATCACCTGCTGGTGGCGGATCGCATCTGGCTCGATCGCTTCACGCAGGCGGACCGGCCGCAGCCGGCGCTGGACACCATCCTCCACGCCGCCCTGGCCGATTTGCGCGCGGCGCGGATCGCCGAGGACGCCCGCATCCGCGCCTTCATCGCAGGGCTGGATGAAGCGCGGCTTGCGGCCGAATTCAGCTATGCGAACAGTTCCGGCCGGCGGTTCACCCAGGTTCTGAGCGACGCGCTGGATCATGTGTTCAACCACCAGACCCACCATCGCGGGCAGGTGCATTGCCTGCTCACCATGATCGGCGGCCGGGACGCCGCGCCCTCACTGGACCTGATCGCCTATCAGCGCGAGCAGCGCGCCGGCTAGATGTTCGAGCGGGGCAAAGGCGAACTGCGAGGTGCGGTCGATGCCCACATACAGATAAAATTTCTCGCCTGTCGGGCGTAGGCAGTCGTCGAGCGGCACGGGGTGTGCTTGCGGAAGGCGACGACGATCGCCGCCTCCCCCACGGACAGGATCGTCGACCTGGCGTCCTTCCGGTCGATCGGAAGATCCGCGCAAGAGGTCTGCTTCTTGCGTTTGGTGACTGTCTTCTGGTTGATCCCGCAGCGCTTTGCCAGTGCCCTCAGGCTCTCTTGACTATGCTGTATCGCCCGGCGGACGGCCTCTGCCGTCGTGGTGCATCCATGGAGAACCTGGCCCACGGCGCATCCTTCCATTCCTGAAAAGAGTGCACCATCAAAGCTCGGGATCAAACAGCGACAGGCCGTTGATGAGGCACCTGCAGCAGCAAGGCGGGCACGCCGATCAGCATCCCGCCGAAGCGAGAGTGGTGAAGGGAGTCATGGTCGTCCGGCCTCTTTACTTGGTCGCGCAAGTCCGGATGCCGAGCAGGGTGTAGGCCGGGCAGAAGCGGAACAGCGCCGTGAGCAGAAGCACCACGCCGATCGCGGGCAGGATCCAGATCCAGGCGCCCATCCCCGCGAGCGCGCCGGCGCCCGCCGGCACAAAGGGAAGAACAAGCAATATGATGCCGGCGAGCGCACGCACGGCCCGATCGAAAGTTCCGACATTGACCATGGCAGCCTCCTCATATAAGTTATTTAATACGTATATTCGAATGTTATAATATGTCAATCGTCCCGTCGCCGGCCACATCCTCAAAACCGCCCCTTCCCGTGCTTGAGACGCGCGCGGAGGAAGCGGCTGCGCTTTTGTCCTCCATGGCCAATGCCAAGCGGCTTCTGGTGCTGTGCCATTTGATGGAGGGCGAGCGATCGGTGGGCGATCTTGCGATGCTGGCCGGGCTCAGCCAGTCCGCCTTGTCCCAGCATCTGGGCAAGATGCGCCTTCAAGGACTCGTGACCACCCGGCGCGAGGCCCAGACGATTTATTACAGCCTCGCCAGCCGCGAAGTGCGCGCGGTGCTGGAGACCCTCTACGGGCTCTATTGCGCGCCGACCTGAGGGTCCGCATTCAAAGCCAGTTGCGACGGATCAAGGACGCCCGGTTTCCAACGGCGGATAAAGCCGGCGTCGGTCCCCTGTTGCGGGATGCCGGCGGGATTGAGCACCACTGATTTCGGTCCGAAATGCCGGCTTGGAACCCCAGGCGGTAGCGTGGCTCTTGCTGCCATTCGCGGGTTGCAGTATGCAATTTTCAGAAGTTTCTGAAAATTCAGTTTGCCGAGAAACAAAATGAAGCTGCCCGCCATGGTCCAGGCCTTCGTGCTGCATTTCGGTGAAATGGGCAGCCGCTGGGGTATCAATCGCACCGTCGGCCAGATTTATGCCCTGCTGTTCGTCTCGCCCCGGCCGCTGTGCGCCGACGAGATCGTCGAGGCGCTGGGCATCTCCCGGTCCAACGTGTCCATGAGCCTGCGTGAACTCCAGGCCTGGAATCTCGTCGTGCTCAAGCACCTGCCCGGCGATCGCAGGGATTTCTTCGTCACCCCCGACGACA
Organism: Rhizobiales bacterium 24-66-13; assembly: GCA_002257205.1. Lineage (GTDB taxonomy): Bacteria > Pseudomonadota > Alphaproteobacteria > Rhizobiales > Xanthobacteraceae > NCEH01. The sequence goes on along the minus strand of NCHM01000263.1, from coordinate 193 downwards.
CCTGGCAGATTCTGCGAACCCTGGCTGAGGAGCGTAAGAAGCGCGAGGTGGACCCCACCTTGTCGGTGCTGCGCGAACTCCTGATGCAGGAGCCCGCCACCGAGGAGGAGCGCCACGCCCAGGCGCGGCTCGGCGAGATGCACGCCCTCATCGAACAGCTCACCAATTGGTACGAGGACGTGAAGGGGCTGGA
>NCHM01000262.1 GCA_002257205.1 Rhizobiales bacterium 24-66-13 | reverse complement strand
GGACTTGAAAGGCTCACAGGTATTTGGTGATTTCCTTGAACGCGTCGATGGAGCGGCGCTGCTCCCGTCCGAGCGGACCCGCCACATCCTCGAGGCAATGGTCGAGATGGTCCTGGATCAGGGTCTTCTTGGCCTGGGCGATGGCCTTCTCCACCGCGTGGAGCTGCTGGGCGATGTCGAGGCAGGGGCGACCCTGCTCGATCATCTCGATGATGCCCTTGAGATGGCCATCGGCCCGCTTCAGCCGCTTGACGATCTCGGGGTGCGTCTCATGGAGATGGGCCTGCTCGATCATGGCTTGATGCTATCCCCTTGGAGGGGATATTACAAGCAGCGATGGGGCAGTGATTCTGTCCGACACCGTTTCGTCAGGATTTTCGCGGATTGTCCCTGCGCATGCCGAACTGGACCTTCAGCACCGCCTTTCGCCTCGTCGTCGCGCTCGCGATGACGATCGGCCTGCTGCTGTCACCCGCCGGCCGCTCCGCCTCCCACGATCCCACCGCGCTGGCGGTCGCCGAGGCCTCGCGCCATGCCGAGCTGGCAGCCCGGATCGCGGATCATGGCCATGTCCATGACGATGGCCAGGAAGACGAGCAGAGCCCCGGCCATGCCCATGGCCACAATCCCGCGGACCATTCGCACGAGACACCGAACACGTTGTCGGTGGTGAACGCGCCCGTTGCGCCCATGGGCCGCGCCTGGCATCCGTATCCGCCGGTCTTTGCCGGTCTCGAAACCTCGTTCCGGCACGAGCGTCCCCCAAAAACCGCCTTCATCGCATGATCGCGGCCGCTCGCGCGGCCTCCCTCATCAACGAAGAACGGAATCCTCATGCACGGACCTGTCCATCAGGGCCCGCCGCGCGCATGCGCGCGCCGGCGCCTCGCCCTTTCCCTGTTCACCGCCGTCCTGGCGTTGCCGTTTCTCGCCGGCGCAGCCCTTGCCCACGCCGTCGCCGAAGGCGACAAGGGTTATATCCAGGAAATCACGGGCATCAACATCCTGCCCTTCATCTATCTCGGCGCCAAGCACATGGTGACGGGCTACGACCACATCCTGTTCCTGCTCGGTGTGATCTTCTTCCTCTACAAGATGAAGCACATCGGCATCTATGTGAGTCTGTTCGCCCTCGGCCACTCCACGACCATGCTGCTCGGCGTCTATTTCAACGTCGGCATCAACAGCTACATCATCGACGCGATCATCGGCCTGTCGGTGGTCTACAAGGCGCTCGACAACATGGGCGCCTACCAGCGTTGGTTCGGCTTCCAGCCCAACACCAAGCTCGCGACGCTGATCTTCGGCTTCTTCCACGGCTTCGGCCTGTCCACCAAGATCATCGACTACGACATCTCGCCCGACGGACTCCTGCCGAACCTCCTCGCCTTCAACGTGGGGGTCGAGATCGGCCAACTCCTGGCGCTCGCCGCCATCCTCATCGTCATGGGCTTCTGGCGCAGGACACCGAGCTTCTTCCGCCACGCCTACACCGCCAACGTCGTCATGATGACGGCCGGGTTCGTGCTGATCGGCTATCAGCTCACCGGCTGGTTCGTTTCCTGAGCTTCCCGAAAGGACCAACCATGTACAATACCGACATCCCGACCCGCGCCGAGCTGCCGACCTCCGCCCAGCTTCTGCGCTCCACGGTCATCGCCATCGTCGCCGCCGCGGCGATCCTCGTCTCCATCGTGCTGCCGGCGGAATATGCCATCGACCCGACCGGCATCGGCCGCATGCTGGGGCTCGCCGAGATGGGTGAGATCAAGGCCCAACTCGCAGCAGAGGCGGAGAAGGACCGGACGGCAGGCCAGCAGGGTGCTGTTCCCGTTGCTGTCCCGACGCCTGACCGGCGATCCGGCCTTCTCGACCGGCTCTTCGCCGAACTTCTAGTTAGTCCCGCGGCTGCCCAGACAACACCGGCGCGCCGCAACGACGAGATGTCCATCACCCTGAAGCCCGGCGAAGGGGCCGAGGTGAAGATGGTGATGGTCCGGGGCGCGAAGGTGAACTTTTCCTGGGCCGTCACCGGCGGCGTCGTGAACTTCGACCTCCATGGCGACGGTGGTGGGCAGGAGACGAGCTACCAGAAGGGCCGCGGCGTGCCGGGGGCGGACGGCGTGCTGGAAGCCGCCTTCGACGGCAACCACGGCTGGTTCTGGCGCAACCGCGGCACTTCGGACGTGACCGTGACGCTGCGCACCAGCGGAAGCTACGCCGAGATCAAGCGGGCGCTCTGAGCGGATAGTGGATAATGCGGGCTCTGCGCAAAAGTGCGGAGCCCGCGTTGTGAATTGATGGGGTGGATATCCTTCCGGCGGGTACGTATGGTGCTCAGGCAGCGCCGGGGCGGCCACGAACCTCAGCAGAAGCACGAAAGGGGGAGGGGCCCACGATCGCGGGTCACGGGCGATCTGATCTCGGACATTGAGTGGAGCGGTGCTCATGACGATCCTGGACGCCATCCTCACTTGCCCGCGTTGTGGCGCGGCATTCAAGGAGAAGATGCCGACCGATGCCTGCCGATATTTCTACAGTTGCCGGGCATGCGGGGCCGTATTGAAACCCAAGCCCGGGGATTGCTGCGTCTTCTGCTCCTATGCGGACGTGCCATGCCCGCCGGTTCAGGACAGCCGGTCAGACTGCTGCTAGGATGGGAACTGAAACGAAGGATCCACCACGCACTGTCCGATGTGACGCATCGTCTGGATCGGCCCGTTCGCGCGCTAATCTTCTCAAGCAACAGGCTCATTGATCACGATCAACGCGGAATTTCTCAGGACAGAAGATCGTAGTAAAATATGTTCGGGAGGCAGTCCCTTCGATGATCTGGCTATGGCGGGCACTGAGACAGGCGAAGCTGCTGCCGGCCGTTCTGGTCGGGGTGGCGATGCTGCTTGCGCCGTTGGCCAATGCCAGGCCGATGCCGTGTCATGACCATGACGAGCCTGCGGCGCATATGGGCGTCGCGCATGTGAGTGTCATGCACACGGTTGTCTTGGACGATGCACAGCACGTCGTCGCCTCCGATCATGGCGACCATTCGGGCGGACCATCCCAGATCGTCGATCACGGAAAATGCTGCGCCGTCGCCTGCGGTGCCCATGCCATGGTCATCGGCGGCATTGCCGAAGACGCCATCGATCCGACCTTCACCCGTCAGCATTTCGACCCTATCGATCAGGTCGCCCGCGGCTTGACGGTTCCTCCCGCTCTCGATCCCCCTCGTTTTCTGGCCTGATCCCTCCTGAGCCACCTTCCGTATCGGAGGGCGATCGGGTCATGGGATGGCGCCGGACCGTGATGCCGCACCCGATGCGCGTGCACGGCCATCGGCGGCGGGCGCACAATGGTGCGATGGGCACCGGCCGCGCGACGCCGGTCGGGGAGCGGACCTTCCAGCAGGTCTGAGGTCCGAACGTCGGTGTCCAGGACTTTGGCGAATTCCGTCTTTCGCCGAGCGCTTCAATGAACAGCAACAGGGATGTCGTCACGCCATCGTGACGCCCATTCGACACTTTCGAGGCCGATGCGAGCGGCGCGTGCCGTCTCGCCACAATTGGAGGACGCTTGTCATGACGACATACCGCAAGCTGATGATGGCCTGTGCGGCGAGTGCATTGCTGATCGCGGCCGGGCCGACTTTGGCCGAAGACGCGCACCATCCGCCCGGCGGGGCGCAGCCAGCCCCTGCTCAAACGACAGCGCCGGCACCTGCCCCGCAGCCTCCGGCCGCCGCTCAATCTTCCGACGTACAGTCGGGCATGATGGGAGGTGGCATGATGGGGATGATGGGGGGAGGTTCCATGGGCCTGATGGGCCATATGATGGCCCCGGGGCGCATCGAGGGACGCATCGCCTTCCTCAAGACGGAGCTCAAGATCACCGATGCGCAGCAGCCGCTGTGGAATGCTTTCGCCGAGGCGCTCCGCGTCAACGCCCGCGGCATGTCGGGCATGATGGGCGACATGCAGGACATGATGATGATGGGGGCACAAGGTCCTGCGGCTCTGCCGCAGCGGCTCGAGCTTCATGAACGGATGCTCGCCGCCCGTCTCGATGCCGTGCGCCGGCTGAAGGGCGCGCTCGGGCCGCTCTACGCCGCCTTCGACGACGCGCAGAAGCGCACGGCCGATCAACTGCTAATGCCGGGACCCATGGGAGCGATGTGAGCGGAGGGATCGGGACGGACTGTGCCGTCCCGATCCCTCAATCCATCCCGCCAGGGGAGGAGGATCAATCCGACAACCGCGGATGCGACGTGTCCGCCACCCGGACCTTTGATGAGGACACCCTGGTGTTGCCGCCTTCCTGCCCGGGTCGGTTTTCCGTCCGGGAAGACCCACCTTCCGGAGAAGTCCTATGACAGAGCAGGACGTCCACGCAGGTCACCACAGCCACGACCATGCCGGCCACCGGCATATGGAAGCAGGCCCCGCATCGGCGCAGGTGATCGAGGACCCGGTCTGCGGCATGCAGGTGAACCCGGCGACGGCACCGCACCGCGCCGATCATCGCGGGAAGACCTATTTCTTCTGCTCCGCCGAATGCCACGGCAAGTTCGAGGCGAATCCCTCGGCCTATGTGGCGACGGAAGCTCGCTCCCGCCCCGCCAGGGAGCAGCCGAAGGGCGTGATCTATACCTGCCCCATGCACCCCCAGATCCGGCAGGTCGGGCCCGGCAACTGCCCGATCTGCGGCATGACGCTCGAACCAGAGGTGACGACGGGCGAGACCGGCCCCAGCGCCGAGCTTCTCGACATGACGCGGCGGTTCTGGGTCGGCCTCGTCCTCGCCCTGCCGGTCCTTGCCTTGGAGATGGGGGGGCATCTCACCAACCTTCACATGCTGCTCGGCGCACAGGCATCGAACTGGATCCAGTTCCTGCTGGCAACGCCCGTGGTGCTCTGGGCGGGATGGCCGTTCTTCACCCGCGCGTGGCAATCTCTGGTCACGCGCCGCCTCAATATGTTCACGCTGATCGCCATGGGCACGGGCGTCGCCTGGGCCTACAGCGTGGTGGCGACCTTCGCGCCGCAGATCTTCCCCGCCACCTTCCGCGCCGCCGACGGATCGGTGGCCATCTATTTCGAGGCCGCCGCCGTCATCACGGTGCTGGTGCTGCTGGGGCAGGTGCTGGAACTGCGCGCCCGCGAGCAGACCGGCGGCGCCATCCGCGCCCTGCTCGACCTCGCGCCCAAGACGGCGCGCCGCGTGCGCGACGACGGCTCGGACGAGGACGCGGCCCTCGAAATCGTCGCCGTCGGCGACCGCCTGCGGGTGCGCCCCGGCGAGAAGGTGCCGGTGGACGGCGAGCTCGTCGAAGGGCGCAGCTCCGTGGACGAATCCATGATCACCGGCGAATCCATGCCCATCACCAAGGAGGTGGGCGCCAGGCTCATCGGCGGCACGCTCAACCAGACTGGAGGCTTCATCATGCGGGCCGGCAAGGTCGGCCGCGACACCATGCTGGCGCAGATCGTCCACATGGTCGCCGAGGCCCAGCGCTCGCGCGCGCCAATCCAGCGTCTCGCCGATGAGGTCTCAGGATGGTTCGTGCCCGTGGTGATCGCCATCGCCGTCCTCGCCTTCGCCGCCTGGGGCGTCTTCGGACCGGAGCCGCGCTTCGCCCACGGCCTGATCGCCGCCGTCGCGGTGCTCATCATCGCCTGTCCCTGCGCGCTCGGGCTCGCGACGCCCATGTCGATCATGGTGGGGGTGGGGCGCGGGGCCTCCCTCGGGGTGCTCATCAAGAATGCCGAGGCGCTGGAGCGGTTCGAGAAGGTCGACACGCTGGTGGTGGACAAGACCGGTACCCTCACCGAGGGCAAGCCGAAGGTCGTTGCCATGAAGGCCGTGGCCGGCTTGGCTGAGACCGAGCTGTTGAGGCTCGCGGCGACCCTGGAGCGGGCGAGCTAGCATCCGCTCGCCGCCGCCAT
>NCHM01000261.1 GCA_002257205.1 Rhizobiales bacterium 24-66-13 | reverse complement strand
GCGCTATGCCCGCACGGTGGAAATCTCCGCCACCCGCGATGCCCGGTGGCTCAGCGTGAACGTGGACGACGACGGTTCCGGCATCCCATTGGAAAAGCGCGAGGAAGTGTTCCGCCCGTTCCTGCGGCTCGACGATGCGCGCAACCAGGATGCCGGCGGCTCGGGGCTCGGCCTGGCGATCGCCCGCGACATTGCCCGCACCCATGGCGGCGACATCATCCTCGGCGACAGCCCGCTCGGCGGATTGCGAGCCACGGTGCGCCTGCCGGTGTGAGTTGCCGAACCGCGCGGAGAAGCGCTTGACGCCGTGATCGCCGCGCCTTTTCGGAGGATTTCGGTGAATGTCCGCGCGATGACCGCGAAACGCTCCGGCAAACAGGCCGAACGCCCGCTTCAACGCAAAAGGCCGCCCCGAGGGGCGGCCTTTCGTGTCTCACAGATCGGGCTTGAAGACCCGCTTCATTCCGCCGCGTCGGCGGGGCCTTCCACGAGGGGCTGGCCGTCGCTCTGCTCGCGGGTGGCGACGATGAGGTCGTCGCGGGAGTTCGCGACCGCCCGCAGCTTCGCCATCTGCGCGCCGGTGCCCGCCGGGATGAGCCGGCCGACGATGACGTTTTCCTTCAGGCCGTCCAGCGGATCGACCTTGCCGTTGACCGCCGCTTCCGTGAGGACGCGGGTGGTCTCCTGGAACGAGGCCGCCGAGAAGAACGAACGGGTCTGCAAGCTCGCCTTGGTGATGCCGAGCAGCACCGGATGCCCGGTCGCCGGCTTCTTGCCTTCGGCAACGGCCCGCTCATTGGCTTCCGCGAAGTCGATCCGGTCAACCTGCTCGTTGTCGAGGAACTCGGTCTCGCCGGAATCGTCCACTTCCACCTTCTGGAGCATGTTGCGGACGATGACTTCGATGTGCTTGTCGTTGATGTTCACGCCCTGGAGCCGGTAGACCTCCTGGATTTCGTTGACGAGGAAGGCCGCGAGCTCTTCCACGCCCTTGATCGCCAGAATGTCGTGCGGCGCCGGGTTGCCGTCCACCAGGAAGTCGCCCTTCTCCACGACGTCGCCGTCCTGAAGATGGATGTGCTTGCCCTTCGGGATCAGGTACTCGACCGGATCCCCACCGTCCTGCGGCTCGATGATCAGGCGGCGCTTGTTCTTGTAGTCGCGGCCGAAGCGGATGGTGCCGCTGACTTCCGCGATGATCGCCGCGTCCTTGGGACGCCGCGCCTCGAACAATTCCGCCACGCGCGGCAGGCCGCCCGTGATGTCGCGGGTCTTGGCGCTCTCCATCGGCACGCGGGCGACCACGTCGCCGGCGCGGATGGTGTTGCCCGGATCCACCGAGATGATGGCTTCCACCGGCAGCGAATAGCGCGCCTCGCCGCCACGGGCGAGCTTGAGGATCTTGCCGTCCTTCCCCTTGATGAGGATGGCCGGGCGAAGCTCCGAGCCGCGGCCGACACGGCTGTCGGTCACGACGCGCTTGGCGATGCCGGTCGCCTCGTCGATGGCCTCGTTCATGGAGGCGCCTTCGACCAGGTCCTCGAACGCCACCGTGCCTTCGACCTCGGTCAGGATGGGACGGGTATAGGGGTCCCATTCCGCGATGCGCTGGCCGCGCTTCATGGTGTCGCCCTCATCCACCTTGAGGCGCGAACCGTACTGGATGCGGTGGACCGCGCGCTCCGAGCCGTCCTGATCGACGATCACCACGGCAAGGTTACGCACCATGACGATGAGATCGCCTTCCGAGTTCCGCGCAACGTTGCGGTTGCGGACCTTGACGGTGCCTTCGAAATTGCTTTCCACGAACGAAGAGTCCGCGAGCTGCGCGGCGCCGCCGATGTGGAAGGTACGCATGGTGAGCTGGGTGCCCGGCTCGCCGATGGACTGCGCGGCGATGACGCCCACCGCCTCGCCCATGTTCACCGGCGTGCCGCGGGCGAGATCGCGCCCGTAGCAGGTGCCGCACACGCCGTTGCGGGTCTCGCAGGTCAGCACCGAGCGGATCTTGATTTCCTGGATGCCGGACTTGTTGATCCGCTCGATGTGCCATTCCTGGATCATCTCGCCCTTGGGGACGATGACGGTGCCGGTCGCCGGCTCCACCACGTCTTCCACGGCGGTACGGCCGAGCACACGCGAGGAGAGCGAGGCCACGACCTGGCCGCTGTCCACGATGGCCCGCATGTGGATGCCGTTTTCGCTGTGGCAATCCACTTCCGTGATGATCGAATCCTGCGCCACGTCCACGAGGCGGCGGGTGAGGTAACCCGAGTTCGCCGTCTTGAGCGCGGTATCGGCGAGGCCCTTACGCGCACCGTGGGTGGAGTTGAAGTACTCCATCACGGTCAGGCCTTCCTTGAAGTTCGAGATGATCGGGCTCTCGATGATCTCGCCCGACGGCTTGGCCATGAGGCCGCGCATGCCGGCAAGCTGCTTCATCTGGGCCGGCGACCCACGCGCCCCGGAGTGGGACATCATGTAGATCGAATTGATCTGGCGGTCGCGTCCGGTCTTGGGATCCTTACGGACCGCCGAGATTTCCTTCATCATCTCGTCGGCGATGCGGTCGGTGCACTTGCCCCACGCATCGACGACCTTGTTGTACTTCTCGCCCTGGGTGATCAGGCCGTCATTGTACTGCTGCTCGTATTCCTTGGTGAGGGTGCGGGTCTCCTCGACCAGCTCCCACTTCTTCTTCGGCACGACCATGTCGTCCTTGCCGAAGGAGATGCCCGCACGGAACGCGTTGTAGAAGCCGAGCGACATGATCTTGTCGCAGAAGATCACGCTCTCCTTCTGCCCACAGTGACGGTACACCGTGTCGATCATGTTGGAGATTTCCTTCTTCGTCATACCCTTGTTGACGACGTCGAAGGGAACCTTGGGATGCTTCGGCAGCAGTTCGCCGAGCTTCATGCGCCCGGGCGTGGTGTCATAGATCTTGGACATGCGCTTGCCTTCGGCATCCACGCCCACATACCGGCCCTTGACCTTGGTATGCAGGGTGATTGCCTTGGCGGCCAGCGCATGGTCGATCTCGCCCATGTCCGCGAACATCATGCCCTCGCCGGGCTCGTTGTCGCGCATGATCGAGAGATAATAGAGGCCGAGCACGATATCCTGCGACGGCACGATGATCGGCTGACCATTCGCGGGGTGCAGGATGTTGTTGGTCGACATCATGAGCACGCGCGCTTCCAGCTGGGCTTCCAGCGAAAGGGGAACGTGCACGGCCATCTGGTCGCCGTCGAAGTCCGCGTTAAACGCCGAGCAGACCAGCGGGTGAAGCTGGATCGCCTTGCCTTCGATCAGCACCGGCTCGAACGCCTGGATGCCGAGGCGGTGGAGCGTCGGGGCGCGGTTGAGCATCACGGGATGCTCGCGGATCACCTCGTCGAGGATATCCCAAACCTCGGGACGCTCCTTCTCCACCAGCTTCTTCGCCTGCTTGACGGTGGCCGAATGGCCCTTGGCGTCGAGGCGGGCGTAGATGAAGGGCTTGAACAGCTCCAGCGCCATCTTCTTGGGCAGGCCGCACTGGTGAAGCTTCAGCTCCGGGCCCACCACGATGACCGAGCGGCCGGAATAGTCCACGCGCTTGCCGAGCAGGTTCTGGCGGAACCGGCCCTGCTTGCCCTTCAGCATGTCGGCGAGCGACTTCAGCGGGCGCTTGTTGGCGCCCGTGATCACGCGGCCGCGGCGGCCGTTGTCGAACAGCGCATCCACCGCTTCCTGAAGCATGCGCTTCTCGTTGCGGATGATGATGTCCGGCGCGCGAAGCTCGATCAGGCGCTTCAGGCGGTTGTTGCGGTTGATGACGCGGCGGTAGAGATCGTTCAGGTCGGAGGTCGCGAACCGGCCGCCGTCCAGGGGGACGAGCGGGCGCAGGTCCGGCGGGATCACCGGCACATGGGTCAGGATCATCCATTCCGGCTTGTTGCCGGAGAGCTGGAAGGCCTCGACGATCTTCAGGCGCTTGGCGAGCTTCTTGGGCTTCAGCTCGGTGGTGCTCTCGGCGATCTCGACGCGCAAATCGGCGGCGATCTTGTCGAGGTCCATGGAGCGCAGCAGCTCGCGGATGGCTTCCGCGCCGATCATGGCGGTGAAGCTGTCATCCCCATACTCGTCCTGGGCGCGCAGATAATCGTCCTCCGAGAGGAGCTGACGATACTTCAGCGGCGTCAGGCCGGGCTCCAGCACGACGAAATATTCGAAGTACAGGATGCGCTCGAGGTCCTTCAGCGTCATGTCGAGCAGCAGGCCGATGCGGCTCGGGAGCGACTTCAGGAACCAGATGTGCGCCACCGGAGCGGCCAGCTCGATATGGCCCATGCGCTCGCGCCGCACCCGCGAGAGCGTGACTTCCACGCCGCACTTCTCGCAGATGATGCCCTTGTACTTCATGCGCTTGTACTTGCCGCACAGGCACTCATAGTCCTTGATGGGACCAAAGATGCGCGCGCAGAACAAGCCGTCACGCTCGGGCTTGAACGTGCGGTAGTTGATGGTCTCCGGCTTCTTGATCTCGCCGTAGGACCACGACGCGATCTTGTCCGGGCTCGCGATCGAGATCTTGATCTGATCAAAGGTCGGAGCCGGGGTCGCCGGATTGAAGAGATTCATCACCTCTTGATTCATGACCGTCTCCTTCGGCTCGGTCGTTCGCCCCTCATGCCGCCTGATGGGGTTTCGACCAGAAAATGCAGGATCTTATCGGCAGGAGAGCGAAGGCGCGCCGCGCCCCCGCCTTCCGACAGGCGCGGCCTCATTCGGCCGCGGGCAGATTTTCGCGGGTACCGGGGCTGACGTTGCGCCCGGTCTTGGAATTCACCAGCTCGACGTTGAGGCCCAGCGAGCGCATTTCCTTCACGAGAACGTTGAAGCTCTCGGGGATGCCGCTCTCGAAGGAATCTTCGCCGCGCACGATGGATTCATAGACCTTGGTGCGGCCGGCGACGTCGTCCGACTTCACCGTCAGCATCTCCTGGAGCGTGTACGCCGCGCCATAGGCTTCGAGCGCCCACACTTCCATTTCGCCGAAGCGCTGGCCGCCGAACTGCGCCTTGCCGCCCAGCGGCTGCTGGGTCACGAGCGAATAGGGGCCAATCGACCGCGCATGGATCTTGTCGTCCACGAGATGGTGCAGCTTCAGCATGTAGATGTAGCCGACCGTGACCTTACGATCGAACGGCTCGCCGGTGCGCCCGTCGTACAAGGTGGACTGGCCGGAGCGGTCGAGGCCCGCCTTTTCCAGCTGGGTCTCGATGTCCGCTTCGTGGGCGCCATCGAACACCGGGGTGGCCATCGGCACGCCCTTGCGCAAGTTCTCGCCCAGCTCCAGCACCTGCCCTTCGTCGAGCACGGTGATGTCCTCGGGACCATAAATGGTCTCGAGCGTCTCGCGGACCGGGGCGAGGTCCTTCTTGCCGTAATAGGCGTCCATGGCGGCAGCCACCTGCCGGCCGAGGCCCGCGCAGGCCCAGCCCAGATGCGTCTCCAGGATCTGGCCGACGTTCATGCGGCTCGGCACGCCCAGCGGGTTGAGCACGATGTCCACATTGGTTCCGTCTTCCAGGAACGGCATGTCCTCCACCGGCACGATGCGCGAGACCACGCCCTTGTTGCCGTGGCGTCCGGCCATCTTGTCGCCGGGCTGGATCTTGCGCTTCACCGCGACGAAGACCTTGACCATCTTCATCACGCCGGGGGGCAATTCGTCGCCGCGCTGGAGCTTCTCCACCTTGTCGAGGAAGCGCTGTTCCAGCCGCTTCTTCGATTCGTCGTACTGCGCGCGGATGGCTTCGATCTCGGCCATCAGCGCGTCGTCGGCGATGGCGAACAGCCACCATTGCGAGCGCGGATACTCGGTGAGCGCGGCGCGCGTCACCTCGGTGTCCTTCTTGAAGCCCTTCGGGCCGGCGATCGCCACCTTGCCGTCCA
>NCHM01000260.1 GCA_002257205.1 Rhizobiales bacterium 24-66-13 | reverse complement strand
GGCACCATCATCAGCCTCGTGGTGTGGGGCTTTGCCCATGTCGGCCAATGGGTGTTCGCCAATACCGCGCGCTTCCAGGCGCTGTACGGGCAGGCGCACGACTGGCTGGAGGGCCACGGCTTCGTCATGGCCTCCATCATCACCGAGCATTTCGACGTGCGCTGGCTGCTGCTGGTGTTCCAGGATCTGTCGAGCCGCATGCAGAGCCTCGCCAGCTTCCTGGTCGTCACCTTCGTGTTCGTCATCCTCGGCCTGCTGGAGGTGGACATCTTCAAGCGCCAGCTCGCCGGCCTGCGCGGCGGCACGTTCGGGCCGTTCATGCTTGCGGCGGGCGCCGACATCGGTACCAAGATGCAGCGCTACATGCTGGTGCGCACGCTCATGAGCCTTGCCACCGGCCTCGTGGTGTGGGGCTTCACCCTCGCCTCGGGCATGGAGCTGGCCACTGCCTGGGGCGTGATCGCCTTCTCGATGAATTATATTCCCTTCATCGGCCCGTTCGTCGCCACGCTGCTGCCCACCCTGTTCGCGCTGGTGCAGTTCGAATCCTGGCAGAGCGCGCTCTTCGTGTTCGTGTGCCTGAACGTGATCCAATTCCTCTCGGGCAGCTATCTGGAGCCGCGCATCGCCGGCAAGGCGCTGGCCGCCTCGCCCTTCATGGTGCTGTTCGCGGTGTTTTTCTGGAGCTTCCTGTGGGGCGTGCCCGGCGCCTTCATCGGCGTGCCGCTGCTGATCGCCGCGCTCACCTTGTGCGCGCACCATCCCGCCAGCCGCCCCGTGGCGGACCTGTTCTCCGGCCGCGTGCCGCCGGCCGAGACCGCGGCGAGCTGAGGGCCGCACCTGAGGGCCGCATATGGATCATTTTCCCCATTGGCGTCGTCCGGCGTTAGTGCGAAGCCTGTACGATCCGATCCAGTGATCGGGCATTTCGGCAACGACCGAACGGGGGAAGCGCCATGGGCGATGTATGCGGAGCCGAAGTGCTGGTGCGCAACCTCAAGGCGCAGGGCGTAAAGCATGTGTTCGGCATTCCCGGCGCGAAAGTGGACCGGGTCTATGATTGCCTGAACGGCTCGGGCATCGAGACCGTGGTCTGCCGGCACGAGCAGAACGCCGCCTTCATCGCCGCCGGCGTCGGCAAGATGACCGGACAGGCCGGCGTGTGCCTCGTCACCTCCGGCCCCGGCTGCACCAATCTCGTCACCGGCTTTGCCACCGCCAATTCCGAGGGCATGCCGCTGGTGGGCCTCGGCGGCTCGGTGCCGCGCGCGGAGATCATGAAGCAGACCCATCAGAGCCTGGACACGGTCAATCTGTTCCGCCCGGTCACGCGCTATGCGGCCGAGATCGAAGCCGGCGAATCCATCGGCGAGATCCTCGCCAACGCCTTCCGCGCGGCGGAATCCGGCCGGCGGGGCGCGGCCTATGTCTCGCTGCCCAACGACGTGATGAACGACCCCGCGCCGGACCGCGTGCTGACCCCCGCCCGCGTGCCCCGCCTCGGCGCCGCGCCGGAGGAGGAGATCGCCGAAGCGGTGCGCCTGATCGAGGCCGCCAGCCTCCCGGTGCTGCTGCTGGGCATGGATGCGAGCCGCCCGGCCAATGCCGCCGCCGTGCGCGCGCTGCTTTCCGCCCATCCGCTGGCCACCGTGTGCACCTATCAGGGCGCCGGCGTGGTGCCGCGCGCGGCGCTGGATTGCTTCGGCGGACGCATCGGGCTGTTCCACAACCAGCCCTCGGACCGGCTGCTGGATGCCGCCGACCTGGTGATCGCCATCGGCTATAATCCGATCGAATATGACGCGGGCCTGTGGAACGCCGGCAAGACCCGCCCGGTGATCCATATCGACCATGTGATCGCCGCCGTGGACGTGGACTACCGCCCGGCGGTGGAATTATACGGCGACATTGCCGCGACCCTGGCGCGGATCGCCGCCGAATTGCCGCGCCGCCCGCGCCTCGTGCCCCATGCCGCGCTGGACGCGGCCCGGCGCGAGCTGGAGGAGGTGCGGGCCGCCGGCGCGCGGGAATCCGGCATGCCGATGCATCCTCTGCGCATCATCTCGGACCTGCAGCCCTTCATCACCGAGGACGTGACCCTCGCCCTCGACATCGGCTCCTTCTACATCTGGCATTCGCGGTATCTCTACAGCTTCCGCCCGGAGCAATTGTTGATCTCCAACGGCCAGCAGACCCTCGGCGTCGCGCTGCCCTGGGCGATTGCCGCTTGCCTCGCGCGGCCGAACGACAAGGTGCTCTCGGTCTCCGGCGACGGCGGCTTCCTGTTCTCCGCCCAGGAGCTGGAAACGGCGGTACGCCTCAAGTGCAATTTCGTCCACATGATCTGGCGCGACGGCAGCTACAACATGGTCGCGTTCCAGGAGATGATGAAATACCAGCGCCATTCCGGCATCGATTTCGGCCCGATCGACACGGTGAAATATGCCGAGGCGTTCGGCGCCACCGGCTTCCGCGTGGAGCATGCCGACCAGTTCGTGCCGATCCTGCGCAAGGCCATGGAAACGCCGGGGCCGGTGCTGATCGATATCCCGGTGGACTATCGCCACAACATCGAGCTTGGCGCCGCCATGCACGACAACGTCATCTCGTAAGCGGGGCTCCGCCATGCCGACCTTGAATTGCGAGATTTCCCAATCGCTGTGGACCGCCCTTCAGGCGGCCACCAGGGAGAGCGGGGAGACAATCTCCCACATCGTCTCGCGCGCGCTCGCCGATACGTTGCAGGTGGACCACGGCACGCTGTTCCAGGTGTCCACTTCCGGGGCGCTGGTGGAAGGGCTGTTCAAGGGCGTGGTCTCGGTGGGCACTTTGCGCGAGCACGGGGATTTCGGGCTCGGCACCTTCGTCGATCTGGACGGCGAGATGATCGCGCTGGATGGCGCCTTCTTCCAGATGCGGGGCGATGGGTCCATCCGCCGCGCGGAGGATTCCCAGCAGGTGCCGTTCGCCATCGTCACCCATTTTGCGCCCCAGGCGCCGGTGACGCTGGCGCCGTTCGCCTCCATCCAGGAGCTCGTCGCGCAGCTCGACGCGCTGCGGCACACGGACAATGTGTTCTTCGCCGTGCGCCTTTCCGGCCATTTCGCGCGGGTGCACAATCGCGTGGCCTGCAAGGCCGGCGCCCATGAGACCTTGGTTCAGGCGACGTCCCATCAGGCCGAGTTCGAATGCCGCGACGTGGACGGTTCCATGATCGGCTTCTGGACCCCTTCCTATGCCAAGGGGCTCGGCGTGCCCGGCTGGCATGTGCATTTCATCAGCGACGACCATCGCTTCGGCGGCCATGTGCTGGAGTGCGCGGGCGAGGCCATCACGCTCGCCCTGGAGCGGATCGAGGATTTCCGCATCGCCATTCCCGAAAGCGCGGATTTCCTCGCCGCCGATCTTTCCGGCGATACCACGCAAGCGCTCGACACGGCGGAGCGGGTGCAGAAGCCCGCCGCGACTGCCTGAAGCCGGCGCTCAGGAGGCCCGCCCGCTCACGACGCCGACCCGCTCAGGGCGCGAGCGGCTTGTCCTCGATGGAGTCCACGTCGATGGAATCCACCCGGTCGGGATAGAAGGCGAGATGGCCGGCGATCTCGACCACCGCCGGGTACGGCGTCTCGTAGGTCCACACCGCATTGTCCGCCCGCGCGCCGCCGCCGGGAATGCTGAAATAGCTGCACTCGCCTTTATAAGGGCAATAGGTGGCATGGGCGGAGCGCACGAGCGCCGCCATGTCCACATCCGTGCGCGGGACATAATGGACGGCGGGATAGGACGCCTCACGCAAGGTCAGCGCCGCGCGCGTATCGGCGATCACCCGCCCGCCGGCGGAAACCACGATCCGCCCCGGATGGCGCGTCACGGTGATGGGATGGTCGGGACCGGGCTGCTTGACGGAACGTTCTGCCATGGGATGGGCTCCCTCGTTTCGCGCCCGATCCTAGGGCCTGATCGGACCCGGCTCTAAACACGAGTTGGAGACCAGCTCGCGATGCAGGCTGATCGGCGTGCGCTCTGGGGCCGATCGACATTCATGGCTTGGCGTCCTTGCAGGAGACATCGTCATGCACGGGCTCGTCCCGTGCATCCACGCGGAGCGGCTGGCTCTGGCTTTTCAAGGCCCGTACGGGCGCCGCCACGTGGATGGCCGGGACAAGCCCGGCCATGACGGCTGGTGAACGAAACACAATGGCACGCACTTGCTGTCAGGCGCCTCGACGATGCGCCACACCGCTGAATGTCCATCCCAGCCTTTCCGCGGCATCCGGCGCGCGGGTGGATTCATTCGCGGCGAACATTCGCCCGAAGAGGCGGTTTGGTGTGCCGGAAAGCCGCCGAGAGGCGTCACGAAACCGCTCTTCGTCCGCGCTAAGCCATTGTTTCACGTGAAACATTTTGCGCATATACCCCGCCGCCGCAAGCTTTGGCGGGGCAGAAAATCCGGCGGGCGCGCCTTTCTCCCGATGCACGGTCCATAATGCCGCCGGCGGCCGATTCGACCGGGCCGGCCCGGAGACAAAAGAAATGCGCCCGTGGGTGATGAAGGCGATCCGAGCGCTGGTGATCCTGCTCGGCGTCGTGGCAGTGGCGCTGTTCGCGGGGCGCGCGGTGGATTCCCTGCGCGGCCCGCCGCTTGAGCCATGGCATACCTTCGTGCCGAAGGAACTCAGCATCGCCGAACTCGACCGCGCCGACTGGCCGGCCTATCTCGCCGCCGAGCAGCGCCTGTTCGACAGCGTACGCACCCAAGTGACGGACAAGCTGCCGCCCCGCGACCGCGTCGCCTCCGACCGCTATTTCGCCGACAGCCCGATCTATCCCGGCCGGTTCGCGCAGGATTTCAACCGCTCCTTCGTGCTGGAGCCGGACGGGCCGGTGAAGGGCGTCGCGGTGCTGCTGCACGGCCTCACCGATTCTCCCTACAGCCTGCGCCATGTGGCGCGGCGCTATGCGGCCTCTGGCTTCGTGGCGCTCTCGATCCGCCTGCCCGGCCACGGCACCGTGCCGGGCGGGCTGACGGTCGCGGAATGGCCGGACTGGCTCGCCGCCACCCGCCTCGCCATGCGCGAGGCCAAGCGCCGGGCCGGGCCGGACCTGCCGATCCAGCTGGTGGGCTATTCCAACGGCGCCGCGCTCGCGCTGAAATATTCCCTCGACGCCCTCGACACCCCGGAGCTGCCGCGCGCGGACAAGCTCGTCCTGGTCTCGCCCATGGTGGGGATCACGCCGTTCGCCCGCTTCGCCGGCCTCGCGGGGCTGCCGGCGGTGCTGCCGCCGTTCGCAAAGGCCGCGTGGCTGAACCTGTTGCCGGAGTTCAACCCGTTCAAATACAATTCCTTTCCGGTCAAGGCGGCGCAGGAATCCTTCCGCCTGACCCAGGTGCTCCAGGATGCGATCCGCGCCCATCTGCGCGACGGCCGGCTGGAGGGCCTGCCGCCCGTGCTCGCCTTCCAATCGATCCTCGACCATACGGTGAGCACACGGGCCGTCATCGACACCTTGTTCGCCGCCTTGCCCGCCAACGGCAGCGAGCTGGTTCTGTTCGACGTGAACCGCAATTCCACCTTCGCGCCATTCCTCTCCGCCGATGCCGATACCGCCTTGAGCCGCCTGCTGCCGCCGGCCCCGCGCACCTTCCGCACGGCGGTCATCGCCAATATCTCGCCCGCCACCGCCGAGGCCGAGGAGCGCCTGAGCGATGCCGGGGCAAGCGGCGAAACGCGCCGCCCACTCGGCCTGTCCTATCCGCGCGAGATTTATTCGCTCTCCCATATCGCCTTGCCCTTTCCGCTCGAGGACGGGCTCTATGGGCTGCGGCCGGACCCGGCGGAGGATTTCGGCATCCAGCTCGGCACCATGGCACCGCATGGCGAATATGGCGGGCTGGATGTGGGCGTGGACATGCTTCTGCGCGTCTCCTCCAACCCGTTCGTTCCCTATATGCT
>NCHM01000259.1 GCA_002257205.1 Rhizobiales bacterium 24-66-13 | reverse complement strand
GGTGCGGGCTTCAGGGTGAGAGAGGCTTCGATGCCCCCGTGAACGCCAACGCCCGAAAGAGCGATTTCGCCAGCGAGGGTGGTCTGCATCTCGGAAGCCATATGGACCCCGGAAACCGTCACGGCCTAAGGGCCGCCGTATTCCCGCCTCTAATGTTTCACCTCGCCTGCCTAATTCTGCCGCCGGTTCGGAATTTGATGGACCCCGTGTGGATCCATTCCGCGCCAGCGGCGTTAAGCAAGCTTCGAGGGTCAACCTAGCGGGCTCGTTGCGCTGCGCCAAATCACGCTTGCTTACCGCCTGTTACCAAGTGCGTCACAAAAAAAATCTTGGTTATCAAACACTTACGCCCGAAGGGGTGCTCCGGGCGTAACTTCGTGTGACCAGACGCCGGGCCTTTGGCCGGCGAATCAGTTCGCTTGGCGACGCAGGAAGGCGGGAATCTCCAGCTGATCTTCCTCGTGCCCGTGCTGCGGTGTATGGCGGCTGGGAACCTCCGCAACCGGCCGCGCCGGGGGACGCTTGGCGAATTCCGAAACCGGCTCGCCGGGACGGCCGGCGGGCTTCTGCTGGGGCGCGCGCGGATCGGGAGCGCGCATGCTCGGCTGTTCGCGGCGCGCGGGCGCCGCCTCGGGCTCATCCTCGCGGCGACCCATGCCCACGTGGGCCAAGCGCTGGAGCAAGGTCATGCGCTTCTGCTCGGCGGCGGGCTCACCGCGCTGGGCGCGGATCTGATTTTGCGCGGGCATCGGCAGTTCATCCACGCGGGGCATGCGCGGCGCGCGGGGGCGCTGGGCCTGCGGCGGAATGTAAGGCGCGAACTCTTCGTCCTCCACCGGGGCGGGCGCGGGCGCCGGCTCGGGCTCGGAATAGAAGGAGGGCTTCGGCGCGGCGGCGCGGATCGTCACCTCGTCGATGGCAACCGAACGCTGCGGCGCCGGCTGCTGCGCCTGGGGCGCGGGATGGGCCGAGACGGCGTTGTCGAGCGCCATCAGGTCTTCGGCGGAGATCGCCGCGACCGCGCTGCGGATCTGGGCCTCGCGGGCCTGCTCCACGGCGGCCCGGCCGGCGTTGGACATCTTGCGGCCCTGGAGGTCGGGCGTGACTTCGCCGCGATACTGGATCTGCTCGGGAATCACGGCCGGGTCGATGCCGGTGGCCACCACCGATACGCGGATGATGCCGTCCAGCGACTGGTCGAACGTGGCGCCCAGGATGATGTTGGCGTCGGGGTCCACTTCCTCGCGGATGCGGGTCGCGGCTTCGTCCACCTCGAACAGCGTCATGTCGTTGCCGCCGGTGATGGAGATCAGCAGGCCGCCGGCGCCGCGCATGGAGGTCTCGTCCAGCAGCGGGTTGGCGATCGCGGCTTCGGCGGCCTGGATGGCGCGCTTGTCGCCGGAGGCTTCGCCGGTGCCCATCATCGCCTTGCCCATGTCGCGCATCACGGCGCGCACGTCAGCGAAGTCGAGGTTGATGAGGCCTTCCTTCACCATCAGGTCGGTGATGCAGGCAACGCCGGAATAGAGCACCTGGTCGGCCATCGCGAAGGCGTCGGCGAAGGTGGTCTTCTCGTTGGCGACCCGGAACAGGTTCTGATTCGGGATGACGATCAGCGTGTCGACCGTCTTCTGCAATTCGTTGATGCCGTGCTCGGCGACGCGCATGCGGCGCTGGCCCTCGAAGTGGAAGGGCTTGGTGACCACGCCCACCGTGAGGATGCCGAGCTCGCGGGCGGCGCGGGCCACGACCGGAGCAGCGCCAGTGCCAGTGCCGCCGCCCATGCCGGCGGTGATGAACACCATGTGCGAGCCGGACAAATGGTCGCGAATCTCGTCCAGCACTTCTTCGGCGGCGGCGCGGCCGACTTCCGGCTGCGAACCGGCCCCGAGGCCTTCGGTGACGGCGACGCCCATCTGAACCAGGCGCTCGGCCTTCGAAAGCGACAGCGCCTGCGCGTCCGTATTGGCCACCACGAACTCAACGCCGGTGAGGCCGGCGGTGATCATGTTGTTGACGGCGTTGCCGCCGGCGCCGCCGCAGCCGAACACGGTGATTCGCGGCCGCAACTCCCGAATGTCAGGCATCTGAAGGTTGATCGTCATGTTCCCACTCCATCGCGCCCTGGGCGCCGGCACGCCGTCCGAATCCGTGGCTCTCCCCTTTGTTAAGGGGAATACCGTTAACCATCTCTAAAAGCCGTCCCTCAACCAGCGCCCGACGCGGCCAAAATATGTGCCGCCCTCCGCGCCGGCCGCCTGTCGGCGACGGGGTTCGAAATGTTCGAGTCCCGCCACCTGGGGATAGACCAGAAGCCCTGCCGCCACCGCGAAAGCCGCGCCGCGCGCGGCCTCCGGAAGGCGTGAAACCCCAAGCGGGCGGCCGATTCTCACCTGCGGGCCGATCACCCGCGCCATAAGGTCCGGCAGCCCCTGCAATTGCGCCGCGCCGCCGGTCAGCACCAGCCGGCGACCCGCGTCGCCGCCATGCCCGGAGGCCTTGAGGCGATCGCGCAATAATTCGACAATTTCTTCCGCGCGCGGCTTAACGATCGTCACCAGCCGCGATTTCGGCACCGAATGGGGATGGTCGCGTTCGTCGCCGGACAAGGCGGGAATCGACAGCATGTCGTGATCGTCGGAAGACACCGCCACCACCGCGCCGTGCAGCGCCTTCAGGCGCTCGGCGTCGGCGAGGCGCGCGGGCAGGCCGCGGGCGACGTCATTGGTGATGTGCTGGCCGCCGACCGCGATGCCGTCCACATAGACGCAGTGCCCGCCGGACACGATGGAGAAGGTGGTGGTGCCCGCCCCCATGTCGATCAGCGTGACGCCGAGTTCCATTTCGTCGTCGGTGAGCGAGGACAGCGCCGCCGCATAGGGCGCCGCGACCATGGCCTCGATGCCGAGATGGCAGCGCTCCACGCACAGCACCAGATTCTTCAGCGAGGTGAGGTCGCCCGTCACCACGTGCATGTCGACGCCCAGCTCGCGCCCGAGCATGCCGCACGGCTCGCCGATGCCGCGCCGGCCGTCCAGCGAATAGCCCACGGGCAAGGCGTGCATCACGGCGCGGCCATCGCCCACGGCATAAGTGGAGGCGGCCTCCAGCACGCGGCGGATGTCGAATTCCTCCACGGCCGGCGCGGTGAGGCGTACCGCCGCCTCGTAATGCTGCGAGGACAGACGCGCGCCGGAGACACCGAGAATCACCGAGGCGATCTGCACCCCGGAGGCGCGCTCCGCCATGTCCACGGCCTGGCGAATCGCCAGTTCGGCCCGCGCCATGTCGATGACCACGCCGCCCTTCACGCCGTGCGCGCGGGTGTGGCCGATGCCGAGCACGTCGATGGAATGGGTGCGCCGGCGCAGCACGTCGGAGGCGCCGCGCGGCTTGAGGCGCGCGATGGCGCAGACGATCTTGCTGGTGCCGATATCGAGCACCGCGATGATGCCGCTCTTCTTGGGCGGCATGGGACGCATCTTCGGGGCGAAACCTTGTGCGAGCCGATGTCTCACGCGGCGCCTCCTTTCTTGGCCTTCGCGCGGGCCTTCAGCATCTGGGCGCGGGCATCGGCGGCAGCGTCGGACAGGCGCACGACCACCCGGTCGGGCAGGCGCAGGTCGACGATGGTGATGTCGCGGGTGAGCAGTTTCTTGTCGCGGTCGAGGTCGGCGAGCTGGAGCAGCGCGTCGTCCACCGGCCCTTCGGGGAGGCGCACGTCGATGCCGTTGCGCAGCTTCAGCGTCCAGCGGCGCTCGGCCACCAGAATGGCGGCGCGCACCTTGTCGCGCACGGCGGGAACGCGGGCGAGCGCATCGACGATCTCGCCCACATGCTCCTGCGCCCCCTCGCCCACCACGATCGGCAGGTTCACATAGCGCGGATCGTCGGAATAAGGGGCGATCGGGGTGCCGTCCTTGGCGATCACGTTGATCTGGCCGTTCATCTGCCAGAGCGCATAGGCCTCGCGCTCCACAACGTGGATGTCGACGCGGTCGGGATAGAGCTTGCGCACGCTGGCGCTGGCGATCCAGGGCATGGCTTCCAGCCGCGCGCGGGTCTCGTCCGCATTCACGAACAGGATGGAGGTGGTCGGCTTGATGCCGGCCGCCGCCAGGATTTCGGCCGGCGTGACGTGATTCTGGCCGGAGAGATTGACCTGGGCGATCTTGAAGCCGGCGATGTTGGCCGCGGCGTCCCCCATGTCCACGACGAATTCGTGGGCTTCCTCCACATGGCCGCCGAGCACCACGCCATAGGCCGTGAAGCCGCCGATCACCGCGAGGCTGAGCAAAGCGGCGCCGCGCCGGCCGAATCGCGAGGCGCTAAGGCGCACCGTCATGCGGCGCAGGAACAAGGCGATGCGGCTGGGCGGCGGGGGCTCGCGCATCGGCTGGAGCCGCACCGGCTTGCGGCCGGCGGACGAAACAAGCGGGTTCGTGCCCGGGCGCGGCCCGTGCGGGCGCTCCCTTACCGATCCAGCGACGCGTCCTCCACCATCCATGTCACAAGCTCGCCGAACGATATGCCCGCGTGGGCTGCCAGTTCGGGCACCAGCGAGGTCTCTGTCATGCCGGGTTGCGTGTTGACCTCCAGACAGATCAGGCCGGCGCCTTCGCCGGCATTTTCGTCATATCGGAAGTCTGCACGCGAGACGCCCCGGCACCCGAGTGCCTTGTGTGCCGCGAGCGTAAATATCCGCGCCTGTTGGTAAATTTCGGGTAAAATACGGGCCGGAAGAATGTGCCGTGAGCCGCCCGGTGCATATTTGGATTCGTAATCGTAAAAAGCCTGGGTGGACTCGATCTCGATCACGTCCGTGGCCTCGTCGCGGATCACCGCGCAGGTCAGCTCAAGTCCGGGGATGAAGCGCTCCGCCAGCAGGCTTTCGCCATGGGGCCAGTCGGCCCGGGTCAGTTCCTGCGGGGGGTGCGCCTGGTCCTCGCGCACGATGAACACGCCGACGCTCGATCCCTCGGCCACCGGCTTCAGCACATAAGGCGGCGCCATCACATGGGCGCGCGCGGCTTCCGCCCGGCTGACCACCCGCCCGAACGGCACCGGCACGCCGGCCGCCGCCATCACGATCTTGGCCTGCGCCTTGTCCATGGCCAGCGCCGAGGCGAGCACGCCGGAATGGGAATAGGGAATGCGCAGGATTTCCAGTATCCCCTGCATGGTGCCGTCCTCGCCGGGGCAGCCATGCAGCACGTTCAAGGCGACATCGGGCCTCAGGCGGGCCAGCACCTCGGCCACGTCGCGCTTCACGTCCACCCGCGTGACCCGGTAACCGGCAGCCTCCAGCACCAGGGCGCAGGCTTCGCCCGACCGCAAGGACACTTCCCGCTCGGCCGACCAGCCGCCCATCAGCACTGCGACGTGTTTGCTCATCTTGCCTGTCCCTCGGCCATGCCCGGCGACGGGCCTGTCATCTAAAGCTGCACAGCGTTTGCAATTTGCTAAAGCGGCGCGGGAATGCCTATGCGCTTGATTTCCCACTCCAGCGTCACGCCGGAGGTCTCCAGCACCCGCCGGCGCACCTCTTCCCCGAGCGCCTCGATCTCGGCCGCGGTGGCACCGCCGAGATTGATCAGGAAATTCGTGTGCATATCGGAAACCTGCGCCCGCCCGACCATCAGCCCCCGACAGCCGGCGGCATCCACCAATTGCCAGGCCCTGGCGTCGGGCGGATTCTTGAAGGTAGACCCGCCGGTGCGGCTCTTGATGGGCTGGGTCGCCTCGCGCGAGGAGGTGATGCGATCCATCTCGGCGGCGATCTCAGTGGCATCCCCCGGGGCGCCTTCGAACACCGCCTGCGTGAAAATGAAATCCTCCGGCGCCGCGCTGTGGCGATAGGTGAAGCCCATGTCGGCATTGGTGAGGACGTGGATCGCGCCGGTCCGGTCCACCGCCCGGCAGGAGACGAGCGCATCCTTGGTCTCGCCGCCATAGGCGCCGCCGTTCATGCGCAGCACGCCGCCCACCGCGCCGGGAATGCCG
>NCHM01000258.1 GCA_002257205.1 Rhizobiales bacterium 24-66-13 | reverse complement strand
GCATCCTGCCCCGCCGCCTCTCTCGCGAGAGAGGCCGGCCATGACGCGCGACCCTGCTCCTGGACGGTGTTTCCATCGCTTGTAACGCGGCGACCCGCGCCGTCTCTGGGAGAGAAGAATGTCGCAGACCCTCAGCAATCAGACCGTGCTACTCGTGAAGGCGACCGTCCCCGCGCTTGAGGCCCACGGGCTCGAAATCGTGCGGGAGATGTATGACCGGATGTTCCAGAATCCGGAAATCCGCGATCTCTTCAACCAGTCCCATCATGGCGATTCCGGCTCGCAGCCGCGGGCGCTGGCGACGGCGATCCTCGCTTATGCTGCCAATATCGAAAACCTCGCGGCTCTTGCGCCTGCCGTCGAGCGGATCGCCCAGAAGCATGTGGGGCTTCAGATTCTGCCCGAGCATTATCCCCATGTGGCCGAGGCGCTGCTGGGAGCGATCAAGGCAATCCTGGGTGACGCTGCAACCGACGACATCCTCGCGGCGTGGGGGGAGGCCTATTGGTTTCTCGCCCATATCCTGATGGCCCGCGAAACCCGCATCTATCACGAGTTGGCGACGGCGGATGGTGGCTGGACCGGCTGGCGCACGTTCGCCGTGGATGCGGTTCAGCCGGAGAGCGAGATCATCACCTCCTTCGTCCTGCGTCCCGCCGACGGCAAGCCGGTGCTCCGCCACAAAGCGGGACAATACCTCACCTTCTGGCTCGAGATTCCAGGTCACGCGCCCATCAAGCGCAACTATTCGATCTCGAATGCCGCCAACGGCGAGACCTACCGCATCTCGGTGAAACGGGAGGACAAGGGGCTCGCATCCACTTGGCTGCACGATCAGGCTGTGCCCGGCACGGTGCTGAAGGTCGCGCCGCCGGCCGGCGAGTTCTTCCTCGAGGACCGTCCCGAGCGCCCCATCGTCTTGCTGTCCGGGGGCGTTGGTCTGACACCCATGGTGGCGATGCTGGAAACGTTGGTAAACCGGCACCCCGAGCAGCCCGTGCATTTCGTCCATGGCACGCTTGATGGAACCACCCATGCCATGGCCGCTCAGGTCCGAGGCCTGGCGGCCACGGGGCGGGCGGCGAAGGTGACCACCTTCTATGAAGCCCCGCGCGCGCAGGACGTCGTGGGTCGAGACTTCGACATAGCCGGCCGCATCGATGCCGAGTGGTTGACGGCACATACGCCGCTACAGGATGCGGATTATTTTCTGTGCGGGCCACGACCGTTCCTGCGCGCCCTGGTCGCCGCGCTATCGCTTTCGGGCGTTGCATCCGATCATGTCCATTACGAGTTCTTTGGTCCTGCCGACGAATTGCTTGCCGCCTGATCGAAGGCCCGCAAAAATAAACGGGGCGAACGCTTTTCGCCTCGTTGGTTCCGTGCCGCCGCCATTACCGCGATGCTCAGCTCAGTATGCCCCGGCCGCCATGTTCCACAATCCCCTGAGATTCATGATTGAGCCTGGGCTCAATCCGGCAGGTCCACCAGGGGATCCGGCTTGGCGTAGGCGACGAGGGCCGACCGGTCCGTGAACTCCACCCGCGCGCCCTTTGTCCGAACCCCATATTCCGCGAGCGTGGCAAAGGCGCGGGATAGATTCTCGGGCGTCATGCCGAGCCGGGCCGCGACCGTGCGCTTCTCGACTGGAATTTCGACGGCTCCGGTAGCGCCCTGTTCCAATTCCGCGCGGATGAGCCAGTTGGCGAGACGCTCCGCTCCGTTGCGGAGTTTCAGGTTTTTCAGATCTCGGATGGTCCGCCGATAGTCGCCGGCCAGTTCCATGACCACCGCCCGCATGAAGGCGGGGTCGGCCTCCAGAGTGGCGCGCACACTTTCCGCCGGAAGCATGAGGATGAGGGACCGCTCCAGGGTCCGCGCCGACTGAAGGTAAACCTGGTCACGCAGCACGGCGGCGAGGATGAAAAGACCCACCGGGCGGACCAGCTCGATGGTGGTCTCCCGCCCCCCAGTCCCCGCGAACAACTCCGCGGTCCCTTCCACGACCACATGCAGGAAATCTGCCCGATCGCTTTCCTGGATCAGCACCACGCCGGGCGGAAAGCGTTGCAGAAATCCCGCATCTATGAGCCGGGCAAAGGCGCCGTGCTCGACATTCCGGAACAGCGGCAGTTCGCGGATCACAGCAGCATCCTCGATCCTCATGGACGCCTCCGTCGTGATAACGGCCTCCATGAACGCGACCGCTTAACAAATGTCAATTAATAGGTATAAATCAATCATTTACTGATCCATATATTATCATAAATCTTATGAATTCCAAAATGTTTCGGGCCATTAGCCACGGTCATCTGTTTATTCTGATTCAAATCAAAGTTGACGGATCGAACTTGCAGCAATTTGCGGGCTGGGCGCGACACAGATGCGCCAGAGCAAACGGCCGAGATCCATCATGACTCCCATCCAAGACGTTGATCGTGGAGACCAGCGCACGTCGCTCGCCATGAGCACGCTCGCCTTCACCGTTTGCTTCGCGGTCTGGACGATCTTTTCCATCATCGGAATCCGCATCCGACAGGAACTGGGCCTCAGCGAGACCCAGTTCGGCCTCCTCGTCGGCACCCCGATCCTTACCGGCTCGCTGATCCGCGTGGTGCTCGGCATCTGGACCGACAGGTATGGCGGCCGCGTGGTCTTCACCGCCACCATGCTCGCCGCCGCAGCCGCCACTTTTCTGCTGTCCTATGCCCACACCTATCCGCAGATGCTGATAGCCGCGCTCGGCGTCGGCATCGCCGGCGGGTCGTTCGCCGTGGGCGTGGCCTATGTCTCGCGCTGGTATCCGCCGGAGCGGCAGGGCACCGCCTTGGGCATCTTCGGCGCCGGCAATGTGGGAGCCGCGGTCACCAAGTTTCTCGCGCCCTTCGTGCTTGTGGCCTTCGGCTGGCAAATGGTGGCGCAGGTGTGGGCGGCCGGCCTGGTGCTCATGGCGCTCGTGTTCTGGTTCACCACCAAGGACGATCCGGTTCTGGTCGCGCGCCGTCGCTCCGGCGTGGTGCCCAAGAGCGCCTGGCTTGAGCTTGAGCCGTTGAAGAACATCCAAGTCTGGCGCTTTGCCATCTATTATTTCTTCGTGTTCGGCGCTTTCGTCGCCCTGGCGCTGTGGCTGCCGCAATATCTGATCAATGTGTACGGCCTCGACATCAAGGCGGCGGGCATGATGGCGGCCTTCTTCTCGGTGCCGGCGAGCCTGTTCCGTGCCTATGGCGGCCACCTCTCCGACGTCTACGGGGCGCGGCGCGTGCTCTATTGGACCTTCCTGGTCGCCATTGCTGCAACCTTCGTCCTGTCCTATCCGCCCACCGATTACATCGTGCACGGGGTACATGGCCCCATTGCCTTCCATTTGGAGATGGGGCTAGGCGCGTTCACGGTAACGGTGTTCGTGCTCGGCTTCTTCATGGCCCTGGGCAAGGCTGCGGTCTACAAGCACATCCCGGTCTATTATCCCGGACACGTCGGTTCGGTCGGCGGCCTCGTCGGCATGATCGGCGGCCTCGGGGGCTTCCTGCTGCCGATCCTGTTCGGCGTCCTGCTGGATCTTACCGGCCTGTGGACCAGTTGCTTCATGGCGCTGTTCGTCCTGGTGGCGGGCGCGCTCATCTGGATGCATGTGGCGATCCGGCAGATGGAACGTGAGGCGGGCGGTGAGGCGCTGGCCCGGTTGCCGCAATTGCCGGAAATGCAGGGCATGCCCGCCCCGCAGAACGCGGCGCGGCCGAGCGGCGGAGCGCTCACCGACTGGCGTCCAGAAGATCCGGAGTTCTGGGCCAAGACCGGCCGCGCCATTGCCCGCCGCAATCTGTGGCTCTCCATCCCCGCGCTGCTGCTGTCGTTTGCCATCTGGCAGATGTGGTCGGTGGTGGTCGCCAAGCTACCGTTGGTGGGCTTCACCTTCACCACGGACCAATTGTTCTGGCTTGCGGCCCTGCCGGGCATTTCCGGCGCGACGCTCCGGATCTTCTATTCCTTCATGGTGCCGATCTTCGGCGGCCGGTTGTGGACGACGCTGACCACCTGGTCGCTGCTCATCCCCGCGCTCGGCATCGGCTATGCGGTGCAAAATCCCGACACGCCCTATGTTGTGCTGCTGATCCTGGCGCTGCTCTGCGGCTTCGGCGGCGGCAACTTCGCCTCCTCCATGTCCAACATCTCCTTCTTCTTCCCCAAGGCGGAGAAGGGCAATGCGCTGGCCCTCAACGCGGGCCTCGGCAATCTCGGCGTCAGCGTGGTCCAGTTCGTGGTGCCGCTTGCCATCACCATGGGCGTGTTCGGCTGGCTGGGCGGCGATCCGGCCATGGTGAAGGGCGCCACGGGTCCCACTCCCCTGTGGCTTCAGAATGCCGGCTTCGTGTTCGTGCCCTTCATCGTGTTGTCCGCGTTCGTCTCCTGGTTCGGCATGAACGACATCGCCGATGCCAAGGCCTCCTTCGCTGAACAGGCGATCATCTTCCGGCGCAAGCACAACTGGATCATGTGCTGGCTCTACACTGGCACCTTCGGCTCCTTCATCGGCTACGCCGCGGGCTTCCCCCTGCTGTCCAAGACCCTGTTCCCGGACGTGAACGCACTGCAATTCGCCTTCCTCGGCCCCCTGGTCGGTGCGCTCTCGCGCTCGGGAACCGGCTGGCTGGCGGACAAATATGGCGGCGCGCGCGTCACTCTGTGGGCGTTCGTGCTGATGATGATCGGCGTGTCTGGCGTGCTGTGGTTCATCGGCATCAAGGACCAGCCGGGCGCCTTCTGGGGCTTCTTCGCCTCCTTCCTGCTGCTGTTCTTCGCCACCGGCGTCGGCAATGCCTCCACCTTCCAGATGATCCCGGCGATCATGGGCAAGGAGATGGGCCGGCTGATGCCCGACGCCGATGCAGAGACCCGGCGCCGCCAGGTGGAGAAAGAATCCGCCGCCATCACCGGCTTCACCTCCGCCATCGCAGCGTTCGGCGCCTTCTTCATCCCCAAGGGTTACGGCACCTCCATCGCGCTCACCGGCGGGCCCGAGGCCGCACTGTGGGGCTTCCTCATCTTCTACGTGATCTGCCTCGCCATCACCTGGGCCGTCTACACCCGCAAGGGCGGCCTCCTGCACGACGTCGAGCGCGCCAAGCGCGCCGCGTCCCTCCGTCCGGCTTCGGCCAAGTAATCACCTCTCATAAGGGCGAGACTGATGTCCCACTTCCTCGACCGCCTGAGCTTCTTCAAGAAGACCGTCGATACCTTCTCCGACGGCCATGGCATCGTCACCAATGAGGACCGCTCCTGGGAAGACGGCTACCGCAAGCGCTGGCAGCACGACAAGATCGTGCGCTCCACCCATGGCGTGAACTGCACCGGCTCGTGCTCGTGGAAGATCTACGTCAAGGGTGGGATCGTCACCTGGGAGACCCAGCAGACCGACTATCCGCGCACACGGCCGGACCTGCCCAACCACGAGCCCCGCGGCTGCGCCCGTGGCGCCTCCTATAGCTGGTACCTCTATTCCGGCGCGCGGGTGAAATACCCGATGGTGCGGGGCCGCCTGCTCAAGTTGTGGCGGCAGGCGCGCGCCGCGCTGCCACCGGTGGCCGCCTGGGCCTCCATCGTCGAGGATGCCGGCAAGCGGAAGTCCTACACGGCCATTCGCGGCCACGGCGGCCTGGTCCGGGCGACCTGGGACGAGGTCAACGAGATCATCGCTGCCGCCAATGCCTATACGGTGAAGACGCATGGTCCGGATCGCGTCATCGGCTTCTCGCCCATCCCCGCCATGTCCATGGTCTCCTACGCGGCGGGCTCGCGGTATCTCTCGCTGCTGGGCGGCGTCTGCATGTCGTTCTACGACTGGTATTGCGACCTGCCGCCCGCCTCGCCGCAGACCTGGGGCGAGCAGACCGACGTGCCGGAGAGCGCCGACTGGTACAATGCCGGCTTCATCATCGTCTGGGGCTCCAACGTGCCGCAGACCCGCACGCCCGACGCCCATTTCTACACCGAAGTGCGCTACAAGGGCACCAAGAGCGCCGTCGTC
>NCHM01000257.1 GCA_002257205.1 Rhizobiales bacterium 24-66-13 | reverse complement strand
TGCCCCGCCTCGCTCGGCCACACCCGGCGCGTGGTGCGGTGGAGCAATTGCACGCCGAGCCGGTCTTCCAGCGTCTTCAGCTTGCGGCTGACCGAGGTTGCGGGAAGACCCAGCTGCGCGGCGGCGGCGCTGAAGCTGCCGCGCTCCACCACCCGCAGGAATACCTCAATATCATCGAAGCGCGCCATGGCGTTGCTTCCTCTTGCAGACGGAAAGGGACGCGGCGCGCATCGCCGCGCACCGCGTCCTGGTCCGGACCGTTTAACGTGATATGGGTGTTACTCGCCCGTTCCGCCAACGCTGTACTCGGCCTGGCTCGTACGGGTGGGCTGGGCGCTCCGGGCGGGGAAGATGGCGTTCAGCGAATGGCCGGCGGTCGGGGCCTCCGCATAGCCGAGCGGGGCGATGGCGGACCGCTCGGCGGCCTGCGCCTCGCGGGCCGACTCGGCCGCGACCGCATAGGCCTCCTTGTTCATGGCGGTGACGTATTCATCGGCGCTGGCGGCGCCGGAAACGGTCAGGGCCGCACCGATGGCGAGGGCTGCAAGGGTAAGATTGCGCATGGAAAGTCTCCTGCATTTGGAAGCCGGCGGGACCGGCGTGTTGATGCAGGGAACCTAATCATTAGCCGACGACGGGATAATGCGCCAAATGCGCAGCTCATTATCCCGTTTTTGTCGATAATCTCTGCGTTACCCAAGCGATCTCATCGCAATGTCGGCCACATCCTCGGACAGGCCGGGCGTTTCCGCAACCCGTCGCAGCGCGCGTTCCGCATGTGCGGCGCGGCCCGCCTCCAATTGCCGCCAGGTCTTGAAGGCGGAGAGCATGCGCGAGGCCACCTGCGGATTGGTGCCGTCGAGGCCCAGCACCACCTCCACGAGGAAATCATAACCCGCCCCGTCGGCGCGATTGAACTGGGTGGCATTGCCGGTGGCGAATGCGCCGATGAGGGCGCGCACCCGGTTCGGATTGGTCATGGAGAAGAAGGGCATCAACGACAGGCGCTTCACCCGCTCCAGCGTCCCGGTCTCGGGGATCATGGCTTGCAGGCTCAACCATTTGTCGATCACCAGCGGGTCGTTCTCGAACCTACGGAAGAAGGCGTCGAGCGCCTGCGTGCGCTCGGGCGTTTCGTGCTGGGACAGCACGGCGAGGGCGGCGAAGCGGTCGGTCATATTGTCCGCCGCCTCGAACTGCGCCACGGCGCGGGCGAGCGCTTGCGGCGTGCCGGGCAGGGTGAGGTAATCGAGGCTGAGATTGCGCAGCGCGCGGCGGCCGGCCGACGCCGCGTCGGGGGCATAGGGGCCGGGCGTGCCCAAGCTCGCGTAAGCCTCGGCGAACACATCGCCGAGGCCCTCGGCGAACGCCTTGCGCAGGGTCTTGCGGGCGGCGAAGACGGCATCGGGATTGACGTTGCGCGCCAGTTCCCGCGCCACTTCCGCTTCGCCCGGCAAGGCCAGCGCCTGCGCCTTGAAGGCGGGATCGAGCGTCGCATCGCTCAGGAGCAGGCGCGCGGCCTCCACCAGGGCTTTCGGATCGGGCAGGGTGCCGATGCGCGCGCCCTCCTTCAGCAAAGCGAAGGCGAGGCCCTGGAGCGCGTCGAACCGGTTGAACGGATCGCTGTCATGGGCCGCCAGGAACACCAGATCCTCGCTGGTGAGGTTGGACGACAGGTTCACCGGCGCCGAGAAGCCGCGATTGAGCGAGGCCACGGGCCGCGTGCCGATGCCGGTGAAGACGAAGCTCTGCCGCGGCGCCGTGATTTCCAGAACGCCGTCCTGCACTTGGGTGCCATCCTCCAGAACCAGCGGCATGTCGCTGCCATTGGGACCGACGAGGCCGAGCGCCAGCGGGATCACCAGCGGCTGCTTCTCGCTCTGGCCGGGCGTCGGCGGGGTCGATTGGGCGACGTCGAGGCGGAACGTGCCGGCGGCCGCGTCATAGGCGCCGGTGACCTCGAGCCGGGGCGTTCCGGCTTGCGCATACCAGAGCGCGAAAGCATCGAGATCGCGGCCGGTGGCGTCGGCGAAGCATTTCAGGAAATCCTCGATGGTGGCGGCGTGTCCATCGTGGCGGGTGAAGTAAAGATCCATGCCGGCGCGGAACCCCTCTTCGCCCAGAAGGGTCTTCAGCATCCGCACCACTTCGGCGCCCTTCTCATAGACGGTCGCCGTGTAGAAATTATTGATCTCGCGATACACCTGCGGCCGCACCGGATGGGAGAGGGGACCCGCATCCTCGGTGAATTGCTGGGCTTTGAGCAGGCGCACGTCGGCGATGCGCTTTACCGGGCGCGAGCGCTGGTCGGAGGAGAATTCCTGGTCGCGGAAGACCGTGAGGCCCTCCTTCAAGCACAGCTGGAACCAATCGCGGCAGGTGATGCGGTTGCCGCTCCAATTGTGGAAATATTCGTGGGCGATGATCGCCTCGATATTGGCATAATCGGCATCCGTCGCGGTCTCGGGCGTCGCCAGAACGTATTTGTCGTTGAAGACGTTGAGGCCCTTATTCTCCATCGCGCCCATGTTGAAGTCGGACACGGCGACGATATTGAACACGTCGAGATCATATTCGCGGCCGAACGCCTGTTCGTCCCAGCGCATGGAGCGCTTCAGCGCGTCCATGGCATAGGCGGCGCGGTCCGCCTTTCCCGGCTCCACATAGATGCCGAGTTCCACCGGGCGCCCGGAGGCGGTGACGAAATGGCTCGGCACCTTGTCGAGCTTGCCGCCGACCAAGGCGAACAGATAGCTCGGCTTGGGCCAGGGATCGTGCCAGACCGCATAATGGCGGTTGGTGCCGGCGATCGGGCCGTTCTTCTCAAGATTGCCATTGCCGAGCAGGATCGGCGCCTCGTCTTTGTCCGCCTCGATGCGGGTGGTGTAGACGGCGAGCACGTCCGAGCGGTCGGGGAAATAGGTGATGCGGCGAAAGCCTTCGGGCTCGCACTGGGTGCAATAATTGGCGCTGGTGCGGAACAGGCCCATCAGCTGGGTGTTCGCCGTGGGGTCCACCAGGGTTTCGATTTCCAGCATCAGGCGATCCGCCGGCGGGGCGGGAATCACCAGCGCCTGGGGCGTCGCCTCATAGGCGCCACCGGCCAGCGGCGCGCCGTTGATCGCCACGCGCACCAGCGTCAGGCCGTCGCCGTCGAGCGCGATGGGGGCGCCCGCGGTGCCGGCGGGATTGCGGCGCAGGGCGAGGCGGGAGACCACGCGCGTCGCGGTCGGATGCAGCAAGATATCGAGATCGACGGTATCCACCAGCCATTCGGGTGGGTGGTAATCGGCCAGGCGCACGGGTTGGGGCTCGGCTTCACGCATCGATCACTCCGGGACAAGCAACGGTCTTAGAGCGCGATCCGAGCAAATTGAATCAATTTGCTCGTGAATCGCCCTCTAAACTTGAGGAAAGAGAACGCGTTATCCGTTCGGCTTGCGATGCAAGCTGAACGGCGCGTGCTCTAGCGCCTGCGGCGCGCGGGAAGACTAGGCCGTCGCAATGGGCGGGGGAAGGGGCGGGCGCGCAGGGGCGAAACTGCGAGGGTTTCTCCCGTTGCAACGGCCAAGGTAGAAATATTCAAGAACGCATGACCATGAAGTATCCGCATTTCAGACAAGGCTTCTCCCCACGGGAACTTTAGGCCTGTCTCCGGCTTTTCCGCAGCGGAGGTCTGTTTCATGGTTCGCTTCAAAGCCCTGGATGCTTGGCGCGGGATCTGCGCGCTGCTGGTGGTTCTATTCCATTTCTGCTTCGTGTTCCGTTCGCCGCTGATGGGAACGCCGATCGTCACCAATGCATTTTTGTTTGTGGACTTTTTCTTTGTCCTCAGTGGCTTCGTGGTGTGCCATGCCTATCGCGACCGGCTGGGGGATGCGCCATCGTGGCGCGCCTTCGTGGTGCGGCGGTTCGGCCGGCTGTGGCCGCTGCATGCGTCCATGCTCGCGCTGTTCATCGCCTTCATCGCCATGGTGAATCTGCTGCCGCACCCCGAGCGTTTCGCCTTCACGCTCGGGCCGAGCGAATATTCCGCCATCGCCATTCCCATCCATTTGCTGCTGCTGAACGCGGTGGATCTGCACGGCATGGCCTGGAACGCCCCGAGCTGGAGCATCGGCGCGGAATTCTACACTTACCTGCTGTTCGGCGCGGTCTGCGTGCTGACGCTGCGGCGTCTCAGCCTCCCCGGCGCCGCCTTGGTGCTTGCGAGCATCGGCCTGCTCGCCACGGTCTCGCCGACCTACATGAATTCCACCGCCGATTTCGGCCTGTTCCGCTGCGTGGCCGGCTTCTTCACCGGCGTCATCGCCTATCGCTTGCACGAGATGTGGGGCCACCAGCGCCTGCCGCTGGCGACGCTATGCGAAGCGGGCATCGTCGCGCTGGTGGCGGCTTTCGTGATTCGCTCCAGCCACGGGCCGGATGCGGTGCGTGCGCTCAGCCTCGCGGCGCCGCTGGCGTTCGCCGCGGCGGTGCTGGTGTTCGCCCGCGAACAGGGGGCGATCTCGCGCCTGTTGCGGGCGCGCCCGTTCGCGGCGCTCGGGCGCTGGTCCTATTCCATCTATATGAGCCATCAATTGGTTCTGATGGCGGCGGCGTTCCTGGCCTGGAGCCTTGCGGGCGCGGCCGGCGTCGCGCTGGAGCGCGAGGTGATGGTGGAGGGGCACGCCAAGACGCTCTACGATCTCGGCGGCGTGTGGCAGAGCCATGCGGCGTTGGCGGGCGTGCTTTTGGTGGTGCTGGCGCTCTCGGCGCTCACCTATTCCCGCATCGAGGAGCCGGCGCGGCTCGCCTTCAACGCCTTTGCCAAGCGCATGGAGCGCGGGGAAGCGGTGCGCCGCGCGTTCGCCCAGGTGCGGGCGCGGCGGGTTTCTAACATGACATAAGCCCACATCAGTGGCTTGAAGCTGGCGCGGCCGGCGGGTGCTCCCCGACGGCCGCGCCATTTTTTTTGCGTTCAGGCTTTCCGTTAGGTCAGGACTTCAGCGCGTCCAGTTCCTCGGTCAGCTCGGCGACCGTGCGGTCGATCATGGTGCGGGCGAAATCGTCGATCGGCAGGCCGGTGACGCGCTCATAGCTGCCATTGGCGCAGATCGCCGGAACGCCCGCATAGACGCCCTCGGGAATGCCATAGCTGCCGTCGGACGGCAGGCCCATGGAGACCCAATCGCCGTTCGAGCCCTGGAACCAGTCGTGCATGTGGTCGATGGCGGCATTCGCGGCGGACGCGGCCGAGGAGGCGCCGCGCGCTTCGATGATCGCCGTGCCGCGCTTGGCGACGGTGGGGATGAAGGTGTCGCGATACCAGGCTTCGTCATTGATCAGCTCGGGCAGGCTCTTGCCGCCGGAGGTGGCGAAGCGCCAGTCGGCGAACATGGTGGGGGAATGATTGCCCCACACGGCCATCTTCTGGATGCTGGCGACATCGACGCCGGCCTTGGCGGCCAGCTGCGAGAGCGCGCGGTTGTGATCCAGGCGGAGCATCGCGTTGATGTTCTCGCGCGGGAAGTCCGGCGCGTTCTGGGCCAGGATCGCGGCATTGGTGTTGGCGGGATTGCCGACCACCAGCACGCGGGCGTCGCGGCTCGCCGCTTCGTTCAGGGCGCGGCCCTGCACCTTGAAGATTTCGCCGTTGGCCAGCAGCAGGTCGCGCCGCTCCATGCCCTTCGAGCGCGGGCGCGAGCCCACCAGGATGGCGGCATCCACGTCGCGGAAGGCGACCTTGGGATCATCGGTGATGGTGACGCCGGCGAGCAGCGGGAAGGCGCAGTCTTCCAGTTCCATCACAACGCCGCCCACGGCCGCCTGGGCCTGCGGCAGGTCGAGCAGCTGCAGCACCACCGGCTGGTCGGCGCCGAACACGTCGCCGTGCGCAAGACGGAACAGCAGGGAGTAGCAAATCTGGCCGGCGGCTCCGGTCACTGCGATACGCTTGGCGGGACGTGTCATGAGGCTGAGCTCCAAAACGGATCGGACGCGAATGTGTCCGGCTCCGGCTTATAAGACGGCTTGCATGACGTTTCAGCAGGGATTTGTTCTAAA
>NCHM01000256.1 GCA_002257205.1 Rhizobiales bacterium 24-66-13 | reverse complement strand
GCCCACGCCCATGATGACGAGGGCGGTGGAGGCGCTCTCGAAGCCGGGGCCGATGAGGTGCAGCACCTGCGCGGGAAAGATCATCATGGCCGCGATCACTGGAATGCCGCACAGCGCCACCACCGCGCGCACCCGCCGGTTGAGCGTGCGCAGCGCGTCCCATTCGCCGCGCCGGTGCAGCGCCGCGAACGAGGGCGCGGCGATGGTGCCGATGGAGATGATCACCACCCAGATCAGCATGGAAATGCGGTTGGCGACCGAGAAGGCGCCGACATCGGAGGCGCTCGCGAACACGCCGAGCACCAGCACCGGGATGGAATTCAGCGACACCTGCACCACTTCCACCACGCCGAGCGGAAAGGCCGTGCGCCACAGGGCCGGCAGCACCTCTTCCGGCGGATCGTCGGGGGAGGGGGTGTGCAGCGGCCCCTTATGGCGCAGGATCAGATAGAGCCCCACCAGGGTCGCCGCGAGGTTCGCCGCGCCCAGCGCCAGCAGCATGCCGTTCAGCGAGGTGATGCCGGCGGCGACGGCGGCCAGCGTCAGCACCGGCCACAGGCCGTTCTGGATGAATTGCGCGGCCACCCCCCGGTTGAGGCCGGACAGGGCATGGCCGATGACGATGCACAACGTCTGCGGCAGGATCACCGCCGCCGAGACCGCGAGCGGCAGGCCGAGGTCCGGCTCGCCGAACACATGGGTGGAGAGGGGATGCGCGAACAACACCGTGAGGGCGGTGGCGAGCGCGCCGCCCAAGGTCGCCCAGCCGACGCCGGTGAACAGCGCGATGCGCGCCTGCTTTTCCTTTCCGAGGGCGAGTTCGGCCGCCATGTGGCGGATGATGGCCTTTTCGAACCCCGCCCGCGCCACGGTGGAGATGAGGCCGATCCAGGTGATGCAGAGGAAGAACAGGCCCGCCTCGTGCGCGCCGAGGATGCGCGCCGCGATCATATAGAGGCCGAGCTTGCCCACCAGCTCCATGCCGCGTACCACCAGCGCCGCCGCATAGGCCGAATAGGTCGAGATCAGCTGGGGCGTCAGAAGGCTGTGAAGGGGCTTCATGCTCTTGTCGCGTCCGCGGTTCGGGGATCAAGGTGCGGCGTGCCGGCGCGCGCGGCAGGCTTTATGATGCCGGTGTGCGGGGCCAGAGGGAGATTGTCCAGGCCATGGGAGCCGAACGCCGCGCCTTTGCCGCCGTCTTTTCCAGCAAAGCCGGGATCGCGCCACACCGCCGCGCCGGCGCATGGGCGCTGTGCGCCGCCGCCTTCCTGATGCTGGCCGCTGTGAGTGTCGCGCGGCCGCGGACGGCATTGGCGCAATCGAGCAGCAATGTGCCGGGGCAAGGGAGCCTCGACGCCGAGATCGACCCGTTTCCCTATGATCCGCGCCTGGAGATCCGCAGCTATTTGCAGAACCATCTGCCGAGCCTCTGGTGGGCCAACGAGCCGGAATACGGTCTCGGGGTATTTACCGTGACGATCCATATTCCGGTGAACTGGCGCGGCAATCCCACCTCGGCGCTTCAGCAATTATGCCCGCAGGCGAATAGCACAATTTGGCAGGGCATCAAGCGCCTTGAACTCCAGCCCTTTTACAAGAATGCCATGTGGCCGGGTGTGGTGTGCCGGCCGTAAGGTAAGTGGTTTAATGATACCTATTTCGGGGGCGACTTTTACCCAAACGTCGAACGCGGGTAGGAAGCGCCGCGAAATTCTGTAACGTGTGGAAATGTTTCGCGGGACGCCGTATCGACCGGAGGGTATGCGTGCTATCGGAATTGAAATCGCTCGGCGAAACGCATCTGCCCCAGTTTTACGCCAAGGCCTGCGATCTGTTCGACCGCAAGGTGGCGCGCAACCCGCACAGTGAAGTCAATCTGCTGCCGTTGCTTGTCAATGCGGGCGAAACGGCTTGCGATATTGGCGCGAACCACGGGCTGTTTACGTTTTTCCTGCTGCGGCAGAACGTGCGCGTGCTTGCGTTCGAGCCCAATCCCCGCCTGGTGCGCATTTTGCGCTATCGCTTTCCCGACGCCATCCGGCGCGGCGACCTGCGGCTGTTCGACTGCGCCTTGAGCGATGCGGAAGGGCAGGCCACCCTTCACGTGCCCAAGGGCTTTTCCCCGCTCGCCACGCTCGACGGCGCGCTGGTGACGGCGGACGTGGCGATGGACACGGTCGCGGTGGCGCTGCGCCGCCTGGATGCGGTGGTGCGCGAGGATGTGGCCTTCATCAAGCTGGATGTGGAGGGCCACGAGGCGCGGGTTTTGCTCGGGGCGGACCATCTGCTGCGCGCCAACCTGCCGACCTTGCTGGTGGAGGCGGAGGAGCGCCACCGGCCCGGCGCCGTCGCTTCGGTGGAAGCGCTTCTCGCGCCCCTGGGCTATGCCGGCCTGTTCTTCGCGAACGGCGCGCCGCATCCCCTTTCCGCCTTCGACACGCAGCGGCACCAGCGCCGCGAGGCGCTGAACGCCGCCGGCACGAAGGTGCTGCCGGGCCAGACCTATATCAATAATTTCGTGTTCGTCGCCCGCGCCGACGCGAAGGCGCGGCTGGCGGCCCGCTGGCCGGACCTCGCGTCCGACCTTTAGTCCGACCT
Organism: Rhizobiales bacterium 24-66-13; assembly: GCA_002257205.1. GTDB lineage: Bacteria > Pseudomonadota > Alphaproteobacteria > Rhizobiales > Xanthobacteraceae > NCEH01. Next base: position 3,473 of record NCHM01000256.1, on the reverse strand, counting down.
TGGGCCGGGCAGGGGGCTCCGAGGCCGCTGGAATCGGGATCGGCGCTAAGCTCAGTCCGGAGCGATAGGTATGGTTTTGACGACCGCCCCGGTTGGCAGGCGGCCGGCGCCGCGCTATCAGGTCGAGCCGAAGCCCTTACCCAGCGAGCAACCATGTCGGATCGTGCAGCGCCCCTCGCCTCCCGTCCTTTCGCGATCGCCGGCCGGCCGCGTGCCGTATCCACCAAGGTGATGGCGAGCCTCATTTTTCTTGGCCTGACCGGGCAGGCGCTCGCGCAGAGCGCAACGCCTCCGGCTGCCACCACCCCGGCGGCGCCGAAGAAGCCCGCGCCCGCCAAGCCCGCCGCGCCCGCGCCGGCCGCCGCTGCCGAGGATGGTCCTAGCCGGACCTCCGCCACGTATGAGGATTGGGTGGTGCGCTGCGAACGCCCGGAAGGGGCCACGGCAAAGGTCTGCGAAGTCTCTCAGACGCTGCAGATTGGCGATAAGCAGCAAGGGCTTATGGCGCAGATCGCATTCGGCCGCCTGAAGCCGGATGCCCCGCTTCTGCTGGTGCTGCAACTGCCCGCCGGGGTGTGGCTGCCGGCCGGCGCCCGCTTCACCTATGACGAGAAGGCCAAGCCGGTTGCCCTGGCTTATAAATTCTGCATCCGCGCCTGCATCGCCGACATCGAGCTGAGCCCCGCCGACGCCACCGCCCTCGCCGGCGCGAAGGGCAGCGGGAAGCTGGAATTCCAGGACCGCTCGCAGACCCCGATCTCGCTCCCCATCTCCTTCAACGGCCTCGCCACCGCCTTGGCCGCCCGCGACAAGATGTGAAAAAACCTTTCTTAAACAATAGCCTGCGGCCGAGATCCGCCGCAGGCGAAGCGTCTGCCGAGATGTCTCCTTTTTATTTCTGACGATTTATGATATTCGTCAGTTCATGAGGCAACAAGGCGGACATCCAGTGAGCGTGCGGCAGAGAGAAACGGCGGACGAAACCCGCGAGCGGATTGCCATCGTGGCGGAAGAAATGTTCCGCCGCATGGGTTTCGCCAAGACCGCCGTGGCCGATATCGCCGCCGAGCTGGATATGTCCGCGGCGAATGTCTACCGCTTCTTCCCGTCCAAGAATGCCATCGTCGAGACCATCTGCAACCGCTGCCTGGCGGAAGTGGAGGCGCAGGTCGCCGCTGTGGCGCGTGCCCCGCTGCCGGCACCCGAGCGCATCGAGCAGGCGTTCGACACCATCCTGCAGTATCATCGGGATAATTTTCTGGTCGAGCGGCGCGTGCACGACATGGTGCTGGTGGCGATCGAGCACAATTGGCTCGCCATAGAGGCCCACAAGGGGCGCATCCGCCAGTATCTCGCCACCCTGCTGCGCGAAGGCATCGCCGAGGGCGCGTTCGAGCCGCACGATGTGGATCGCGTCAGCGCCATCCTGCTCGGCAGCTGCGTGCGCTTCTGCCATCCCATCCTCGTGGCGCAAAGCATCGACGAGGATCTGGAGGGGCAGGCCCGCGAGACCGTGCGGTTTCTCCTGCGCGCCGTCGAGGTCAACCGCCGGCCCCTGTGAGTTGCGTTCCGTCAGGAAGGCGCGTTCGCGCGGCTTCTTCCTGACGAAAGTTGAAAATCGTTAGTGGTGAGTCGTAACTCCTTAGCTTGGAACTGAAGCCATGTCGTCCGCCCGCCACATCCTGGCCGGCGCCGCCCTGCTGGGCAGCGCTTTCCTTCTCTCCGCCTGCGGCGAGCCCGCTCCCGCCGAACAGGCTGGCCCGCCGCCGCGCCCGGTTCAGGTCACGACCGTGACCCTGCGCCCGGTCGAGGCCGACAAGACCTTCGTCGGCGTCGTGCGGCCGCGCTGGGAAATCGACCTCTCCTTCCGGGTCGCCGGAAAGGTGTCGCAGCGCCTCGTGGAAGTGGGACAAAGGGTGAAGGCGGGCGATGTGATCGCCAAGCTTGACCCCGAGGATTTCAAGCTTGAACAGGGTAGCGCCGAGGCGGAACTCGCCGCTGCCCAGGCCAATCTCGCCCAGACCTCCGCCGAGGACGGGCGCTACCGCACCCTTCTGGCGCGTGGCTTTGCCTCCAATGCCGACCTTGACCGCAAGTCGGTGGCCAAGGAGGAGGCGGTGGGCCGCCTGGAACGAGCCAAGCGCGCGCTCGATCTGGCGCGCAACAAGCTCGCCTATTCCGATCTCCTGTCCACCGCCGACGGCGTCGTCTCCCTCACCGCCGCCGAGCCGGGCCAGGTGGTCACGGCGGGGCAGACGGTCGCCCGCGTCGCGCGGCTGGATGAGAAGGAAGCGCTTGTGGCGCTGCCGGAAACCGCCCTTGCGGATGCGCGGACCGCCGATGCCACGGTGACGCTGTGGGCGGCGCCGGATCGTAAGATCAAGGCGCGCCTGCGCGAGCTCTCGCCCCAGCCCGATACCGCGAGCCGCACCTATCCCGCGCGCTTCACATTGGAGAATGTGGACGACACGGTCGCCCTGGGCATGACCGCCACGGTCCTGTTGCGGCCCGCCGGTACGAAGGACGTGGCCCGCCTGCCGCTCTCCGCCGTGTTCGATCGCGGCAGCGGCCCGCATGTCTATGTGGTCGATCCCAAGACCAAGACGCTGATTGCGCGGCCGGTGGTGGTCGAAGCCTATGCGGCTGATGCGGCGCTTGTGTCGCAGGGCGTGTCCGATGGCGATCAGGTGGTGACCATGGGCGCGCAGACGCTCGAGCCGGGGCGGCTCGTGCGCACCGTCGCGGCCAAGTGAGGGGGCGGGGATGGACGGCTTCAATCTCTCGCGCTGGGCCATCACTCATCGCACCCTCACCTTGTTCGCGATCCTCATGCTGGCCGCGGCCGGCACCTTCGCCTATCTCAATCTCGGGCGGGCGGAAGATCCCTCCTTCACCATCAAGGTCATGGTGGTGAATGCCGTGTGGCCCGGCGCCACCTCCACCGAAATGGAGGAGCAGGTCGCCGATCCCATCGAGAAGAAGCTTCAGTCCCTGCCGCATCTCGACCGGGTGGAAAGCTATTCGCGCCCCGGGGTCAGCTTCATCCAGATCTATCTTTCCGATTCCACCCAGGCGAAGGACGTGAAGGAGCTTTGGTACCAGGTGCGCAAGAAGGTCGGCGACGTGAAGGCGAACCTGCCGTCCGGCGTCATCGGCCCGTTCTTCGACGATGAATATGGCGACGTCTATTCCGCCCTCTACATGCTCAGCGGCAAGAATGTCGCCCCGGCCGAGCTGAAGCGGCAGGCCGAGATCATCCGCCAGGATCTGCTGCGGGTGCAGAATGTGGAAAAGGTGGATCTGGTGGGCGTGCGGCCCGAGCGGATCTATATCGAATTCAGCCACGCCCGCCTTGCCACCCTCGGCATCACGCCCCAGCAGATCTTCGACAGCGTGGCGCGGCAGAATGCGGTGGTCTCGGGCGGCGCCGTCGACACCAATGCGGACCGGGTGAACCTGCGCATCACCGGCGC
>NCHM01000255.1:2601-8682 GCA_002257205.1 Rhizobiales bacterium 24-66-13 | reverse complement strand
AAGCGCTCGCCGCCCCAGGTCTCGCGGAAGAACATGGAAATCATGCTCTTCGAGGACCAGAAGCTGTCCTTGCCCCAATTGGTCTTCAGGACGCCATCGTCCACGGTCGCGGCGAGGGCATATAAGGTGATGCGCACCTGCTGGGAATTCAGCCCGTTGGCGGTCGCCTGGGCCTCGAAATCCTGCAGCCCCTGCACCAAGGTCTGGTGCAGCCATTCGATATCGGGGGTCTGGGTCGTGGCCTCGACGCTGGCCAGGAGATCGAAGATCGGCGCCGCGAGGCCGAGGCTGGGATTGTCGCGATAGACGTCGAACGCGGCATAAAGCGCATCGGAGCGTTCGGTCCCGGCCGGCGGTCCCTTGCGCGGCGCGGCGCGGTCATCGGCCCCGCGCGTCGCGGACATCGTCTGGCTCTGCGGCGGCGGCGGCGCGGGCGGGCGCGTCTGTTCGAACGGCGCGGCACGCGCGCGGCCCGTCGGCGGCGCCGACTGCGCCTTTACCGGACCATCGGCGGGCGCGGCGACCACGGAACCAAGCTGCCGCGCTGCGACAGCAGGACGAGCGAAAATGGTGTCATCCATATCCCCTTCGCTCGGTCCATTGCGGTTCATGTGATCAGTTTCCAGCTTGATCCAACATACCTCGTGTGAGCTGAACTTGTGATGCTTTCCTGTTGCGATCCGATGACTAAGGCCCGAAAGCTCCGCTTAACCTTAATTGCGGATTGCCCACATCTCCATATGGACTCCGGGAAAATCGCCCGCGAGATGGACGGCGATACCGCCCGACACGGCCAATTGCTTCCAAAGCGGACTGGCCGGCTCCAATTCGAAATAGACCGCGCCGGCATTGTAGGGGATCTGGCGCGGGGCAAGCGCCAGCGGGCGGACACGGATGCCCGGGAGCTGGACGTTCACGAGTTCGCGGATCTGCTCCACGGGGCCGATCTTGATCAGCGCCGGCAACGAGCGGCGGATGGTCTCGCCGGGCATCTCGGCCTTCACCACCAGCACGAAATTCGCGCCGGAAATCAGCGTGCGGTCCTGAATCGTGCCGACGCGGATGCCGTATTTGCGATCCTGAAGCGGGATCTGCACCGCGCTCTGCTCCAGCACCGCGCTCAGCGAGCGGCGCAACTCCACCATCACCGGCTCGAACGTCTCTTCCAGATTGTCGTGGCGATAGACCGCGAAATCGCGCGGGCGCTTCTGCACCGCGGTGAAGGTGGACAATTCCCCCGCCAGCTCCAGGAAGGTGGCATAGAGGCGCTCGGGATGCAGCCCGGACAGCCGCGCCAGATGGGCAAGATGCGGTTCCGCCCGGTTGATCACCTGGAGCATCAGGAAGTCGGCGATCTCGGCGACGCCGTGGCTGTCGGACCCGGTCACGCGCGGAGCCAGCGCCTCGCCGCGATGGTGCAGCATCGCCGTCAGCTCGTTGAGGAAGCCGGAAAGCGCCGGCGAGGCGGCGGCATCGAGGAAGGGCGGGATGTAATTGGCATCGAGCCGCACCTTGCGGTCCGCCCCCACTTCCGCCACCCGCGCCAGGCCGAGGCAATGGAAGCCGCTGCGGTCCTGGTTATGCAGCAGCAGCGAAAGCCGCAGCTTGGCCGTGCGGATGCGGGCGGTATTGTTGGAGCCGCTGATCTCGTCCACCACCTCCATCTCTTCGGAGCCGAAGCGGGCGGCGGAATTGCGCATGGTGCCCACTTCCACATCCGCCGCGCCGCGCTGGCGCACCGGAATGCAGAGATAGACGACGGAATCCGTGAGGCTCACCGGCAGGTCGATGGGCTCGGGGTGCTCATGGTCCTCGGGAATGTCGAACGGCGTGCCGTCCTCGAACACGCCCTGGCAGCGGTCAAGCGCGAACTTGCCCAGCGCCAGCAGGTCGCGATTGATGGACAGCGCCCGCAACCCCCACGGGAACGGGCACAGGCCCTCCACCCGCGATCGAACCAAGCGCTCCAGATACCGGTCCTGCTGCTGGAAATGCTGGGCGCGCAGGAACATGCCCTCGGACCAGACGACCTTGCCATTGGTGTTCATCGCGTGTCGTCTCCGTCAAAGGGGCGGCGGTAGGGGGCCTCGGCTGGGTCGGGGGGGTCCCACGCGTCCGGTGGCAATGGCGCGTGCTGGGCCGGGCCACCCGAGAAGTCGCGGTCCGCCCGCAATTGGCCCGTGATCCGTACCGACAGGCTGACCAGGGACAGGGCGGCCCATTCCGGATCCAGCGCCGCAAGCCGCGCCACCGCTTCTTCCGCCGTGCCGGCGAGAATATCCTCGCCGCCCTGGGCATCCGCCGCCTCGGAGATGCGGGCGAGCGCCTCCACCAAGGCAAGCACGGTCGCGCGCGGCAAGGTGGGCGGCCCGCCGGTCGCCGCCGCGCTCGCACCGCCGAAGGCCGGAGCAGGATCGCCGAAAGGCGGGATCGGCGCTCCGAAGGCCGGGGCGGGCGTGCCGAAGCCGGGGCTCTGGCGCGGCGCGCCCAGCACCTCCTCCTCCCAGCTTTCGGGAATATGGGTGTTCACCGGCGTCACGGTGCCGAGCGCCTGGAGCTCGGCGGGTACGTGGTCCGGTTCGGTCGCGTTCTGCCACGGGCTGGTGGCGAACAGCGGGTCCGGCAGGTGCGCGGGCGGATCTTCCGTCCAGGGCAGAAGCGAGGTGGGCGAATAGGGCGCGAATGCCGTGCTCCCCCCGATCTGCGGCGCGTCGGCGAAGGGATCGGCGGCCGGCGGCGGAGCGGCACGCGAACCGGCGGCGCCGGGCAGGATCGCCAGGAACGGGTCGCGCTGCGCCTCGGCATCCTGGAGGCTGGCCTGAAGGGTGACGCTGGCGAGGTGCAGCAGGTCGCCGTCGTTCAGGATCACCGAATTGCCGCGCCCCAGCGGCTGCTCGGCGCTGTTGACGAACAGGCCGTTGACCGAGGTGTCGATCACCACGAACACGCCGGCCTTCAAATCGATGGTGCAATGGTGGCGGGACATGAGCCGCGCCGGATCCTCGATGACCCAGTCGTTGTCATCCACACGGCCGATGCGAAACGGCCCCTGCGTGATGCTGCGCGTGCGCTCGTGCAGCGGCAGGTTGGCCGGATCGACGATGGTCAGGCGAAGGCTCGGTGCCATGCTCCTCATGCGCTCCTTCAGGCGGCGGGCTGTCCGCTGCCACCATTGGCGATATCCGCGCCGATCATCAATGCCGCCGCATGACGTTCACCGATGGTCTTCGCCGGACCGGGCACGCAGCACAGGAGCAAAGAGGCGCCGATCGCGCTGCCGGTCAGGGCATCGCCCGGCGGCACCACCAGCACCGATTCCGGCGGCGCGAGGCTGCCCCCGGACCAGAAGGTGCCGAGCGCGGCATAGGCTCCGGCGGTCTCGAACTTCAGCGCCTCCGCCGGACGATAGGCCGCCCGCCGGTTCGCCTCGGTGGGTTCATAAACCCAGGTTTCGGCCGCGTTCCAGGCCGTGGTTTCCTTTTCCGGCAGTTCGCCGGGCAAGAAGCGCTGGCGCGCCGCGCAGGCCCACCACACCGCCTCGCGCCGCGGCAGGCCCAGCGCCAGGAACCGCAGCGCCTCGGTGGTCAGCTCGGCGTCCGCGAGCGCCTGGATGAAGCCGGCTGCGGTCAGGCCCGGAGTCAGCAGCGCCTGCGCCTCCTCACTCGGCTCAAGCTGGGCCGTGAGATGCTCCGCCAGCGCATAGCGCAGCTTGGGGAGAAAACCGAGTTCCATGTTCCCCTCCCCTAATTGATCGTGACCAGGCCGCCCTGGACCTGCACCGTGCCGCTGCCGTTCACGGACACTATCGGCCCGCTGACGGCAACCTTGGCGGTACCGGAAATCGTAACCTGTGTCGCGCTGATCGCGACGCCGCTCTGGCTGATGGTGATGGAATTGCTCCCCACCTTGAGGGTGATGGTCTGCGCCGCCTGCAAGGTGATGCTGCCGCCGTTGCACTTCAGCGTCGCATTGCCCGAGCCGAGCGTCACGGTCTGGTTGCCCTGACTGATATCAGTGGTGGAATTGCCCTGCGAGACCGTCAGCGCGTGATTGCCCTGGCTGACGGTGGTGGTGGAATTGCCCTGCGAGACGGTGAGGGTCTGGTTGCCCTTCGACACCGTCAGGTCCTCGGTGCCGGTGGTGATCGTCACCGCCCGGTTGCCCTTGGAGACCGTGACGGTCTCATTGCCTTCCGACACCGTCTCGGTGCGATTGTTGGTGATGGTGATGATCTGGTCGTGCTTGACGTTCAGCGTGTCGTCATTCTCCACGTCGCGCGTCTGGTCCTTCTGCGCGTGCATGTAGATCAGCTCGGCGCCCTTCTTGTCGTCGAAGCGCAGCTCGTTGAAGGTGGTGGCGTCGCCCCCGGTGGTGGAGCGCGTCTTCAGCCCGCTCTGGGTCTTATTGTCGGGCTGGGTATAAGGCGGCATGTTGGTGGCGTTGTAGACGCAGCCGGTGATCAGCGGCCGGTCGGGATCGCCCTCCAGGAAGCTCACCACCACTTCCATGCCGACGCGCGGCGTGAACAGGGCGCCCCAGCTGTTGCCCGCCATGCCCTGCGATACGCGGATCCAGCACGAGCTCTTCTCGTCATTGGTGCCGAGCCGGTCCCAATGGAACTGCACCCGAACGCGCCCGTATTTGTCGCAATAAATCTCCTCGCCCGAGGGACCGACCACGGTCGCGGTATGGGGGCCGGGAATCAGCGGGCGGCGCGTCACCGGCGGCGGGCGATAGGCCACGGTCGCCGGCAGGGCCGTGAAGCTGTTGGAATAGACCACGTTCTTGGTCTGGTTGCCGATGTGGGTGGGATCTTGGGCCTGGTGGGTGACGGTTGAGAGCACATAGGGCTTACCCTGCTCCGCCGCCACCTCATGCTTGGCCATGGTGAATTTGGAGCCGGCCTGGAAGGAGGCGTAATTCGCCTCCCCGCGCACCACCGAATAGGTCGCCTCGACCGCCTCCATGCGCACCCGCGACGTGGAGGTGCCATCGTCCTTCTTGGTATAGTCGCCGGGATAATCATAGATTTCCCAGGACTTGAACGCGGAGTTGGTGAGCACCGTGGAGGTGGTGGAGGTGAGGTCCGTGGTCGGCTGCTCGAAATTATAATCGTCCAGCGTCGTCTTGCCGGATTCGAAATGATAGGACGATTCCCAGCGCTGCACCGCCACCGTCTCGCCGCTCTGCGGCTGGGCATGCTGCACGCTTTTGTCGGCGCAATCGGTGTATCCCGCGGTGCTGTCGCTGAGGATCAGCGTGTGCTTTCCGTTGGTGTGCTGGAAATAATAATAGATCCCCTCTTCCGCGAACAGGCGGGTGAGGAATTCGAAGTCGGTCTCGCGATATTGCACGCAATAATCGCGCGAGGGATGCGAGCCGGTGAGGCCCTGCTTCTGGTAATCCGTGATGCCGCCGTCCGAGAACAGCGTATCGGCGATCTGCGTGACGCTCTGGTTCTGGAAGATGCGGCAGTCGGCGGTGCGGGTGAGCAGCCAGAATTTCGGCGCCAGCACCGCCTCGTAGCGGCGCATGCCGTCGACCGTCTTGTCGGCCGCCATGAAGGAAATCACGATGCCGTTGATATAGCGCGGATCGGCGCCGGGCCGCGCGATGGCGACCGTGATCGGCTTGCCCAGCAGGCTGTCCGGCGTGATCGCAGTGTTGGTGGACACCATGGAGAGGGTGAAGCGGAACAATTGCGACAGCCCCTCCATCCCCGAAAACGCCGTGGCGATGAGCACATCGCCGCCAAGCGGGGTGGTGAGGGTCAGCAGGCGATCGGTCTGCACCGGCGCTTCGGTACTCATAGGTCAGGTCCCGTGGCGCGCGAGGCCCGATTGGCGTCCCGCGGCGCAGTTTGAGCGCGGCGCAGTGTAGCGCGATGCCAGAACCGGCAAAGCCGGAATGCGATGGCGCGCGCCCCGCATCCCGGCTGGCAACGAAGGGGCCGGCGCAGTGCGCCGACCCGGATACCTTGCAGGATCAGGAGGTCTTGGTGGTCGACATGTCGTACGACACGGTGACCGGGGTGCCGGCCTTGTTGGTGTCGTCATAGGGGGTGAACTTGAACTCGAGCTT
>NCHM01000255.1:0-2498 GCA_002257205.1 Rhizobiales bacterium 24-66-13 | reverse complement strand
GTGGCGATGCCGCGGCCGACGCCCCAGGACATCGACAGCACGTCGATCCACTTGGTGTGGTCCTGCTGCGTGGCTTCACCCGGGATGCCGTCGTAATTCACATAGATGGCCATTGCTGCCCTCCTGCTGTTTCAACTGGTTGGGAAAAATTGAACTCCAGCCCTTCTAGATGAGGCTGAAGGTCGAATCATTTGACCGCTGTGTTGGAAATCGTCTTGCAGACCTGATTGAGGGCAAGCTTTGTTTCCTTCCAACTGCAGAAGCCCAACGAAATCTTGCCGACGTCCAATGAGAAGGCCACCACGGTGCAGAATGCAATGACCATCGCGCGCTCGGTGTTGCTCGGGCTCACCGACCAGCGCAGTCGGCCAGTCGCGGCCAGCGTCGCCTTCTTCGCCTTCGTCACCACGCCGAAGGTGCCGGTATAACGCTCGATGAATCCGGCGTCCTCCAGCATCTGGATGTAGCGGTTGTCGATGGACGTGGCGTCGGTGGTGGGGGTGATCGCGCGCGAGAACCGCGTGAGCTTGCTGGTTTCCTTCAGCTTCGCATCCCGCAGCGTCTGGTTGATGATGAGGTTGGCGCCGATATAGACCTTCCACATCTCGACCATGTCTTTGTCGTTCATGATCCCTTCGTTGCCCTTGTTCATGGCGGTCGAAATGTCCGACACGAGGGCATCCTTCAGGGCACTGAAATATTCCTTCGAGGCCGCCTTCACCTGGTCGAGCTTCTCGATGGAGATGTCGGAGCGGGTGAAGGTGTCGCCGAGAAAGTTCCTCTTGCTGAGCGCGGTGCTGGCTTTCTGATAGGTGGCGTAACTCGTCGCCATCAACGCATCGTCCTGATTGCCTGCCTGCTGCCAGAAGGTGTGAACCGCCGTCAGCGTATTCTTCTTCGACGTCAGCTGGGCCAGCGCCTGCTGGGTCGAGGCGATCTGGCCTTCCTTGTTGCGCAGATCGAGGTTCAGCTGGCTGATCGCATCCTCGAGCGGGCCGCGGTCAATGCCCTGCGCATTGGCGAGATCACCCGTATTCCTCTGGATGCTCGTTTCAATCACGCCCTTCTCACCCGTCAGGCGCTGGAGATTGGTGGTGTGCGTGACCATCTGGGTGCCCTTGTCCCAGCGCTTGGCGTAGAAATAGCCAAGGATGAGCAAGGCGATCTTCTGCTGGTCGGAGAGCGGGCGATCGATCCGGTCGGTGGAGCTCTTGAAGGATTCCCGCAAGCCGGCCGAAATCACCTGGCTGATCAGCTTGTAGAAGGCGATGAACATTTCCTGGGTCTTGGTCCGGAAATCGCCCAGGGACTTCTTCTCATCCAGGTAGAATTTGGTCCGGTCGGCGGTCGGCCGCAGCACATCCGGCAGCTTGAGATTGATCTTGTTGAGGCTGTTGATCTCGACCGCGACCGACTGGTTCTGCGACTGGACCTGACCCATCATGACGTTGGTGAAGGCCCGCCCGCTGGTGGAATCGGGGTTCTTCAGAACCGCTTCCTCGTTGCGCTTCACCAGCATGCCGATGCCCGTGGCCACGAGGCTGGCGATGCCCTTCTGAGCGGCCAACTGGCCAATGGTGCTTTCCTTGTCGAAGGCGCCGAACGCGCTGGAGACGCCGCTGCTGATCGCCTTGCCGGCGTTGCCGGAGGCATCGGCGCGGTTCTGGGCGGAATTGACGTCGGAGCTCCCGGAGATGGCCGTCTTCTGGTCGGCCTTCTGCTGGGCGTTGCCGGTGTTGAACAGAAGCGAGGGATCGTTGACCGCACCCTGGATGCCGGCATTGATGCCGAACCCGATGGCGCTGCCGAGGCCCTGCGAGAGCGGCACCAGGAACGGGCCTGCCACCGGCACGAAGGCGAGGCCGGCGGTGATCGACGTATCCATAACGGCCAGCAACACGCCCATCATGCCCGCCGGCGGCGGCTTCACGCCGGCGAGGACGGCGCTCAGGTTCGCGTCGAAGCGCTGGGTCTGGTACACGAGCGCGCCCATGGCCGTGGTCGCGCCGGTGGTCGCCTGCGCCGGCAGTCCGTTGACCACCAGCGCAAGTTCCGCAAGCGCGTTGGCGAACTGCTGGTTCGGCACCCGCACCATATGCTCGTCGTAAAGCTCGAGCGCCTTGGCGACGGCCTTGTCCTTCATGATCTTGTCGGTCAGGGGGCCATACTGGGCGATCAGGGTGCCCGCCGGCTTCGTCATGCATGCCGCGAGCGTGTCGGCGCCACCTGCCGCGGTCACGGTCGATTCGATGAGCCTTGTGAACTCTTTGATGTCCATGACGTCCCCCTTCGAAAAACCGCGGGCGCGGCCGCAGGCTTAATGGGCCGGCCGAGTTGCATTCGCCCGGTCCCTGACAAGCGCCAGCCTCCGGGCCGGCGTACAGCGCCGACCCGGATACATCGCCGGATCAGGAGGTCTTGGTGGTCGACATGTCGTACGACACGGTGACCGGGGTGCCGGCCTTGTTGGTGTCGTCATAGGGGGTGAACTTGAACTC
>NCHM01000254.1 GCA_002257205.1 Rhizobiales bacterium 24-66-13 | reverse complement strand
GCCGGCTGCATCCTCAAGGTGGCGCAGGACGCCGCCGCTGATGCCGGCCGCCTGCTGCCGGTGAGCCTCGCGGCGGAGGGCTCCGCCACCATCGGCGGCATCGTCTCCACCAATGCCGGCGGGGTGAACGTGCTGCGCTACGGCATGACGCGCGCGCTGGTGCTGGGCCTGGAAGTGGTGCTGGCGGACGGCACCATCGTCAACGGCATGCGGCGCCTGCGCAAGGACAATGCCGGCTACGACTGGAAGCAGATCTTCATCGGCAGCGAAGGCACGCTCGGCATCGTCACCGCCGCCATCCTGCGCCTCGTGCCGCGCCCGAGGCACACCGTGACGGCGCTGCTGAGCGTCCCCTCCCCCGCCGCCGCTTTGCACTTGTTGAAACTGGCGCAGGACGAACTGGGCGATTCCATCTCCGCCTTCGAGCTGATCTCCGCCCAATCGTTCGATCTGGTGCGCCGCCACGCCGGGTTGACGCCGCCGATCGCCGCCGGCGACTGGTTCGTGCTGATCGAGGCCGGCGCGAGCCTGACCGGCCTGCGCGAGGCGGCGGAGGCTGCGCTTTCCGCGGCCCTGGAACAGGAAATCGCGCTCGACGGTGTGGTGGCGGAATCCGGCGCCCAGGCAGCCCAGCTCTGGGCCCTGCGCGAGCACATCTCCGAAGGCGAAGCGCGCGAGGGCAAGAGCCTGAAGCACGACGTGAGCGTGCCCACCACCGACATTCCGGCCTTTCTCCATGCCGCCGACGCCGCGCTGGCGGCCGGGGCGCCGGGGGCGCGGGCGAATGTGTTCGGCCATGTGGGCGACGGCAACCTGCACTACAATGTGCTGGTGGATTCAAGCCACGACGGCGCCGCCATCAACCGCCTCGTGCACGACGTGGTGGCCAGCTTCGGCGGCTCCATTTCGGCCGAGCACGGCATCGGCCAATATCGGGTGGAGGAGCTGTTGCGCCGCCGCTCGGCGGAAGAGACGGCGCTCTGCGCGACCCTCAAGGCCGCCCTCGATCCGCATCAGCGGCTCAATCCCGGAAAGGTCCTGCCCGTCCGCGCGCCCTGAGCGCGGACGGGTCGGCCAGCAAGAAGAGACCCCGAAGGGGGGATGGCATGGAAACGTTCGACTATATCATCGTCGGAGGCGGCACCGCCGGGTGCATCCTCGCCGCGCGCCTCTCGGAAGACCCCAGGCACAGCGTGCTGCTGCTTGAGGCGGGAGGGCCGGACAACGGCTTCTGGATTCCCATCCCCGCCGGGTTCTCCAAGCTCCTGAGCGGCGCCGCGTTCAACTGGCGCTTCACCACCGAGAAGGAAGAGAACACCGGAAATCGCGAGATCGTGGTGCCGCGCGGCAAGGGTCTCGGCGGCTCCACGCTCATCAATGGCATGATCTATGTGCGCGGCCAGCCGCAGGATTACGACGGCTGGGCCCAGCGCGGCGCGACCGGGTGGAGCGCCGCCGACGTACTGCCCTATTTCCAGAAAATGGAGACCTTCGTCGCGCCGGGCGCCGACCCCTCGCGCGGCACCTCCGGTCCGCTGAACGTGGTGCGGGTGGCGGAGCGGCCGGTGCTCTCGGAAGCCTTCATCGCCGCCGCCGAGGAAGCCGGATATGCCCGAAACCCGGACTATAACGGCCCCGACCAAGCCGGCTTCGGCTATTATCAGGTCAACCAGAAGGACGGCCGACGCTGGACCGTGGTGGACGCCTATCTGCGCCCCGCCCTCGGCCGGCCGAACCTGAAGGTCATCACCCACGCCCATGCGCTAAAGCTGGAATTCGAGGGCCGCCGCGCCAGCGGCGTGCGCTATCGGCGCGGCGGCAAGGATCTAGTGGCACGGGCGCGCGGCGAAATCCTCCTCACCGCCGGCGCGGTACAATCGCCGCAATTGCTGGAATTGTCCGGCATCGGCCATCCCGACACGCTCGCCGCCGCTGGCCTGCCGGTGTTTCATGCGCTGAACGGCGTCGGCAATAATTACCGCGACCATTTCGCCACCCGCATGAACTGGCGGGTGAAGTTGCCCATCACGCTCAACGAGCAGACGCGCGGCCTGAATCTGGCCCGCGCGGTGGCGCAATATTTCCTCACCCGCACCGGCATCCTCACCCTCGGCACCGGGCTCGCCCATGGCTTCGTGAAAACGCGGCCGGAGTTGGAGACGCCGGACATCCAGTATTTCTTCATGCACGCGAGCTATGCCAACGCCGCCGATCGCGCGCTGGACCATCTGCCGGGCATGACCATCGGCGTCACCCAATTGCGCCCGCAATCCATCGGCTCGATCCATGTGAAATCGGCCGACCCGTTCGCCCAGCCCTCCATCCGCCCGAACTTCCTGGCGGTGCAGGAGGATTGCGACAGTCTCGTGGGCGGCATGAAGATCGCCCGCGCCATCATCGCGCAGACGGCCATGGACCCGTATCGCGCCTATGAGATGAACCCCGGCCCGGACGTGCAGAGCGACGCGCAATGGCTGGATTTCGCCCGCACCACGGGGCAGACCATCTATCACCCCATCGGCACCTGCGCGATGGGCACGGGCCCCTCGGCCGTGGTGGATCCGCGCCTGAAGGTGCACGGGCTCGACGGGCTGCGGGTGGTGGATGCCGCCATCATGCCCACCATCGTCTCGGCCAATACCCAGGCGGCCGTGATGATGATCGCCGAAAAGGCCGCCGACCTCATCAAGGCCGACGCAAAGGGGTGAGCCGGCCCGATTGAGCAGCAGCGTCCTCATCGCTAGGGTGACCTCTGAGTGACCCCGGTGCGGCATGGACACGATCTGGCTCGAAGATTTCCTGGCGCTGCTGGACGAAGGCGGCTTTTCCCGCGCGGCGCACAAGCGCGCCGTCAGCCCCTCCGCCTTCAGCCGGCGCATCCGCGCGCTGGAGGACTGGGTGGGCGTGCCGCTGATCGAGCGCACCACCCATTCGGTGCGCCTGACGGCGGCGGGCGAGCGCCTTCGTCCGGTGGCGGAAGAGACGCTGCGGCGGCTCCACCAAGGCCGGCATGAGGCGCTCCTCGCCGCCCAGGCGAGCGGCGCGACCATTCGCTTCGCCGCCACCCACGTGCTTTCGCTCACCTTTTTCCCACCCTGGCTGCGCGACCTGGAAGCGCGGCTTGATTCCCCGGCCACGTTCGAACTCACCGCCGACCATATGGTCGCCTGCGAAAACCTGATGGTGGAGGGCAAGGCCCATCTGCTGTTGTGCCACCATCATCCCGCCGCGCGCACGCGGCTGGAAGAGCCGGCGTTTCTCTCCACGACCATCGGCGAAGATCGGCTGGTGCCCGTGGGCACGCCGGCGCGGGTGCGAGTGGGCGGGCCCTATCTCGCCTATGCCCCGACGTCGGGCATGGGACGCATTCTTGCCGCCTCTGGCGTTGCGCGCGGCGATGGCAGGGAACCCGCCTTCACCTCCCATCTGGCGGGCGTGCTCGCCACCCTCGCGCGGGATGGGCGCGGCATCGCCTGGGTTCCGCTCAGCCTCGTCGCCGCCGATCTGGAAGCCGAGCGCCTCGCCCGCGCCGGCAGCGCGGACGATCAGGTGGCCATGGACATCCGCCTGTTCCGCCCCCGCGCGCGCCAGAATGCTGCCGTCGAAGCCTTGTGGACGGCGGTGACGGGACCGACGCAGGCGCCGCCCGCTATTTCGCCTTGATGAGAAACTGCCATTGCGGCGGGAACGTCACCAATATGTCCTGGCGGCCGATGAGATGGGCATAGCCGCGCCAGTCGCGGGCGAAGGAAACAGGCTCGCGCGGGAGAATGGGTATCTCCGCTGCCAAAAACAGCATGCGCACAAGCAGCATCGCGGCAATCGCCTTCACCCAGCGATTTACATCGTCGAATATCAGGGACGAAAGACAGAAAGCCGCAAGCACCGCTGGAATATAAAAATAACGATCCCCATTCAATCCGATGAACGCATCATACGTATTTTTGAATTTGTATAAAACAGATGTAAAAATAGCAAATATCAGGAAAATAAATCCTGCTCTAAACACTCTTTGATGGCCGTAAAATAATCCCAAAATCATGAGAGCGCAAAAAGCAATACTCCAAGCGCCAATCTCACGGGAAACCGGCTCAATCCAGCGCAATAAAATCTGGATGAAGGTTCTGACAAGATGACTCTCCCCAGCCGAAGAGACGGTTACGACCTGATTTGCGATGAAATGAAGTTGAACCAGGGCGCCGCACAAGGCGATCGCCACCAAGAGCGCGCCGAACCCGTCGCGGGTGCGAAAGGCGCGCGCGGCGCGATAAACCCAGAGCGGCGCGGACACGATCATGAACGGGCCGGTCAGCGCTGTCGCGAGCACAAAAGCGAGCTGGTTGCCCCTGACGAACCGCGATGACGGGATGGGTCCGAGCGCCAGCACCGGCAAGGCACACGCCATGACCCATTGCAGATTGGCCGGGGTCGCCCACACCTCCCCGGAATGGGGGACCAAGGCCAGAAGCAAGCCGAAGATGACGCCCTGCGCGCGCGCCCCCGACGACACAGAAAGGACGGCCGCCGTCCATGCCGACATCAGGACGCTGGCATAAACATAAAAGGCCGGATGAACCTTATAGGGAAAAAATTCCGCCAGGGCGGCAATCAACCGAGGAGCGAAATTGAGATAGCCGGAATATGGAATGAGGAAAGGCTCGTAAAACGGGTCCCGATAAGCATGAAACCAGAAAATCGGCAAATCCTCGGCCCAAAAACTGGGCTGGGCCAAATAGATATTGATCCTGAAAAGCATGATGATGAAAAAAATGAACGCTGTTCCAAAAAACACAGGAACATCGCCCACGTCCACACGCTGCAACGACCGCATCATCGCGGCCGGCCCCGGATACACTCGCATGGTCGCCCCGCCTTCCGACAACGGCAGATACCATAAGCGCCAACGCGGCAAAACCGCTCCCCCGCGGCCTGGACCTGCGGCAGCGCGTTGAACTTGCGGCGGCGGTGGCGCAGAACGGGGCGTCGCCGCGTAAGGATCATTCATGCTCCCATCCGATATCGAGGACCGCAAAGCCCGCGCCCGCGCTTGGTTCGAAGATTTGCAGGGCCGCATCATCGCCGCCTTCGAGGCACTGGAGGACGAGGCCCCCGCCGCGCTCTATGCCGGCCCAGCCGCGACCTTCGAGCGCTCGCCCTGGAACCGCACCGACCATAGCGGCGCGCCGGGCGGCGGCGGCACCATGGCGATGATGCGCGGGCGCCTGTTCGAAAAGGTCGGCGTGCACACCTCCACCGTGTTCGGGGAATTCGCCCCCGAGTTCCGCGCCCAGATCCCCGGCGCGGCGGAAGACCCGCGCTTCTGGGCCTCGGGCATCTCGCTGATCGCGCACATGACGAACCCCCATGTGCCGGCCGTGCACATGAACACGCGCTTCGTCGTCACCACCAAGAGCTGGTTCGGCGGCGGCGCGGACCTCACCCCGGTGCTGGACCGCCGCCGCACCCAGGACGATCCCGATACCGTCGCCTTCCATGCGGCGATGGAGGCCGCGTGCGCGCCGCATGCCGTGGCGGACTACGCCCGGCTGAAGGCGTGGTGCGAGGAGTATTTCTTCCTCAAGCACCGCAACGAGCCGCGCGGGATCGGCGGCATTTTCTACGATTGGCTGGACAGCGGCGATTTCAATGCCGATTTCGCCTTCACGCAGGATGTCGGCCGCGCCTTCCTGGACATCTATCCCCGCCTCGTGCGCGCCAATTTCCAAACGCCCTGGACCAAGGACGACCGCGAGGAACAGTTGGTGCGGCGCGGGCGCTATGTGGAATTCAACCTGCTTTATGACCGGGGCACCATCTTCGGCCTGAAGACCGGCGGCAATGTCGCCTCCATCCTCTCGTCCATGCCGCCGGAGGTAAAATGGCCCTAAATTGCGCTTTGTACCGCTTCGCCCCAGCCGTGTGATGGCACTGTCATAGAAGCCGTTTAGGCGGAAAGCATCTGTTGAGGAGATGCTGCAATGGCCTTCGCGCCCGGTGAAATCGTTCAACTCAAGTCCGGCAGCCCGGCCTTGACCGTTATCGCCGTTGAAGGCGAGATCGTCGAAGTGTTGTGGTTCGCCGA
>NCHM01000253.1 GCA_002257205.1 Rhizobiales bacterium 24-66-13 | reverse complement strand
GCCAGGCCTGCAAAGGACATTCAGACAGACCAGCACAATGCCATATCTACGAAGCAAAACAAAAAGCCGCCCCAAAAGGGCGGCTTTTTGCGTTCGGGAATCTGTTCGGCAAATGGTCTTTATCAAGCAGAGCTCAAATCGTTCGAAGTCGTCCCAAAGCTGGCCCCGCGCCTTTGACCGACCGGAGCCATGCAGCCAATGCCGCGGCGCCGCGCCGAAAGAGCGGGCCTGAGAGACGCCCGCTTCAGCGGACTTCGTTCGAGGTCGGCCGGGCCGGGTTTTGGTCAGTCCTGCGCGAGATGGACGTGCCGACCGAATTGATGCGGCGTGCGGCGGAACAATTGTTCATGGGCCCGATGGGCACGCTTGACCAGGCGCCGCTGATACAGGCTGCCCGCATCAATCGCGAGGTCGCGCAAATCGCCCTGGGTGTCTGGCCAGCTCGCCAGATAATGCTTGAGCGTCTCGACATCCTGATAGCCGCCGAGAATCTCGCGCAATTTCTGCGCCTTCTCGGCGCGTCGCGCGCCGCGACCGCCTGAGACGGCGGCGAAAAAGGCCATCTGATAGCGGTGCGTCACCGCGCGCTTGCGCAATTCGTGCAGATGCACCGGCTGGCTCCAGTCGGTGACGCGGCGCGCCAATGCATAGCCCTTGTGCAAATTGCGCGGGAGATCGGCGGTGTTCACCTGCGCGATCAGGTGCGAGGCGTGGAGCGCGCGTGCCACATCCAGCCAGCGGCGCAAGGTGTCCCGATGGCCCTGCGCCTCGCGGCCATCGGAGATATCCGGTCCGATCGCCTCGATGATGTGTGCGGCATCCGCCGTGTTGAGAAGATCGGCCTCCCTCAAGGCGGCGACGGCGTCCCGGCAGGCCTGGCGATCGCGCGCCGAGGACAGGCCGCGCGCGGTTTCCGCGGCGAGGCGTCGGGCCTGTTTGGCCTCGCTGGTCCCGACGAGGCGCAGCAAGGCGCGATATTCCTTGATGGCTTTGCGGGCCTCATGAAGCAGGATCGTGAGGCTAGGTTCCAGGAGCGCGGCATCGACCTTGGCCAATGCCTTGTCCAGAGTGTGGGCGAGCGCGCGGCGGGCATCGGACAAGGTGGGACGCTGCGGGCTCTCCCCCGAAGCACCATGCGATCTCGGCACCGCGCGCGTCTTGGCTGTTGAGTTCTGCATCATAGCGGAAACTTGCCACATATTTCGCCACGCGTCTTCCCCGGCCCGCCTGGGGCTTTCCGAAGAGAAAGGTGGCAGCGCCAGAGCTGATTTTTGCGCATCAGATTGAAATTATTCCAATTAAATAAGAAACTCATTGTTTAAAACACGTCTAAATACAATGTTTCCCAGATGGATTGAAGTTAATATTCGATCTGACCTAAAAGAGGCGAAGAGAGTCCTGGATTGTGATTTTCTTAGGGCGGATTTTTAGGAGTTCTGAAGATGGGTTCGGCGGGGAACTGGGGATATGTTCGCGCGTCCAAGCGTTCGGATACTAAGCGCCTAGCGCTGACCGGATCTTGGGGCGTCACGATGGGCGTGGCGACGGCTTTCGGCGGCCCCGCTTTGGCGCAGCAAGCAGCCACAAACACCGAAGTCGAACTGCCCACGGTTCAGGTTCAAGACAATACGGGCGGCTTTGTCGCTTCCACCACCGGCGTGGCGCGGCTTCCGGTGCCGATCTTCGACATGGCGCAGCAGGTGAATGTGGTCACCGAAGAGGTGATCCGCCAGCAGAACGTGACGACCCTCGATCAGGCGCTGCGCAACATTTCGGGCATCACCTTTTCCGCCGGAGAGGGCGGCCAGCAGGGCGACAATCCCATCATCCGGGGCTTCTCCTCGCGCGGCGACATCTTCCGGGACGGCATCCGCGATACCGGCTGGTACACGCGCGACATGTTCAATATCGACGCGGTCGAGGTGTTCATGGGGCCGTCCTCATTCGCCTTCGGGCGCGGATCGACGGGCGGCGCCATCAATATGGTCTCCAAGCTGCCAAAGGATGCGACCTTCGTGGAAGGCGACGTCACCGGCTATACCAGCCAGGGCTGGCGCACCACCCTCGACGCGAACGGCAAGTATAATGACAACATCTATGCGCGCATCAATTTGATGGCGCAGGACATCGACACTGCCGACCGCGACAATGTCAATGCCACACGCTGGGGCATCGCCCCGTCGGTGACGGTGAATCTGTCCGACCGCACGACCATGACGGCGTCTTATTATTATCAATATGAAGACGGCGTGCCGGATTATGGCGTGCCCTATCTGACAGCCCCCACCACCAGCACCTCGCCCGCTAATTTCGGCGCCAGGGTCGGCGGCTATTACGGCAATGGCCAGCCCACGACGCCGGTTCCGGTCAACCGCAGCAATTGGTACGGCATCACCAACGGCCCGCTGCCGGATCGCGTGACCACCAACACCAATGTCGCTACCTTGCAGTTCGAGCATGAGCTGAACGATTGGGTGACGTTGTCCAACGGCACGCGCTACACCAGCAATGACCGCCTCGCGCGCGTAACCGCGCCGCGCAGCCTTGGGACGTCCTCCAACACAGCCTTTACGTCCCCGCTGGCGGCGCAATATTACAATTATCCGGTTTCGCTGATGACCATTGGAAGGCAGCGCTTCCAGACCGAGACCAACAACACCAATCTAACCAACATCACGGACATGGTGGCGAAGTTCAAGACCGGCATCTTCGAGCACACCTTGAATGCAGGTCTTGAAATCGCGCATGAAACGCGCAATCAAACGCGCTACAATCTGTGCAGCCCGACCAATGTGGGGTGCCGGACCAGCCTTGCGAATCCGCTCAACGTCTCGCTGAACGGCGGCGTTGCTGGCTACACCAGCTTCATTCCCACCACCAATGATACCGACATGACAAATGTTGGTATATATGCCGGCGATCAGGTCAAGATCGGCAAATATTGGCAGGTGATGGCGACGGGGCGCTGGGACAATGCCAATACCGAATATAATTCTTCGGCCAATGGGATCGCCGCGACGCCGCTGAACAATAGTGAGAGCCTGTTCAATTATCGCGTCGGCGCCATCTTCAGCCCGATCGAGACCGTGAACATCTATGTGACCTACGGCACGTCCTCCAATCCGTCTTCGGAATATGGCGTGCTCGACACCGGCACGGTGACCCTCGCGCCGGAAACCAACACGACGCTTGAAGGCGGTGTGAAGGCGCAGGTTCTCGATGGCCGGGTGATCCTCACGGCCTCGGCCTTCCAGACCATGAAGACCAACACCCGCGTGCCCACCGATCCCACCGCCGGCCTTCCGCCCACGGTGCTCGGTGGCGAACAGGAAGTGCAGGGCTTTTCGCTCAGCGCCGGCGGCGCCATCACCGACAAGTGGAACCTGACGGCGAGCTACACCTATCTTCAGTCCGAGATCCTCAGCGTCGGCCCCGGCACGCTGGCGAACCAGACGCAGGTCGGCAAGCAACTGCCCAACACGCCGCCCAACTCCTTCTCCATGTGGACCAGCTACAACATCACGCCGCAATTCATCGTGGGCGGCGGCGCGACCTATAATGACGACACCTTCGCCAATACGACCAATACGGTCTATGTGCCGTCCTATTGGGCCTTCGATGCCATGGCGAGCTATCAGTTCACCAAGAACTTCCAGCTCCAGCTGAACGTCTACAACATCACCGACGAGCTGTATTACGCTCAATATTATGGCGGCCATGCCGTGCCGGCCGCCGGCCGCTATGCCGCCCTCACCGCGCGGGCGACCTTCTGACCTGAGGTCGCCTCCGCAGCACCCGCACCGCCCGGTGACCTCCGGCGGTGCGGGTCTTTTATTGCCGCCTGCCGAGGATGCCGGCCATGATGATCCATATTCCCAACGTCCTTTCGCCGGAACAGGTGGCGCGCTGCCGGGCGGTGATGGATCAAGCCGCCTGGGCCGACGGGCGCGCCACCGCCGGGTTCCAGTCGAGCGCGGTGAAGCGCAATCTGCAATTGCCGGACGGCAGCCGCGAGGCGGCGGAGCTGGGCGCCATGGTGCAGGCGGCGCTGGAGCGCTCGCCTTTGTTCATGTCGGCGGTGCTGCCGAAGCAGATCATGCCGCCCATGTTCAACCGCTATGACGCCGGCATGACCTTCGGGTCCCACGTGGACAATGCCATTCGCGCGGTCCGCGGCACCGGCATGGCCATGCGCACGGATGTGTCCACCACGCTCTTCCTCTCCGACCCGGACGAATATGACGGCGGCGAATTGGTGGTGGAGGATACCTATGGCGCCCATGAGGTGAAATTGCCGGCGGGCGATGCCATCATCTATCCCGCGACCTCCCTGCATCATGTCACGCCGATCACGCGCGGCTCGCGCATCGGCTCGTTCTTCTGGACGCAAAGCCTGATCCGGGATGTGGGGCACCGCGCGCTGCTGTTCGACATGGACATGGCGATCATCCGCCTGAACCAGGATCATCCTGGCCATCCCTCGGCGGTGCAGCTCACCGGCGTCTATCACAATCTGCTGCGCCAATGGGCGGAGGTCTGAGGGGCGTCCTCGGCGAAGGTTCACCGCCGGAAAAAGGCCCCCACGCGGATGCTCGAAAATCCCCGGGCGCTTGGCGCGAATGTCGCTTGGCGCTGCCCCTTCCTGTTGACCTTGCCCGGCCTTTTCCGTGAGATGCGGGCGAGCTTGCGGCGGGGGCGGACATGAACGGGGAGAGGCAGAGCATTCTGCGGGAGACCAGGGGCGCGCACCACCGCGTCACCTTCGCGGAGCTGTTTTTCGATCTGGTGTTCGTATTCGCGGTGACCCAGCTCTCCCACACTTTGCTGCATCATCTCGATCCCATGGGCGCCCTGCAGGTGGTGTTCCTGTTCCTTGCGGTCTGGTGGGCCTGGATCGACACCGCCTGGGTGACCAATTGGATCGACCCGGACAAAGCCCCCGTGCGCCTCATGCTGCTGGTGCTGATGCTGGCGGGGCTGGTGATGTCCATGTCGCTGCCGGGGGCATTCGGCGAGCTTGGGCTGGCGTTCGCCTGCGCCTATGCGCTGCTCCAGTGCGGCCGCTCGGCCTATATGGTCTATGCACTGCGCGCCGAGGCCCCCGCGCTGCGGCGCAATTTCCAGCGCATGCTGTGCTGGCACCTGCTGATCGGCGCCTTCTGGATCGCCGGCGGCCTGTCCGACGGCACGGCCCGCCTCACATTGTGGGCCATCGCCCTGGCGCTTGAGAATTTGGCGCCCTCCCTCGGCTTCCATGTGCCCGGCCTTGGCAAGTCGCGCACCACGGAATGGACCGTGGAGGGCGGCCACATGGCGGAGCGGTGCGCCTTGTTCGTCATCATCGCGCTCGGCGAATCCATCCTGGTGACGGGCGCCACCTTCGCCGAACTGGAATGGAGCGCCCTCAATATCGGCGCCTTCCTGGTGGCGTTTCTCGGCACTGTCGCCATGTGGTGGATCTATTTCGACACCGGCGCCGAGCGCGGCAGCGCGCGGATCACCAATTCGGATGATCCCGGCCGGCAGGCACGCCTTGCCTATACCTATCTGCACATGCTGATCGTGGCCGGCATTATCCTGTGCGCGGTGTCCGACGAGGTGCTGCTCGCCCATCCTGGCGACACCCCCGGCGCACCGGCCGCCGCCGCCATCGTCGGCGGCCCGGCGCTCTATCTGCTGGGTGTCGGCCTGTTCAAATGGCCGCTGCTGCGGCGGTTTCCGCTGTCCCATCTGGTCGGGCTCGCGCTTTTGCTGCTGTCCTGCGCGCTCATCCCTTATGCCAGCGCGCTGCTGCTCGCCGCGAGCGCGACGGTGGCGCTGTTCGCCGTGGCAGTGTGGGAAAACATTGCTTTGCGAAAGATCGGCGTGATCCCCGCGCGGTGAAATTGGGTCCGTAAACTCGTTGATTTCACCGGGGGGTGGGCGCATATATCGAAAAATCAAATCGTTTGAAATTCTGGCCGGCGGTCCGTGCCGCGCCGGAGGGTCGGGAGACGTCGATGTCGGGAAACGAAACAAGGTCGGGAGATCAACCCGAGTTGCACGGGCGCAAGCTGCGGTCTCAATTGTGGTTCGACAATCCCGAC
>NCHM01000252.1 GCA_002257205.1 Rhizobiales bacterium 24-66-13 | reverse complement strand
GATGCAGGTTATCCCGGTGATCGATCTTAAGGGAGGGCGTGTGGTGCATGCCCGCCAGGGCGCGCGCCATCTTTATGCGCCCATCGTCTCGCCGCTGGCGGCCGGCAGCGCGCCGCGCGCTATCGTGGCGGCGCTGCTGGCGCTCGCGCCGTTCACGACCCTCTATGTGGCCGACCTCGACGCCATCGCGGGGGAGGGCGACAATGCGCCCGCCATCCGCGATTTGCGCGCGGCCTTTCCCGCTCTCGCTCTGTGGGTGGACGCGGGCGAGAACAGCGCCGCCGCGCTCGCGGCACGTCACGCCGCCGATGCCGGCATCCCGGTGGTGGGCAGTGAGACCCTGGCCGATGCGCAGGCCCTGGCCGGCATGGCGGGACTGGATTTCGTGCTCTCGCTCGATCATGACGCGCAGGGGCCGCGCGGCCCGCAAGAGGTGCATGCGACGCCCGCCCTCTGGCCGCGCCGGGTGATCGCCATGACGCTCGCGAAAGTCGGCTCGGGCGCCGGGCCGGATCTTGAGCGGCTCGCCGATATCCGCGCGCGCCATGAAGCCGTCGCTGCACCCGGCGGAGCGATCGCCCTGTTCGCCGCCGGCGGTGTGCGCCATGTGGGGGACCTCGACACTTTGGCCGCAAAGGGCGTTAAAGGCGCCCTCGTTGCCACCGCGCTGCACGATGGGCGCCTGTCGCGGGAGGATCTGGCGCGCTTTGCCTGATCGGCGCTCAGCCAAGGCCGTCGCGCTCCAACCCCTCACGCTCCAACCCCTCACGCTCCAGGGCGTGCGCGAGCACGCTCGCCACCGTCAGGTCCGCGCTGGTTCCGGGATTAAGGCCGCGCTGTTTCAAGGATGTATCGTAGGCGAGCAAGGAGATGTGCCGCGACTCCCACCTTTTGAGGGGGGCCCTGAGACGGACCGTCTCTCGCGCCTCCTCCAGCACCGCCTGCGCCGTATCCGCGCCGAACTTGCGGGCGATATGGCTGTCGGGAAAGGCCGTGAGGAAATCCAGATAGACCGCCTGCACGACCTCTGGAGCAAACGGGTCCGCGCAGCCCTGAAGCCGCGCGCCGCCGATTTCGAACACGTCGGCAAAGCCGTTCACATATTGAAAGGCGATGCGGTCGCGGGGCGCGGCTTCGGCCATGGCCGCCTTCAAATCGACGGCAGCGGGGAAGCGCACATCGGCGCGCGCCGTGCCGAGCCCGCCGGGTTTGGCGGCGGCGATGGCGCGGAAGGCGCAGGCCGCGTCTTCGATCGTCATCGCCTCCAGCGCCGCCTTCAGGCGCGCACGCAGATCGCCGGAGGGCGGGGAAAGCGCGGCATGGACCAGCGGCGCGCACAGCAGCACGATGCCGAGATTGGTGTTGCAGCCGGCCGCCGCGAGCGACGCCGACACCGCCGCCTCGATGCGCGCGCCGATGCCGAGCCCAAGCCCTGAGATGTGAGGTGCCGAGAGGACGGGCGCCGCCGCCGCCGCCGCGCGCTCGAACTGGGCGACCTCCATGCCGTGCCCTGCCGCGTGCACATGCACATTGCCAGGCTTGAGCGCGCGCAGCTCGGCCCGGCAGGCGCGCTCGAACAGATCTGCGGCGCGCTCCGGCGTCATGCCATCGCCCTTTCTCCGGCCAGCAAGGCGGCGAGCGGCTTGGCCATGTCCAGCCCAGTCGCGGCGTGAAGGCCGCTCCAGGCCGGCATGGAATTCACCTCCAGCACCAGCAGCCGGCCGGCGGCGTCGGCGATCAGGTCCACGCCGGCGAAATGCGCGCCCACCGCCTGCGCCGCCGCGACGGCGATTTCGGCGAGCGCGCCTGTGGCGGGCACAGGCTCGCCGGTCGCACCCTGGTGGATATTGGTGATCCAATGGCTGGCGACCCGCCGCATGGCGCCTTCCGCCCGGCCGCCCACCACAAACACACGGTAATCGGCGTGGCGCGCGTCGGCGGGTGGAATGAAGTCCTGGAGATAATAGACCCCGTCCATCTCTTCCGCGCCCGGCAGCGCTTCCTTTGGCGCGAGGCGGCGCAGGCCGCGCCCTTGGGCGCCGAACAAGGGCTTCAGCACCGTGTCGCCCGGCGCCGCGTCGATCAGCATCTGGGCCGCCTGCGGGTCTTCCAGCACCAAGGTGCGCGGGGTCGGCAGGCCGGCGCGGGCGAGCAGGAAGGTGGTCATGCTCTTGTCGATGCAGCGCTCGATGGCGCGGGCATCGTTCATCACCCTGACGCCGGATTCCCGCAGCGCATGGAGCACACCGAGCCGCAAGGTGATCTGCTCGGTGGTGCCGCCGGGCATGATGCGCACGAAGGCGCTTTGGGGAAGCGCCTCCTCGAACCCCGGCAGCAGCAGGCCGTGGGGCGTCGCGCCCACCGCGAAGCCGCAGGATTTCAGCGACAGCAGCCGCGCCGCGCGTCCGCGCTTTTTCAGCGCGGCGATGAGCCGGCGGGTGTGCCAGTCCGCCCGCTCGGCGAAGATGGCGATGCGGGGATCGAATGCGGCGGCCATGGATGTTCAGCCGGCAAATGAGCGCGCGATCAAGGCCGGATCGACTGCCCCGGCGGTGAAGCTCACGCCATGCTCCACGGCGGTCACGAGCACCTGCGCCGGCGAGAACAGCAGCGGGTCGATGCGGTAGAAATCGCACGCATAGGCCGCGAACACTTCGGCGAACGGCCGGCCATGGTCGCGCGAGGTCAAGCTCGGCAGGCGCTGCGCGAGATCGCGCGCCTCGTCCGCCGGGCCGCTCACATGAAGCTGCACCTCGCCGCCGTAAAGCGTCGCATCATTGGTGCGGCCCATGGCGACGATGAAATCCGGCGCCGACGGCGGCACCGGCGCGCTGCCGCGCCCGTCCAGAATGCGATCCAGTGGGAAATGCAGGGCATGGGCCTTGTGAAGCGCCACTTCCAGCACCCGCGCCGCGATCTGCACTCCGCCCGCAAGGCTGCTGGTGGGCGTGAGGATGAGGGTGATTTTCTCCCCCGCGACCCCCGTGGCGGCACGGATATCCTCAATCACCTCGGCCGGCGGCATCTGGCCGGTTTCCAGCACCAGGACGATCTCTTCGCCGCATTCGCGAAAGCCGAGCTCGGCGAACAGCGGCTCCTTCGCCGCCGTGGCGCGGCCGGGGCCGGAGCCGAGGGCGAAGAAATCGCCCGCCGCCAGCTGCCACCCGGCATATTGGCTGCCGAGGCAGGCGAGCACCGGTTCGCAGGTGCCCACCGTGACGAGCGTGGTCCAGGGGGCGAAGCGGTCGCAGGTCTGGAATGCCACTTGCCCGAGCCCGCCGAGGCAGATCTCCGCGATCCGCCGTCCTGCCTCCAGCCCGCCGCGCGCGGCGATGCCGGCATCGACGATCCGCGCGCCGTGCGGCCCGGTGGAGACCGCAAGGCGCAGCGCATCGGCATCATTGATCAGCGCCTCCACCAGGCCGGCGGCGCGCCGCGACAGATCGGGCCGGCTCATGCCTCGCTGCTCGCCACCTGCTGGCTTTGCGGCAGGCCGAGGTGATTGCGCATTTCGGCCAGGCCGTCGCGCACCTGGGCCACGGCGGCCGACATGTCGCTCGCGGTGCGCTTCACGGTGCAGATGGGGGCGCCGGCGGGAATGATTGTGCCGGCGGCGGTGCGGTCGCACACATGGTTCGGCCAGGCGCCGGCGGGAATCATCACGTCGCGCTCGGCATAGAGAATGCCGGCGGCGGTCGCGCCCTTGGGCTGCGGCAGGGCCTTGGGCAGCTTGCCGCCGCACGCCGCCAAATGCAGCGCCAGCAAGGGCGGCATGGGGTCCACATCGAAAATGTCGATGCTCGCGCCGATCCGGGGATTGATCTCCACCAGCCACCAGCGGTCCGCCTCCACCAGCACGTCCACCGAGATCAGGCCCACGAGCCCGCACACGGTGGCGATGCGCAGCGCGCCGGCGAGGATCGCCGCCGCATGCTTGGCGGGCAAGGGCACCGGGCCGACCGCGCCGCCATAGCGGAACGGGTGGGTGCTATCGGAATGCGACCATTGCCAGCTCGCGCCGACCGGAAGCGCTTCCTTTCCATTGGAAAGGATCAGCAGCGAATAAGCGGTGCCGCTGACTTCACGTTGCAGATAATGGCCCGGCGCGGGCGGCCCGGTCTCCTCCGGCGCGCGGCGGCGGATATGGCTGCCGCCGGCGCCGCCGATCTTCTTTTCCAGTAGCGGCGCTTCGGCCAGCGCGCCGTCCGGCGCGTCCAGCGTCACCGGCGGAAAGGCGATGCCGAGATGGCCGCACAGGGCCGCGAGCGCCAGCGGATCCTTCAGCACGCGCACCGTCTCGGCCATGTTGCCGAGGATGGGATTGCGCTCGGCGATGCGGGTCATCAGCGGCGTGTCGTCCTCGAACCCGCCGCCCAGCACCACCGGCAGGCCGGGGGGCGAGAGGTTCGCGAGCGCCTGGATGAGATCGTCGCCGTCGAAGGAAAATCCGTTCTTCTTGTGCACGCGCACGCAGCGCGCGGCATTGGCGCAGGTGTCGAGATCGGCGAACAGGTCGAGGGAAAGCGCCGCGAAACCGGCGCGCGCGGCGCTCGCCGCCAGGGGGCGCGCGGACAGGGCGATGACGGCGAGATCCATAAGCTCAACCCGCAGTTTGCAACGCCGCGGCCATCTGTCTGGCCAGCGCGAAGGCCTCGTCGAGGCCGATGAAGAGGGCCGTGTCGGTTTCGTGCATGCGCCGGAGCAACGCATGCTGGACCCGGTATTTCAGATTGCCGATGGCGAGGGCTCCGATTCCGACACCATGAGGCAATGCGACGCCCTTGTCATGGGGGCCGATGCCGGCGATGCCGGCCGGCGGCACGGCATTCACGTCGGCGGCGACTTTCAGTTCCCGCGCTGACGCAAGGTGAGCGGGCGACAGAATTTCCACACCCGCCCGTCCGGTGGCGAGAATCACGTCTGCTTCCCCGACCAGGGCATGCTTTTCCGCGTCCGTGCGGGCCGCGACCGCGGAGAGGGCGACACCGAAGCGCTCGTGGAAATCATCCGCCTTGGTGGCGACGCTGGCGATGTCGCGATGCCCCACCAGCACCACATGCCCGCCCGCCTTTGCCGCCAGCACGGCCGCGATGCCGCCCACCACGCCGGTGGCCCCATAAACCTGCACCCGCGCGCCCGAAAGGCCCAGCGTGCCGCGCAGCGCGGCTTCCTGCTCCGCCAAAGCCACCATGGCGGCGGCGGTGGTGAATGAGCCGGCGGGATCGGGAAAGATCGAAATCTCGAACGGCGGAAACAGCGCCGCGCGCGCCGCATCGGCCATATCGAGCGCGAGCCCCGCATCCTTACCGCCGATGAACAGGCCGGTGCGCGGCGCGGCCTGTGGCGCGCGGGAGAACATCATATCCTGCGTCAGGTCGCGGACCTGATCCAGCGTCACGTTCGAATAAGGCATCAGATGCCCATAGCCCGCGTCCACCGCCATGTTCACGTCGAACGGGCTCACGTGGGGCAGGGGCGAAATCATGTGCAGAATGGGGGCGGCGGTGGCCATGGCCGTCTTGCTCCGTCCGGGGAAACAGGAAAGCGGGTGGCCGCGCCTTGTACGCCGAACGGCCTAAGGCAGATCGACGATCGTGGCGCCGCGGTTGTTTCCCCGCACGCATGCGAACGAGAGGTTCGCGCGATCAGCATAGCGAGTGCGCAGCGCCTGCAAAAGCGCTTCGCCGCGCGCCACGCTCCCCACAATGGCGAAGCCGGTCGGCCCCCAGGAGGTCTGGCCGACCCCGGGAATCCCGTTTTCCTCAATAAAGGCAAGGGCGTGGGCGACATCCGCGCTGGTGTGGCGCCCGCCCCCCTGCGCCGCGGCATAATGGTCGCCCAGATGTTTCTGCACGGCGCCGATTGCGCTGCCGAAGCTGGTTGCATCGCCTTCCGCAAGGGCGGGCAGCGCCTGCATCAGCACCAGATGGCACAGATGGGCGGCCAGACTTTGGGCGAACGGCGGCAGGGTCTCCATGGCGCGGGTCTCGGCCTCGCCCGAGAGACCGCTTTTCGCCGCGTCGAACACCAGCAGGATGCGCCATGCCTCGGGCACCGGCAGGCGGGCGAGAAGAGGCGGCGCGGCGCCCACGTCCGGGGCGGTGGA
>NCHM01000251.1 GCA_002257205.1 Rhizobiales bacterium 24-66-13 | reverse complement strand
CCCGCGCGAGACGGCAGGGCCGATCAGGCCGCCCGCACGCGCTCGATGAAGATGTTCACCTGCCGGCGCAGGGTCGCGGCCTGCGAGGACAGATCCGTGGCGGCGTGCACGATGTCACCGGAGACCTTGCCGGTGGTGGCCGCCACGGCACTGACGTGGGTGATGCTGGAAGACACTTCCTGCGTTCCACGCGCCGCCTGATGCACGTTCTTGGCGATTTCCCCGGTCGCCGCGCCCTGCTCCTCGATGGAGGTGGCGATGGCGGTGGAAATTTCATCGATGCGCCGGATGGTGCCGGAAATCCCCTCAATCGCCTTCACCACCTCATTGGTGGCGCCTTGGACGGCGGAAATCTGCGAGGAAATCTCGTCGGTGGCCTTGGAGGTCTGCTCCGCCAGGGTCTTGACCTCCTGGGCCACCACGGCGAAGCCGCGGCCAGCTTCCCCGGCCCGCGCGGCCTCGATGGTGGCGTTCAGCGCCAGCAGATTGGTCTGCGAGGCAATGTCGGTGATGAGGTTCACCACCTGGCCGATGCGCGCGGCGCTGGCGGCAAGGCCGCGCACCACTTCGGCGGTCTCGCTGGCCTGGTCGGTCGCCTCGCCGGCGATCTTCGCGGCGGAGGAGACCTGGGCGCCGATCTCACGCACCGAGGCGGCAAGCTCCTCGGCGGCGGAGGCGGCGGTCTGCACATTGCCGGTCGCCTCCTCGGCGGCGGCGGCGACGATGGTCGACTGGCGGCTGGTCTCGGCCGCCGAAGTGCTCATCGAGCTGGCATTGCGCTCCAGCAGGGTGACGGCATCCGCGACCGTGCGCACCACACCGGAAACCTCGGCGTCGAACTGGTCCGCGAGGCGCTCCATGGCGGCGCGCTTATCGGTCTCAACCCGCGTGGCGGTCGCCTCCTGATGCGCCCGCAGATCGTCGGCGGCCCGAAGCTTCGCGACCAATTGCTTGGTGCTGTTCCACAGATCGGCGATCTCATCCTTTCCGCGCGGCTCCTCCAGGGCGACGTCGAGCTTGCCGGAGGCGAGCGCGTGCAGCGTGCGGGACACCCGGACGATCGGCCCGCTGAGCATGCGATTGCCGATGAACAGGGCGATCGCGATGCCGACCGCGAGGCCGACGACGAAGATCGCGATGACTATCGCCTGGACGCTGTCCTGCACGGCCTCCTGCTCGGCGCGCATGGGGGCCAAGGTGCCCTGGATTTTTGCCGTAAAGGTGCGCAGGGATTCCTGCAATGCTTTGCGATTGCTTCGATTTTCCGGGGTATTGCCCTGGAGGTTCGCGGCCTGCGGACCCTCGGCCAGGGCGACGCGGACGGTCTCGGAGCGGAACTCGCGGAATTTGGCGAGATCGGCGACGGCGCGGGCGAAGGTCGCGGCATCGGCGGGCGGCGTCGAAGTCTTGAGCTCGGCCACCTTGGCGTCGATCCGATCCAGCGCACTGGTGAGGCCGGCGGCAAACTGCTTGACGCCATTTTGGTCCGTCGCCATGTACAGGCCGCGCGATTCCATCACCACAGCGGTCACGTCGCCGTTCAGCTGTTCCGTCAGGAACGCCCGGCGCGACGCCTGGGCGATGTTCGCGGCAATGTCCGCCTCCCGGCTGAGCCCCCAGAGGGAGACGCCGCACACCAGCGCTGTCGCGCACCCGAGCACACCGACGATGCTGTAGATTTTCCCAATGATCTTCACGGTTCGCCCTCGTATTGCTAGTGCGCTGCCTTGGGCGGCGCGGTGGATTCTGCCGGCTTCACGGGCGCATTGCTTCCACTTGCCGCCCGCATGTCGGTCTTGTCGATGTAATTGATGGAGTCCACGAGCACTTCTTGAATAACGTCGCCATTTAGATGCGCATTCGTGCTCGCTTTGATGCGATCCATCATGTCCTTGATATTGTATTTTGAGATTTTCCCGGTATCGATACGTCCGTTGTTGTAGATCTCCGAAAAGGCGTCGTTCACCACGAAGATCGCCGGATCCAGCGGCAGCTGGCGCAAGGCGGTCGCATCGGCGGTGAAGACCAGCTTGGCAAGCACATAGCCCTTCACCCGGCCGTCGATAATCATCGGCACGGTGATCGCAGGAAGACGCTTGTATTCGAGCCCCGGCATATAAGGTTCGGTAGATTTCGCCCTGGCCGCCCCGGCGGCCCAATAGGCGGCGCCGTAGCTGGAGCCGAGCGCGACCACGCAGACCCACAGGCCGATGATGATGAAGCGCACCATCGCTCAGGCCCCGTCCTTGGAAGGCGTGCTGGAATAGGTGCCGTCGGATTCCGCGTCGCGCAGCGCCGTGGCGAGGATGCCGCTGATTTCCTGCGAGGCCGCAAGATTGACCGACAGAAGATAGAGATTGCGGGCCAGCTTCTCCCGCACCGTGCCGAGCCGCAGGGCGACCACCGGATCGGCCTCGCGGGGCAGCGCCCGGCTGGCGCGGCTGAGCTCCAGCAGGCTGCGGCTCTTGCGGCGGTTGACCTCGTGCAGATCGATCGGCAGATGAGCTTCGAGAGAGCCCGTTTCCTGGTCGATGATCTCTTCGAGCCGGTCGAGGGCCGCGATCATGGTTTCGCGCGCGGGGCCTTCCGGGCTCAGCAGACGCGGCAGGACGGTGGACTCATCGTGTCTCATCTGGCGCATCCTCAGGCCGAGGCGGCGGAGCCGGTCGCGGATGCGACCGGGAGCGAGGGCGCGGCGGCAGCCGACGGGGTGACCCGCGCCTGGGCCGATGCGATGCGGTCCGCGATGCCGATGCCGCCATGCTTGGCCACCTGGTCGGCGACCTTCTCAGCCAGCATGGACTTCCAGATCTGCCCGGCATTGCCGCTGCCATAGACGGCGGCGGCATGGCTCGGCAGCATGGCCTGCACAAATTGCGACAGCACCATGCTTTCAAATTTGCGATAGGCGGTGGCCGCCGATCCGCCGGCGGCGGAGGTCTTTGTCAGCGCGGTCGCATTCTGAAGTCCGACCGCGGACGTGGGCGCATAGGCCAACCCGTTCGCCGGCCCGATCCCGCCCTCCTGGCTCATCGCCTGGGAAAAGCCCGAACCGAGCGCCTTGAGGTTCGATGTGATCTTCTGGGTGCGGGCCGGATTGCCGGCCTTGACCACGTCCATCACAATGTCTGTGGTGAGTTGAATGCCCATGGCCCGATCATCAAACGGTGTTTCGATCGGGGCAGTTTGCGGGGGCTTGCTTATGTGAGGCTTGCATCCTTCGATGCCGCCGCGCCGGGCCGCAGCGCCGCCGATTCCGTCAGTTCCTGAAAGGCCTTGCGATCCTCGTGCGCGCGCGTTTCGCGGGCCACCCGCTCGGCCATGCGCTCGGCCCGTTTGAGCGCGAAAGCCTGCGCCTGCACGCGCTCGGCCTGCGTGGCCTCCTCGGCCGCGAGACGTGCCGCCTCCTGCGAGAGCCGCTTCAAGGTGCGCGAGACCATGTCCACCAGGAGCGGGCCGAACATGGCGCTGTTCAGCGTCTCCATGACGCTGGCGCGATTGCGCTCAAGCGCCGCCTGCTCCTGCCGGATGCGGGCGAGCTCCCATTCGGCGGTGCGGTGCATCTGCGCCCGCACGGCGACGATACGCTTGGTGGTTGCCCGACGATCGCCCATGGCGCCCCTGCCCTCCTCTTGAGCGCGATCCGCCCATAGGGAACCACTTGGTGGTTCCCTATGGGCGGTGAATCGCCCTCTCACTTATTGAATAGAGGCGGATTCACCGCCCATATCGACTCGCCTTGGGCGAGTCGATATGGGCGGATCCGGCTCTAACCGGCCGCCAGCCACTGGCTGAACGCCATCATGAACCCGGCGAGCAATTGATCCACGGTCGCATACAGCAACAGCATGCCGCCCGCTGTGATGAACGGCGTCGCGATGAAATAGACCGGAAGCTGAGGCGTGAACTTGTTGGTGATGCCCACCGCGAAATTGACGATGATGGAATAGACGATGAACGGGCTCGCGATCCGCAGCGCCAGCAGGAAGGCGGTGGTGAGCTGGTCCACCACGTCGCTCAGCCCGAGGCGGGCGGTGAACACGGTGCCGGGCGGAAGGCGGCGATAGCTGTCGAACAGCGCGCGGACCAGCTCGAGATGCTGGTCGCTGATGAACAGCAAGGTCGTCGCGCTGAACGCGAGCAAGGTGGCGACGGGCGGCAGCGCCTCGTCGTCCTCGATCATCGTCCCGGCCATGGAGGCAAGGCCAATCGCCTGGGCGATGGCGCTGGCCATGGATTGCAGGGCGAGAAAGAAGATCCGCGCCAGCAGGCCGATCATGGCGCCGGTGGCGGCTTCCGACCCGATCGCGCCCAGCAAGGCGAAGGAACCCGCCTCGCGCGCGAAGCCCTCGACGCTCGACTGGAGCAGGGGCACGAAGGCCAGCGACAGGCCGATGGCCAGGAACAGGCGGAACTGGGGGGACAGATGCCGCCCGCCGACCCCGGGCATCAGCATCAGGCAGCCGCCGATGCGGCAGAAGATGAGGAACGCCGAGATCACGCCCTCGGCCGCCAGCGCATTCATGAAATGGTCCCGAGGGACTGTACCTCCACCCCGCGCGCAATCTCAACGTGCGACAGCACCGGCAGCGCGGGGAACATGCGCTCGATGATCATGCGCACATAGGGGCGCGCATCCGGCGCGGTGACCAGCGCGAACGGGCGCCCTTCGCGCAGATGCTCGCGCACCGAGGTCGCGGCCTCCATGCCGAACTGCTCCACCAGGCGCGGGTCGATGTCGAATTCCACCACGTCGCCCTTGGCGTCGCGCTTGAGGCTCTGGTGGAACGTGAGATCCCATTTGCCGCCGAGCCGCAGCACGCGCAGCACGCCGCCTTCGGCGAGATCGCCGCAGATCTGCTGCGCCATGCGCATGCGCACATGCTCGGCCACCTGCTCGGAGCGGCGGGCATGGGGCACGATCTCGGCGATGGCTTCCAGGATCAGGTGCAGATTGCGGATCGAGACCCGCTCCGCCAGCAGCAATTTCAGCACCGCCTGGAGCCCGGAATAAGAGATCTGGGCCGGGCACATGTCATCGATCAGGCGCTTATATTCCGGATCGAGCCGATCGAGCAGGTTGCGCATGTCCTTGTAGGAGAGGAGCTGCGGCAGGTTGTTGGCGATCACCTCGCTGAGATGGGTGAGGATCACGCTGATATTGTCGATGGGGGAGAAGCCCTCGCGCTTGACTTCGCCGGCATAGGCCTCCGGGATCCACATGGCCTTCATGCCGAACGCCGGCTCGCGCGTGTCGTCGCCCGGCACGTCCGGCCGCGCGCCGTCGCCCAGCACCACCAGCAACTCACCGATGCGCATTTCCTGCGAGGAGACCACGGTCCCGTGGATGCGGATCTGGTAATTCTTGGCCGGAACGCTGAGGCTCTCGGTCATGCGGATGTCCGGCACCACGAAGCCATAGCGCAGCGCGAACTTGCGGCGCATCTTGGCGATGCGGTTCTGCACCTCCACCGGCAGGCGCAGCACCTGGCCGGACAGCTGCTTGCCGATGCCGACCTCGATTTCCGCCGTGCGCAGGGATTCCTTCACCGAATTCTGCACGTCCCGCGCCGCCTGCTCGTCGCTCTCCTGCTGCTTGGCCTCTTCCGCGGCCCGCTGGCGCGCCAGCTTGCGGGGGATGGCATAGCCGACGAACGCCATGGTCGCGCCCAGCAGCGCGAATGGGATAAACGGCAGGCCCGGCATGATCGCCAGGCCGAACATCATGCCGGCGGAGACGAACAGCGCCCGAGGATAGGCCCCGAGCTGCCCAAGCACCGCGACTTCCGCCCGGCCGCGCGTGCCGCCCTTCGACACCAGAAGGCCGGCGGCGAGCGAAACGATCAGCGCGGGGATCTGCGACACCAGGCCGTCGCCCACCGAGAGGCGCGTGTAGATGTCCGCCGCTTCGCCGAGCGGCAGACCGTGGCGCGTCACGCCGATGATGATGCCGCCGAAAATATTGACGGCGATGGTGATCAGGCTCGCCACCGCCTCGCCGCGCACGAATTTCGAGGCGCCGTCCATGGAGCCGAAGAAGGCGCTCTCCTCCTCCAGCTCGCTGCGCCGGGTCTGGGCTTCCTTGTCGGTGATGAGGCCGGCGTTGAGATCGGCGTCG
>NCHM01000250.1 GCA_002257205.1 Rhizobiales bacterium 24-66-13 | reverse complement strand
GTCCTGGGTGGCCTGGCTCCAGATTTTCTCCAGCGCATCGTCGGCGCTGCCGTCGTGGAGCACCGAAGACACCTCGTCCATGAAGTCGTAGCCGGTGGTCCCGTCCATCTGCCAGGCGGCGGGCATCGTCTCGCCGGCATGGAGGATTTTCTCCACCACCACATAGCCGCCCGTGGGCGTATCCGGCGGCCGTTGGATGTCCAGTGCCGCGAGCTTGCGCCGAAGTTGGCGGCAATAAGCGCCGGGATCGGCGATGCCGTCCACATGGTCGATGCGCAGCCCGTCGATCAGCCCGTCGGCGTAAAGCTGGAAGACGAGGGCATGCACGGTATCGAACACCTCGCGGCGCTCCACCTTCACACCCGCCAAGCCGGTGATGTCGAAGAAGCGGCGCCAGTTGAGCTCGTCGTTCGCCGCGCGCCACCAGGTGAGGCGAAAATTCTGCTTCTCCAGCAGCGCATGCAGCCGCGCCTGCCCGTCTTCGCCACCTGGATCGAAGGCATCGAGCGCGTCGGCGACGATCTGCGCGCCCTCGCGCGTCAATGCCAGCGCAAGGCGCTCCTTCGCCGCCTGGACGTCGACTTTTGCCGTCGCGGGGTCTTCCAACGTGGCGAGGTCGGTGCCGAGAATGCCGCCGATATCCCGGCTCGCCGCACCAAGCACGTCCCCATAGTGGCGGGGGCACAGGGGGAAGACGTGATCATGGTGGCTAAAATGGAAGGTGCCGCGCGCGGCATCATGGCCGAGGCGGATGGCGCCGGCCTTCAGTGCCTCGCCATAGGGGCGGTCGAGGAAGGGCGCCATGACTTTTCCCGAAAGCCGCGTGTCCGCCGGGGTCCAGTCGATGTCGAAGAAGTCGCGATAGCTGCTTTCGCGTCCCCATTCGAGCACGTCGAGCCAGACCGGATTGTCGGCGCCGCCGACGCCCATGTGGTTGGGCACGATATCGAGGATCAGCCCCATGCCCCGCGCCCGCAGCGCCGCCACGAGCCGACGCAGGGCGGCTTCTCCGCCCAGTTCAGGATCGAGCGTGCCGTGGTCGACCGTGTCATAGCCGTGGCGCGAGCCGGGCCGAGAGGTGAGGAGCGGGGAGGAATAGATGTGGCTGATGCCGAGTTCGGCGAAATAATCCACCAGCGGGATCGCAGCATCGAGCGGGAATTCGCGATGGAACTGGAGGCGCACGGTGGCGCGCGGCGCGGTCATCCCTTGCTCCTTGCGGTGTCCAGCAGATGAAGCCGCCGCTGTACGGCCGGCTCCTCCAATATGTGAGCCGCCTGGGCAGCGAGGCGCCGGCGCCAGTTGGGATGCTCTTCCACCGTGCCGGGCAGGTTGGGTTGCTCGGGCAAAGCGAGCGCATCTTCCATCGGCACCACCACCAGCGGGCTCGGCGTGCCAGCCAGAAACCGCAAGGCGGCATCCAATACGGCTTCGCTTTGGTCGGGTGGTGGAAGCCCGTCCTCGCCGATGGCGGCCCACAGATGCGCGCGATCCTCGGCGCGGCCACTGCGCTCGGTCTCCTCGGTATTGCCTTCCGCCAATAGGCCGGCGGGGCTGCGCCAATCGATGTCGCGCCCGCTCCACCAGCCGGTCACCGTGGGCAAATCGTGCGTTCCGGTGACGGCGATGGCATCGGGGGAATAGGCGCCGGCCGGCTTGAACTGCGCGCCCTCGCGCTCGAACCACAAGACCCGCATGCCGAGAATGCCGCGCGCGGCGAGGCGTTCGCGGAAGCCTTCGGGCACGGTGCCGAGATCCTCGCCGATGACGATGGCACGGTGGCGGTGGGATTCCAGCGTCACGAGCCGCGCCAGATCGTCGAACGGATAGGTGAGATAGGCGCCGTGCGCGGGGGGCGCGCCATCCGGCACCATCCATAGGCGCGACAGGCCCATGATGTGATCGATGCGCACGCCGCCCGCATGGGCCATCGCTGCGCGGAGCATGTCGAGAAAGCTTGCGAAGCCGCTGGCGGCGAAGGCGCGCGGCGAGAAGGCCGTGAGCCCCCAGGTCTGGCCGACCGAATTCAAAAGGTCCGGCGGCGCACCTATGGAGCAGCCGATGAGCATCTCGTCCTGGCGGCTCCACGCCTGGCTTCCACCCCCATCCGCGCCCACGGCCAGGTCGGAGATGAGGCCGATGCCCATGCCGGCGGAACGGGCGGAATCCTGCGCCTGCGCCAATCCCTTGTCGGCGACCCATTGCAGGAAGGCGTGAAAGCTCACCTCCTGCGGGTGGCGGCGGGCAAAGCCTGCAACGGCGGCGCCGCGCGACTCGCGAAACCCTTCCGGCCAGCCGCGCCAGTTCCATTGCCCGCGCCCCTCGCCGAACTGGCGCTGGTGGAGGGCCTCGAACACCGCATGGTCCGCCAGATTTTGCCCGCCCGCGGCGCGGAACGCCTGGAACGCGGCCATCAACTCCGGCTCGTGCGGCAGGACGGTCTCGAACAGATGGCGCAGCAGCGCGATCTTGGCCGCGCCGGCCTTGTCCCATTGCACCAGATCGGAGGCTTCAAGCGAGGTGCGCAGCGGGCCAAGATCGAGCGCGGCCACCGCCGCATCCACGGCCGGGCCGCCGAAAATCAGCGCCGGGTCGGCATGCAGCGGATTGAGGAACAGGCGGCTTGAGGGAGAGTAAGGGCTGAAATGGGCGGGATCGGCGGCGAATGGCGCATGAACCGGGCTCAGCACCAAGGCCGAGGCGCCGGCATTGGCGGCTTTCACCGACAATTGGGCGAGCGCCGAGAAATCGCCGATGCCGCCATCGCCGTCGCGCCGCAGCGCGTAGAGTTGCACCGCGAGGCCCCAAAGGCGCGGGTCTTCCCGCCCCGTCACATCTGCGAGCGCGAACGCACGAGCCGGCGCCACCGCAAGGGTTGTTTGGGCGTCCCCCAGCTCCAGCCGGTGGTAGCCGGGCATGTCGATCGCCGGAAGGG
Source organism: Rhizobiales bacterium 24-66-13 (assembly GCA_002257205.1). Classification (GTDB taxonomy): domain Bacteria; phylum Pseudomonadota; class Alphaproteobacteria; order Rhizobiales; family Xanthobacteraceae; genus NCEH01. The sequence goes on along the minus strand of NCHM01000250.1, from coordinate 3,204 downwards.
CAATAGCACCATCCTCCACGTCCGCTTCGCCCTCCACCAGGCCGCCGCCTTCCAGCGTCACCCGATAGCGCATGCGCAGCGCCCCTTTGGCGGCTGGAATGCGGATCGCGCAGCCCGCATCCAATGTCAGGAGGGGCGCAAGGCCATCCACCGTGCCGCCGCGCTGGCGCGCGCGGCTGTCGGCGATGTCGCCGGGCGTATCGGCGGGCAGTTCGAGCGCCCGCAGCAGCGCGCGCAGAACCTCATGGGGCACCGCCTGGGGCCGGCCGAAGGCGTCGGTCCAGAACGGCGAGATCCCAGCAAGCCGGGCGAGATCGAGCAGGGCATCGTCCATGAAAAATGGCCTTCAGAAAAAAATGTGCGCGGCAGCTCGCGCGGAATGGGCCGGCAGGCTCATGACTGCGGGTCCAGATGGGCGGCAAGCAGGCGAATGCTGAGCGCGGAAACTAGCGTTTCATCTTCCACCGGGCGCTGCTCGGAGACCAGACCGGCGGCGCTGTCCACCAGCGTGCGCCATGTCACCGCGGGCGCGGGCAGGCGGAACACCACCGGGCGGTCCTGGGCGTTCATCAGCAGCAGAAGCACGTCGAGCCGGCCGGGCGGTACATCGCCCACGACCGTCGCGGGTCCCGCCCGCCGCAGGGCGAGCGTGTGTCCGCCGTCCGCATGCCACGCATCGCCATGCAGTTCGGCGCCGGTCTCGTCGAACCAGCCGATATCCCGAAGGCCCGGCGCGAGTTCCGCCAGCCCATGCAGGAAATGGGGGGCACGCAGGATGGCGAAACGGCGGCGGATCTCGGCGAGGCGCGCAAAGAAGGCGGTGAGCGCCCGGCCGTCGGGCGCGCGAGCGCGCTCCCAATCGATCCAGGACACCTCGTTGTCTTGGCAATAGGCATTATTATTGCCTTTCTGGCTGCGGCCGAACTCGTCGCCGGCCAGCAGCATGGGCGTGCCCTGTGCGAACATCACCGTCGCCAGCATGGCCCGCATCACCCGCGCCCGGGTTTCCAGGATTGCGGGATCGACGGTCGGCCCCTCCACGCCCCAATTGGCGCTGTGGTTGGCGTCGTGTCCGTCCCGCTGGTCCTCGCCATTGGCGGCATTGTGCTTGCGTGCGTAGGACACGAGATCCGCGAGGGTGAAGCCGTCGTGGGAGGCGACGTAATTGATCGAGGCCGAGGGCTTGCGGAAGCGGCGGTCGAAGGTGTCGCCGGAGCCGGAGACGCGTGCCGCGAGATCGCCGCGCCGTCCCGGCTCGCGGCTCCAGAACCGCCGCACGCCGTCCCGGAAGGCATCGTTCCATTCCGCGAAGCCCGGCGGCATGCAGCCGAGCTGGTAGCCGTCCGGCCCGATGTCCCAGGGCTCGGCGATCAGCTTGCAGCGCGCGAGTATCGGATCCTGCCGCACCGCATCGAAGAAGCCGGAGCCGGGATCGAACCCCGTGCCCTCACGCCCCAGGGTGACCCCGAGATCAAAGCGGAAGCCGTCGATGCGGAAGGCGGTGGCCCAATAGCGCAGCGAATCCATCACCATTTGCAGCACGCGTGGATGGCTGAGATTGACCGTGTTTCCGCAGCCGGTGTCGTTGATGTAATAGCGCTCGTCGCCGGGCACGAGACGGTAATAGCTGGCATTGTCGAGGCCGCGGAACGAGAGGGTCGGGCCAAGCTCGTTGCCCTCGCAGGTGTGGTTATACACCACGTCGAGGATCACCTCGATGCCCGCTGCATGCAGGCGGCGGATGGCGGCGCGCATCTCATGCAGCGAGCCGGTGGACAGGAAGCTTGGTTCCGGCGCGAAGAAGGCGAGGGTGGAATAGCCCCAGTAATTGCGTAGCCCCCGTTCCAGCAGAAAGCGGTCCTGAAGGAAGGCGTGGACCGGCATCAGCTCGATCGCGGTAATGCCGAGCCTTTGCAGATGCTCGATAAAGCGCGGATGGGTCAGGGCCGCGAAGGTGCCGCGCTCGTGCGCGCGAATGTCGGTGCGCCCCATGGAAAGGCCGCGCACATGGGCTTCATAGATGACCGTGTCTTCCCACGGCACATTGGGCGCGCGCTCGTCGCCCCAGTCCGTCGCCTCGCCCACGACGACGGCTTTCGGCATGGCGGCCGCACTGTCGCGGCGGTCTAGCGAAAGGTCGGCCCGCCCGCCATGGATGCGATAGCCGAACAGGGCGTCCGACCAGCGCAGGGCACCGGTGATCTGCCGTGCATAGGGATCGAGCAGCAGCTTGGCGGGATTGAAGCGATGCCCCCGTGCGGGATCGAACGGGCCGTGGGCGCGATAGCCGTAGACCAGACCCTCGAAGGCGCCCGGAAGATAGCCGTGCCAGACCTCGTCCGTGCATTCGGGCAGGGTGAAGCGGGCCACCTCGCGCCGGCCGGACGGCTCGAACAGGCACAGTTCCACCTTTTCCGCATTGGCGGAAAACACGGCGAAATTGGTGCCGAGGCCATTCGGCACCGCGCCAAGGGGATAGGGCCGCCCCGCCTCGAGACGATCGGGGAGCGGCGGCAGCGTCATGGCGTTTCCTTCGGCCGCAGGAACAACGCGCCGAGCGGCGGAAGGCTGAGGCTCACCGAAAAGGGCTGGCCGTGGCTCTCGCCGCCCACCGCCTCGACCGCACCGAGATTGCCGATGCCGGAGCCGCCGTATTCGGTGGCATCCGTATTCAGCATCTCCTCCCATGGACCGCCCTGCGGCACGCCGATCCGATACCCGTGGCGCGGGACCGGCGTCATGTTCGCGACCACCAGGACCGGCCCGCCGCTATCGGCGAAGCGGAAGAAGGCGAATACCGAATTATCCACGTCGTCCCCAACGATCCAGGCGAAGCCGTCCGGTGTGGTATCGCGGGCGTGCAGGGCAGGCACGGCGCGATAGAGCGCGTTCAGATCGCGCACCAGCTTCTGCACGCCGCGATGGAACGGATCGTCCAGGAGAGACCAGGGCAGCTCCGCATCATGGTTCCACTCGCCCGTCTGGCCAAACTCGCAGCCCATGAACAGAAGCTTCTTGCCGGGATGGCCGAACATGAAGCCGAGATAGGCCCGCAGATTGGCCATGCGCTGCCATGTATCGCCCGGCATGCGGCCGAGCAGGGACCCCTTGCCGTGCACCACTTCGTCATGGGAAATCGGCAGGACGAAGCGCTCCGAGAAGGCATAGACGAGCGCGAACGTCATGTCGTGATGGTGGTAGCGC
>NCHM01000007.1 GCA_002257205.1 Rhizobiales bacterium 24-66-13 | reverse complement strand
TCTGCCCGACCCCGGTGCCACGCTCCACCACGGTGGTGATCGGCCGATACGTCCAGGATCCCGCGGCGGCGGACCAAATATAGAAGTCCAGCCCGTTGTTTAGCACGACGTCGCCGTCGGCCGGCGCGGTGAAGATCCAGGCCGCGCCGCCCCACTGGGCCATCTGGTTGGCGCGCCCGGCCCAGGCGCCGGTTGCCGCGGTGCCCACCACATAGAGCGCGTCCAGAGCGGGAGACGCGGGAGGTGTGTTGCCGAGCACACCGGCGCACAAATACATATTGACCCCAGCCTCGATCCGCGCCGCCGCTGCCAGATAGCTCTGCAGGCGGGTCGCCGCAGTGCCGGCCGTGGTGCGGCTGCCGCTGTCGAGGATCGCCGCATAGGCGGCGCCGGAGGCCGTGACCGTCGAGGGATAGGCCAAGGTTAAATGCGTGTCGTCCCCCACCGCGAGGATCGGCAGGCTCACACCACCCACCGCCAACGTATCGCCGGCGACCAGGCGCTGCGCGCCGTATGTCCATGCGGTGCCGACACCGGTCACGGCGGTGCCGCCGGCGGCGACGGACACCGTCCCGACGTTGTAAATCCCATCGTATGCCACTGGTTAAGCCTCCACTGTCAGCACAATTGATGCGGGCCGCCACGGCCACGGTGGCGTGATCGCCACATGCCGCACGCCCGCTGCGGCCGGCACGTGCAGCACCTCCCAGGCGGCGGACATTTCGGCCGGGGCGCCGTCGATGGTTGAGGTCGTGCCCTCGGGCAGGGGGCCGGTGATCGCCACCGGCGTGGCGCCGACCGGCACGGTGAGGGACGTGACATTGAGGACCGGGCGGGGCGCCAGCTCGCTGGGCACATCGTCCGCGTCTGCGTTGACCACATACCATTCCTGGTCATCGATCCAGCCGGGGATGGCGAGCGCGGCGAGGCCAATGCGGGCCTGCTTGTTTGCCGCATTGGCGTCAAATGTGTCCGATAGCGCAGTAATTCGCCCTGTTCCAACTTCGTATATTGCCGCGATCATCGTTTGAACTCCGTGACACGAAATGAAACGTCGGAAAATCCAGCGTTGGTAAATCCTGACTTCTCGCTGCGATATGAATTATCGACGTACACACTCCAATCCCTGTAGCTGACCGAATAGGTGTAGTCACCCGGCGGGAGACTGTCCGAGTCTTTAAACGATACAACGATAGGACTAAGTCCTACTGAGTACACAAATGTCACTCCGAAATCATTTGAGACCAGAGAAATTTCACTAATTCTGTAGCGGCGCGAATATATCAACGCGCCATTGCGATGCACATCAACAGTGATGTAATACGCGCCCCACTGATAAGACTCTTGGTACCGCTGTGGAACCGGAGAGAAGATGATCATCCCCTCTGCATAGGTTCCCGAGATGCGGTTGATGACCACCGACCACAACGCGGGACCGATGACTGTCGATCCCGATGTGAGGAACACGGAGTTCGTGCACGCGGACGGATAAATGCGATCCGTTGTCACGCCGCCGAGAACAAGTTTGTCAGCGGTGATGACCGACGCGCCGATGTATCTGCCGAGGATCGACCCATCGGCGAATAGGCTGCCGTTCAAGTACAAGGCGCCGGACCCGTCCGAGGTGAAGAGCGCGTAGGGCGTTCCACTGGCACCGACGAACGCGACCCGGTCCCCAGTCAGACGGATCTGCCCGCCGCCGCCGGACAGCGCGATGGCTGTGATGCCGACGTTGACCGTGCCCGCCGTCAACTGCAGATCCCATGCGGCGGTCGCGCCGGCTGGGGTCACACCCGCAACCCACCGCACTGATGCGACGGCGCCAAGACCATCAACCGTCGCGGACAGCTCCGTCACCTCGGAGGCGAGAGCACTCTGACCATCCGCCAGCGCGGTGACCGTGCTGCTCACCGTGGCGAGGTTGGTGGTGACAGTGGCCAGATCGGCATCCAGGCTGACCGCCTCCGCCTCCAGCGTCTCCACCCGCGTGACGGTTGCGGACACATCGTCCGCCACCGCACCGATCTGCAGCAGATATTCCGCCTTTTGATCGCCAAACGTCGCCCTGACCCGCCGCACGTCCTCGAGGCGGACCACAGCCTGGTGGGCGGCCATCTCCGCCGCCAGCAGGTTGATCTGTTCCAGGCCTGCGCGCCATTCGTCGGTGGCAGCGCCAAGCTGGTTGCGAACCAGATCGCGCAATCCCTCGGCCAGGCCGTCCGGACCGATCTGCAACCGGTCCGCGTCAATCGTGGGCGCCTCCAGATCGACCACGGTCCATGCGCCCTGGCCGGATCCCACGGCTGCAACGCGCAGGCTGAGGGCGCGCGGCTCGACAACCACCGACAGGCTGGGAGCATAGACCTGCGCAAGAGCGGCCCATGTCGCGCGGCCGTCATAGGATATTTGAGCGACATAATAGAGGGCACCCGCCGCCGGCCACCAGGATGCGGACAGCGCCGGCTCGATGACGTTTTGCTCTAACGTGGCAACGAGGCCGGCCACCAGCGGCGTCTTCGGCAAGCTCAGAGCTGCACCGGGCACGGCGGCCGATGCCTCGCCGCTGTCGTCGTGGACGGCGGCATCGTCCACCACCAGCTCGAGGCTGACCTGATCGCCATCCGGCCGGCCCGATAGCACGATGCAGCGGCGTTGCCAGGCCGTGCCAAGACCGAGCGCAAAGCTCGGCGGCTCGGCGCCCTGCCGGCGGGCCAGGACGGCGGCGAGCGTCGTGCCCTGCTGGCTCTCGACGGTCGCGAGGTCCGCCGCATTCAGGATGCCGAGCGCGTCCGAGGCGCCCCGGCTGATTTTAACCGGCCCGAACGGTCGGCCCGTGCGCTGGCGCACCACAACGTAGCTTTGGCCGGCCTCCCAGGCGGGCGCGGGCGAGAGCGTCAACGTCAGGCCCGACTGGCCCATGACGGCGCCCGCCGCGCCCCAGCTCTGCGGCAACTCGGACTGGACGGTGATCACCGATCCAAAGGACAGGAGGCGCCCGTCGTGTTCCGTCGTGAGCGACACCTTCACGCGGCGCAGGACGTTCTGCAGATGGAGGAACTTGGCCTCGCGAAACACCTGATTGCGCCGCACGGCACCGGGCAGCTCCGTGCGCGCGGCCTTCGCGGCCGGCACGTCGGGCGGATATTGCACCTCGGCCGCCTGCCAGGTGGTCTCGTCCAGATAGGGGATGACGACGGCTTCGGCGCTGTCGCTGGACGCGAGTTGGTATGTGACGCTCAAGGAGCCGCGCACGATCTCCCGGTCCGTGAGGAGCATGGACGGCACGGCCTGCCACTGCTCGCGCACCAGTGAGAGGACGTCGCCGAGCCATCGGCTTTTCGCGCGGGCCGGCGCGAGGCTGGTATCAAGCGCTTCGGTCGCCTGCACGGCGGAGCGGAATTCATAATCGAAATAATCGCCCCGCGCGGCAGCGGTCACCGCGAGATCCGCGACCGCCTGGACGTCCACCTTGGAGAGCGGCCGTTCGCAGCCATAATCCGTGTTGGTGGCGATATCGAGCATCGCCCAGGCCGGCAGGCGGGTCGGAGCATCGACCCAGGACGAGCCGTTCCAGGTCGGCAGGATGCGGGTCTCGATCAAGCCAAATTTGCCCGAGCTGGCGCCAGTCAGCTGCGCGGTCGATTTCATGCGGATGGCGAGCGTCGAGACGCCGGGAAACGAGCGCGGGCCGGCCAGGAACGCCCGCATCCCAGTCCAGATGATCTGGTCTTGCGCGTTCGCGGCGAAACCGGCCGGCACGCCACGGCGCATGCGGCCCTCGTAGCGGCCGGCGGGCACATCGACCTTGAAGGAGACGCGCATGGGCTTTTTGCTGGCGCCGAACCGCGTGTCGTTGACCACCTCGATCCAATCGCCGATCGGCGCGCCGGCATCGTTGATGAGCCGCACCTGTGCAATCGTCTGGGCGCCATATTGCACCGTCTTGCCGGCGGCATTGGTCAAGTAGAGCCCGCCGCTCCACACCACGTCGAAAGCGAGCGACGTGGCCGAAGTGCCGGCCGCGTTGGCCGCGAACGGGCCGACCCATGTATTGATGTCCGCCAGCTCCTGATTGGACACCTCGGCGGCCGATGCCACATTGAGGGCGAATAGCGTCACCTCTTCGCCCGGCTCGTACCAGGCGATATCGACTCCGGACCACTGAGGGGCGAAGCCGTTGGTGCTGTCCCACAACACCGTGTCGTCGATCAGGATTTGCTCAGGCTGGTATCGGCCGCAGCCGCGCACCAGGAGCAGATTGAGATATTGATCGTCGCCGATGTATTCGGCCCACGGCACGCTGCCGAGATCGGCGATAGACTTCACGCGCCCATATTTGACGCCGATGGTCTGCATCGGCCGGGCGCTGTTGGTCTGCTGCCCGAAACTATAGAGCGTGGCCTGTGCGGCTTCTGCCTTGGCGGCTTTCGGAGTCAGCAGCGTGTTGAGCAAAAACGAGCCGCCGGCCACGAATGCACCGCCCAGGATGCCGGCCGCCCCGGCAATGCCGCCGATCCCGAGTGCGGTGGCCGCCAGCGATCCGAAGCCGGGCGCCAGGGCCGCCAGGGCGATCAGGCCCACGAGGCCGATCACGCTCTTGCCCGTGGACGAGCCCGCGCCCCCGCCACGTGGGCGGGAGCGGAACTCGACGTGCTCTCCGGCCCGGATGCGCCGACGCTTCCAGGCCCGGTTCCGCCGCAGCAGCGGGGCGCCGTCGATCACACAGATGGTCGGCAGGGCACGCGGATCCCAGCCGGTGCGGCGCAGCAGGCGGTGCACGGTCTCCCGGCGCCGCACGCTTACCCGCCCGCGCTCAAGGGCGGGCAGGATGACATGGACGGCGGTGGCGCTCCTGCGGCGGCTCGTGGGCGTCTTCATGGGCGCGCCCGCTCGTAGTAGCGCACACGTCCCCAGGCCCGCGCCTTGAGCTGCATCGGCGTCTCGATGACCACCCCGGCGGCAGGATCGGCATGGATGACGCCGCGCTCCTGCACCAGCCAGACCCCGATATGCGCCGGCCGGTCGGCGCGGGCCATCAGCACGAGGGCGCCGTCGGCGGCCGAGACGATGCCGGGCGTGAGCGGCTGCACCTCGTGCCAACGGGCACGCTCGGGATGCGAGGAAAAGCGGCGCAGCAGATACGACCAGGTCAAATGCTCGGGCACGTCCACGTCGGGCAACACGGTGCCGAAAAGCTGCCGCTCGACATGGGCGGCGAGCCCCCAGCAGGAATAGGTCTCCGGCCCGGTGCCCAGCGCGGTCCAGGGGCGGCCGATGAGGTCGGTGAGGATCGCGGCGCGGTCCATGTCAGGCCGCCATCAGCGCGGGCCACTCGGCCCGGCTGAACACGCGCGAGGGGAATTTCTTGTTGGTCAGATCGGCAAGGCTCGCGGTACCCGTCACGCTGGCGCCGGAGGCGACCACCTGCTTGACCACGAATTCCACCGGCCCATAGCAGGGCTCCGACACATCGTCCTCGCGATATTCGCGATAGACCAGGATCAGGTCGGCGGCGACCGTGACAGCCGCGTTTAAATAGGGTGTCAGCTGCCGGGCCACATTGTCGATGGTGACGCGACATTGCGGCACTTTCCCTTGCCCGAATTCCGGCCGCTCGGCCCGGAACGCGACGGGCGTGAACGCCTGCATCGTGCCGCCGCCGAACAACGCCCCGACCTCGATGCCGAAGCTGCGGGGCCGCACGTCCAGCACGAAACGCAAGGCGATCTGAATGCCGTCTTCGACAAACGAGGGGTGCTGCAATTCGAGCGTCACGAAGCTGAGCGCGTCGATCGGGCAAGATGCTTCCGCCTCTGCATAGGCGGCGGTGAAAGGATCGCTCATGCGACGACTCCGTCCGGAAAAACCAAGAGCGAGAAGCTGACCTGCGTATTCGCGCCGCCGGCCGATGAAAACTTGAGGCTGCCGACGACGATCTGCACGGTGCGCGACACGTAGGTCACGCCGTCACGGCTGACCTGCATGGTGAACCGGCTGGATCCGTTGCCCGTCGTCGTCTCGACGAAGCCCATGAACGTCGCCATCTGCGCGGCGTTGAAGATGCCGGCCCATGCATAGGTGCCGACGTCGTCGCCGGGGCGGCGCCGCAGGCGGGTATTGCCGCCCTCCATCTCGGTGCCCAGCGGGTCGCGAAACGGCACGCCGCCCCAGGCATCGCGCAGGGAGCGATATTGCAGGGTGGCGGGCCAAACCGGCAAAGCCATCAGCGCAGCCCTCCGGCGGCCGATAGCCCGAAGCGCCCGCCGATGCCGCGCGAGATCGGGCCGTCGCTCTCCAGGTCCGCCTGGATGTGCTGGTTGATCGCATCAACAAACACGGTGAGGCTCGGTGTGCCGTCAGGCTCGCGCGTCATCGGTCCCGTGGTCACCGCAGCGCCCGCGTTGTTGACGACGTTGACGTTGACCGCCATGGCGCCCTGGGTGGCGGACTGCCCGCCGCCGCCCTGCATGGCCACGGGGATGCGCCGCCCGTCCGGCAGGGGCACATAGGCTTCTGGAAGCTTGCCCTCGCCATAGAGGGCGAGCTGGGGCGAGTTGGCGACGCCGCCGGCCGAATAGCGCCGCAGCGGGATCTGCCCGGCCGACGTCATGATGCCACCGTCCGCGAACAGGGTGGGCACCGCCAGCCCGCCGGCTCCGCCCACCACGTTGGTCCAGCCCGTGCCGACCCCGGCGGCGCCGCCGCCGCCGACCCCGCCCAGCAGCCGGCCGGCCAAACCAGCGATCCCGCCCGCATCGGACAAGGTTCCCGCATTGGTGCCGAACAGCGCGTTCTTGATCGGGTTCGTGACGGCAAGTTTCAACAGGCTGGACGCGATGTCGCCGGCGACGCTGCTCACGGTCTCGCCCAGCGTCATAAAGCTCGACCCGTTGCGGGCGACCGCGTCCGTCAACTGGTCAAGGCTCGACTGGCCTGCCTGCGAAAACGTCTGCCACGCGTCGCTCTGGCGGGCGAGCGTGGTGCCGAGGTCGGCATTGGCGATGGCCTCCTGCCGCAGTTTCTGCGCGGCGGCCGAGCTGGTGCCGATGCCTTGCGCCCGCACCTGCTGTTCGACCTGCAAGGTCGCGATGGCGCGGGCGCGCACTGCGTCGCTCTGGCCGATGAGCGAGATTTCCAGCTTCAGCTGCTCGGTCTGGTCGCGCGATTGCTCCAGCATCGAGCGGGCGGCCGAGGACGCGGCGGCGCTGCTCTCCAGGAGCGAGCGGGCGCGCGCCCGCGCCACCTCGGCTTCCAGCTGGTCGGCGCTGATCTCCTGCCCGCTGAGCGCCAGGCGCTCGCGCCGCGCCACCAGATCCGCCTTCGTGGCCGGGTCTCGCGCCTGCTGGATCTGCACGTCCAGGCGGTCCATCTCGGTGGCGCGGGACTGGGCGTTCGTTACGGCATCGAGGGCGCGGGTTTTGGCATCAAGCGCGCGCGTGATGTCGGCCTGCTCCTCGGCGGTCTGTCCCGGTTTGCCCTGACCGGCGCGTAGTCGCTCGATCTCGCCTTCCAATGTGCGCTGTTGGCGCAGGCGGTCATTCGCGGCCGACTGATTGGCAATGCCCACGGCATCGGAACTAAGCGCATCGTCCTTGCTAGCGGCGCCACGCTGCGCCTGGAGCTTGTCGCGCGCGCGTTTCTGCTCTTGCAGGTCCGCAATGGCGTTTTCCAGCGCTTTTCGCTGTCCACTGCCAAAGAAGGAATTGGCCGCGCCAACTCCTCCGCCTTCGTTATACTTCGCCAGTTCCGTCTTCAGTTCGGCCAACTGCGCATCAAGCGATCCGGCCCCGCCGCTGAGCAGACGATCCACCCCGCGCCCGATGGAATCGGCAAGGTTGCTCCATTGCCGGCCGGCCCATTCCGCCGCCCGGCCGAGCGCCGTCGTCGCGCTGCCGGCATCGGCGAGGCGCGGCGTGAGCCCGGCAAGCAGCGTGCTCTGCGCTTGGCTCACCTTGTTCTGCTCAGTCAGGCGCTGCACCAGGCGCGCCGTCGCCCCGTCCAGCAGGCCCACCTGACGCAGCTGCTCGGCACCGCGCGCCGGATCCGCGAACAGCTCGCCCAGCTTCGCGGTGCCGCTCGCCGTGTCCAGGCCGAACGTCGCCGCGAAATTCTTGGAAATCCCGATCAGCCCGGTGAATTGCTCCGAGCCGATGCGGCCTGTTCTCAGCCATGCCGCCTCCATCGCCCGGGCGGCCGACACCGACGCGTCGCCGGCCGTGGCGGCCGCCTGCGCGATGGCTTCAAGCTCGCGCGGGATAGCGCCGGTCGCCTGCCCGAAGCTGCTGGCGGCGGTCTCCAATTCCTTGGTGCTGGAGAGATATCCGTCCAGCGCCGTCCCGGCAGTGATCGCGGCGGCCCCGGCGGCGCCAAGGCCAACCGTGAGAGGCGTGATCAACGAGCCGATGGCGGACAGCGTCGGCTTGATGCCGCCGAACACTTGCGTGATCTGCGGTCCCTGCTGCGCGGCGACCACCAGAGGGTTCATGCCACTGGCCAAGGACGTGAAGATATCGTTTGCCTGATAGCTGAGGCCGACGCGCTGGTCCGGCCGCAGCTGGGAAAAGGCGCTTGAGCCGGTCGTTTGCCGCGCCCGCAGCGAGGGCACCTGCCGCGCGAACGACGCCTTTGCCCCGTCGACCGCGCGCGCCGCCTCGGCCGCGCTGAGGGCCCCCGCCTTCTCGGCCGAGCGGACCTCCTTCAGGGTCGCGATATATTCGCGCTGTGCGGCATAGAGCGGGGAATATTTGGCGCGCAGCGCGTCGAGCTGGGCGCCATAGGCGGTGATATCGGCATCGCGGGCATCGGTGCCGAAATCCGTGCGCACGCCGAGCCGCGCATTCAGGCCACTCTGCGCGGTCCGTGCCGTTGCCGCCGCCTTCTGGCGCCGCGGGCTTTCCTCGGCCGCAGCGGCGGCAGTGCGGTCGGCGGCCGCCATCTGGTTCACGGTGCCGATCAGCGCCACCGTGGCGCTGCGTCGCGTGCCAAGTTCGGCCGTCACGCGCTGCTCGGCCGACACCTGCCGCTCGGTCGCGCCGAGCAAGCTCGCCATGGCGGCGGTCTGTTGCTGCGAGGCGCGGGTGTTGGAGTTGGCCGCCTCGGCCGCGCGGTTGAGCGCTGCGATCAGCGATTGCGTCTCGGTGGCGACGCCCTTCGCCTCGCTGCCGAGGCTATCGACGGCAGCGGCGGTCGAGGCGAACTCGGCCTTGGCCTGCTTGCCATCGGCCGAGATCTGGACGGCCAGCTTCAACGTCACGAGCGGCCTCCGTTCAAGATCATCAGAGCCTCGACTTCCATGGCTTGCAGGTCCGCAAAGTCCGCGTCATCCAGGTGCAGGCGCCGCTGCACGATCTCGACGGCGGCATAGTCCAGGCCGATCCACATGACGCCGAACCCGCCCACGACCCGCCATTGCGTCGCGCAGGCGTCGAACAGGCGGAAGGTCGACCAATTGCAGTCCCACACCTCGATCCGCGTCTCGGCCGCGTCCGGCGGCGGCATCGCCGAGGTGTCCACGCCCAGCGCCGCGAACTGGCGGCGCACGTCATCGTCCATCCCGGCCGGCGCCTGCGGGTCGGCGCGGCCCGTGAGGGCCAGCGCCCACCGGCGCGCGGCCGCCTTTAGTTTCCCAGGCGGGCGCCGCCGCTCAGAGCGTCGTGATAGGCGGCATAGAGCGCGTTGCGGAACCAAGTCATCTGCATGGCGCCGCGCATGGTGGCGGCGTCGAAGGCGACCGGGGCCTTGTCCTCGGACACCACATCTTCCCAATCATGCACCACCCGATACAGGAGGTCGTGCTGATGATCGGCCCGTTCCTTGGCGGTGGCATAGTCCGCAAAGGCGGCATCAATCGCCTTCAGCTCGTCCTCCGGCAGAGCCTCCATGTGGACGCGGAATTCCTGCCGGTCGAACGTGCCGGGCGCGACAGGGCTCGGCACCATCGCGACCACCGGCCACCAGAACAGATGCTTGCTTGCGAGCACGAACATGGGGTCTCCTTAAAGACGCGTTGAAAGGCGATCGATGGTCACTTCGCGACGATCGCGAACTCGTCGTCGCCGGTGACCGGCGTGAACATCAGGGGCAGGGAATAATTGGTGATCCCCTGCGTGTTGCCGTAGGTCGGCCGGCCGATCTGCACGGCCGGCGCGTTGATCTCGATGATGTTGCCGGCGGTCAGTCCGTGGCGGATCGCTAAGGCCCCCGTGGTGTGGGCGCGGGCAATCGAGATCCAGTCCTTGGCCGCCAGCGTGTCCGCCTCCACCACCATCGTGCCGGTGGCCTGGCGCCCGGTGATCTGGATCGACTCGTCGCCGACCAGGTGGCGCGCCTCGACCTGTGCGCCGAGGTCGAAGGAAAAGCTCTCCGCGATGGCAGCGAAGCCATGGAGCGTCCATAGCGCCGTGTTGGCCTTGCTGACCGGAACCGGTTTCTTGAACGCCGTGAGCACGGCGGTGGGCAGGGCGAGGGCGGTGATCGGCCCTAGCAGGCCGCGAAACGTGAAGACGAGGCGCGGGATCTCCTTCGGCGCCAGCGCCAGCGTGAACGTGCCGCGCGCGCCGAGCATCACATGGTTGACGCCGTCCAGATTGAGATAGAGCGTCAGGGCCTCCTGGCCGGCGCTCGCGGGGGCATAGGTGACGGACGTGGTCGCCACCGTGGTTTCCGCCAGTCCGCAGGCGCGCAGCAACGGACCATAGGCCGGCGCGGTGCCAGCGGTGCCCGATCCGGCAAGCTCCACGAAGCCCTGCAGCTCCACATAATCGCCCACCAGCAGCACGCCCTGGTGCCCGTAATAGGCGGTCAGAAGGTCACGCGTCTTCTCTTCGCCCGCCAGCGGCGTGAGGGACACATCGTTGAGCTGGATCGCGTTCGCCGCGCCCGTAGGCACCGCGTCGGTGCCATAGGTGGTTTCGATCTTCGCCGTCGCGGCGAGCTTGCGCCAGAAACGCTTTGCCATGGTCAGGTCTCCTTCCGGGCGCGGCGGGGCTTGGCATCCTCGGCCGCAGTCGCGTCGGGTGTGGGGGCATCCGCCGCCGGTGCCCCGTCAGCCGGATCGCTGACGGGGCCGGGCTGGGCTTCGGCGGGGGGTATTTCGGGGACGGTCTCGGGCGCGTTGCGCCGCAGCTCGCCGGTCACGGGATCCTGGATGTAGGAGCCGCCTTCGCGCACGCCCATCAGTCGTCTCCATCGGTCAGGTAAAAGGCGGTGGCGAGGGTCATCTCCCACCACACGGTGCCGCCGCGTGCCCGCACCAGCGTGCCGCCGACATGGGTGATCGCGTCGTCAGCGCTCGGCGCCTGCCAGCCGACCAGGCGGTTACGCACCGCGGTCTTCAGCTGTTCCAGGTCTTCGGCGGCGGCGCCGCCAGTGGCATCTGCGACGTTGCCGGTGATGATCAGCGCGCCGAGGTCCATCTCGGTACGCTGCAGGGTGCCGTTGCCGCGCGTGTTCTCGGCCGAGGCTTCTTCCTTCACGAACACGTAGAGTGCCGGGAGTGCGGCCGGCGCGTCGCTGAGGGCGGCCAGCTCGGCCGCGCCCTCGACCAAAGCGAAAGGTGTCGCCGGATCGGTGCGCAGCCGCTCCAGGATCTGCGAAAGGATCATCGCGTGACCTCCGGGCTGGCGGCGGCAATGTGATCTTCAATGATGGCGAGGATCTCGGCGCGATCGGCGTCGTCGATGCCGAGATAAGGGCGGGCCGGGATGGTCACTTCATGGGCGCGGATGGTGAAGCTCTTTTCCTGCCGGGATTTTGCCCGCGTGGACGCCTTTGCGAACCGCAGTCGGGAGCCGACGCGCCGGCCGTCCTTGGTGGTGAAGGCGCCCTGTTTGACGGTCTGGAACACCGCCGAGCCTTCCCGTTCCGGCAGCTTGACGGTGCCGCCGAGCTGGTGGATTGGGCCATAGACGAGATTGGTGCCGACCTCGGCCGAGGTCGCGTCGGAATGGGCGACCTGGGACGAATAGAGCCCCGGCGAGACGCGGTCGCGCAGCAGGTGCGGATTGGCCCTTCGGCTCGCCCGCATGCTCTTGAGCGTCTTCGGCGAGAAGGGCACCCACTTGATGCCGCCCGGTCCGCTTTCGGTTTCGAAGCGCCGCTGGGTGGTGCCGAGCACCGCGCTGGCGATGTCGGCCATGGCCGGGCTCAGATCGGCCGTGGCCTTGGCCAGGCGCCCCAGCGCGGCGACGACGGCAGCATCGTCGATCTCGATGCGGATGCCGTCCGCCATCACAGCCCCCGCAGGCTGTCGCGGGTGAACAGCCGGTCCGGGCCGCTCGCCTGGATGGTGCCGCCGGCGGGCTGTTCGGGGGCCGTTCCGCCGACGTCGATCTGCACCAGGCCGCGCGACACGTCGCGGAGCCAGGTGAGCGCCTGGTCGTAGGCGCGCAGGATCGGGCCGTCCTTCTCGGCGGCCTTGCCGTGCAGGTAATAGCGGGCGATATCGGCCGCGTATTTGGCAAGGATTTCCGGCACCTGGGAGAGCGGCAACCGGTAGACCTTGGCGATGTAGCCGTCGATCAGCGCGTCGGCATCGGCAAGCGCGCGTGTGACGACGGCCGCGTCCACCGCACTGGCAGGCTTGTTGACGCGGTCGGTCAACTGCGCCAGCTCCGTGGTGCCGAACCGCGTCACCATGTCGTCGACGGTGGCGTACATCAGCTCGCCTTCGCCTTGCGGGTGCTCTTCGCCGCCGCCTTGGAGGCGGGCGCCGGCTCGACGGACGGGGCCGTTTCAGGCGGGACCGTAAAGGGGGCGGGCTCGGAGGGGCTCTGCGCTGCCCCCTCCTCGCCCTTGCCGCCTTCGCCGGCAGGGAGCGGCGGCGAGGTATCACCCTCTCCGTCGACCTGACCGGAAGCACCCTCAAGGGTGGCAGCCGCGCCGGGGGCTACGGCATCCGCCGGCGCGGCCCCCTCGGTATTCTGCGGGGCGGCGGGCTGAACCCCACCCTCAGGCTCGGCCGTCGCCTCGCCCTCGGGACCGCTATCGGCGCTGGGGGCCTCGCGAGCCGTACCAGACCGCCCCTCTGGGGAAATCCACCCATGCTGCAGGCAAATGTCTGCCGCGATCTGTCGAAACTCATCGATGGGGACAGACGAGGCGAGCGCATCGAACGCTGCATCGATCAACCGTTCCACCAGCTCGCCGGGTACTTGTGTTGCCACGGTGAAGGCAGGCGTGTAGCGCGGACCAGCTAAGGAGCCGGGAGCACCCAGGATGATTCCGGCGCGCCGAAAATCCTCGGCGGAGAGGCATGCGCCCAAACCCTCGATCAGTCGGTATGACTGCGATGGCGTCACGTCATCCGGCACATCCGTGACGGTCAGCAGCGGTTCGTCGCGCAGGGCATCAAGCTCTTCGGCCGAAAAATGGCCGGACGGCCAGTCCTTGTTCGCGCCGTGCTCAATGCCGAGGCGCCGGAAGCCCGGCCGGGCGCACGTGATCCTGATCATCGCCATCTAGGCCATCCTTGCTGGAGAGGGGATTCGTCGCGCGGCTCAGATCAGAGCCAGGGCACGACCATCACTTCGGCGGTGCCGAACCACTCGTTGTCGGCGCCGTTGGCGAGCTTCTGGTTCTTGACGACGCGGAGTGCGGCGCCCTCCAGGGTCGCCGGCACGATCAGCAAATTGCCTTGCACGCCGAGCGGCCGGGCGTAGTCACCCGTCATGGTGCCAAGGGCGGCGCGGGCGTTGGCATAGGATGTGGCATCCAGGGTCTGTTTCGACCCGTACGCCAGCTGCCAAAGCCCGAAGCCGACGTTGCAACGGCCGTCGAGGCCGTAACGGTATTCCTTGCGGTTGAAGACCACTTCGTCGGTCGGTGCATCCATCCGCACGAGCTGGCTGAACGGGCGGCGCTCCTGGTAGATGATCGGCTTGACCATGCGGCTGGCGTCGACCAAGAACCAAGCAGTGCCGCTGCCGCCGCCGGTATTGGACACCGACTGAACGTTGCCATTGGCATCCAGCACCGGATGGTCGGTGTCGAAATAGTACTGACCGTCATAGCAGAGGGTGGAAAATCCGGTCTTCAGGAACGGCCACACAAGCTCGTCCGGGAAGGTCGCGGCACTGCGGCCGAATTCCGAGAACAGGCTGGAATAGATGCCGATGTTGTCGTCTTCGATGTCGTCGCGGTCGACGCCGATGGTGGACTCGTACGATTTATTGCGGATCGTATAGCCGTTGGTGGAAATGTTGTTCACGACCCGGTCGCCGAGCCATTCGCGGATGCGCGGCATCTGACCGAGCCACCCGTATTCATTCGACCGGGTGGACGAGGGAACAACCTGAGCAACACGCGCGTACTGCGGCGTGACGCCTGAAAACCCGCCCTGAAAGGCGGCCGAAAAGCCCGTGTACAGCGAGCGCAGGGTGGTCGACGAGAGCAACATGGGGATGGCCTCAGAGCGTCAGGAGAACTTGACCCAGACGCCGAGGCTATCGACGTCGAAGACGGTGCCGGCGGCGGAGCGGGTGTTGGTCCCGTTGGTCTTCGCGACGGTATTGTCATCCACCGCGTAGCAAGTGGCGCCCACGTCGGTGAGCGCGATGGCGTCGGCGGAGGCGGAGTTGTTGAAGCGATAGATGTCCGCCCCGACCGGCACGGTGAGATCGCCGTTGGCGCCGGCCGTGTTGTCCACCGCGCGCTCGGCGCGGCCGAGCACCTTGAGCGTGGTGGCGGTGGTGGCGGGCACGGCCCAGCCGGAGGCATCGAGCGCCACCATGGCGCCCGCGAAGATCTTGGCGCCGGCCTTGGCCGGCGGCTCGCGCCGCATGCCGGAGCGCGACGGCGTGTTGCGGTCTTGCGTGAGCGCGGCCATCAGGCGGCCTCCCCGTTCTCGGCCTTCCGGACCTTCAGGAAGGCCGCCGCGTCCAAGCTCATGAAGGTCATGACCGCGTGGTCTTCCGCGCTGAGCACGGCGGTGCCGGCGGCCGGCGTCTGAGGCACCGCGCGGCCGCCAGCCACCACGATAGTCGGTGCCGCGGCTGCGAACGCCTCGAAGGCGGTGAGGTCCGCCTTGGCATAGGCGAGGCCCCAGTCCTTGAGCGCGGGGGCAAGCTTGCCGTCCTCCATGGCTTTGACCACTGCGGCCTCGGCCTTGTCGCCCATGACGGTGATGCGCAGCGAGTTGAACTCGGTCTGCATCGCCACCACCTGTTCGACCGGCACAAATTTCGCCGGATCGGGGGCGGCGGTGGAAGCGACGGCCGTCTTGGGCGCCGCGAGATTGGCAATCGCGGCGAGGACAGCAGCCTCGTCCGCGTCGGCTGCAAGGCCGAGGGCCTGCGCGATCTTGTCCATGTTTTCTCCGGTGTCGGGGTCGGGTGAGTCGAAAGAGGTGCGCGCCGCCACCATCGGCAGGTTCAGCGCGGGGGTGTTGGTGAGCGCGGCGTTGACGATGACCTGGACGCGGCCGCTCTCGTCGAACTTGAAGACCGGGGACAGGTACCGGTACTCGCCGCGCCGGATTGCGACGCGGGCCGCCACCGTCCATTCGACGCGCCCGTAGATGCCGTCGTCGCGGACCGCGAGTTCCTTGATCCAGCCGGCGGCGGGTGCGCGGCCGCCGACGCCTGGGACGGCCCCGAACACCGACTGGTGATCGTAATCGATGACGATCTCGGTGGTTCCGGCGCGCTTCTGCGTGGCCGTCACGATCGAGGCCATGGCGGCGCTGTCGCCGGCTGTCCACGGGCCTCGGCCGTCCCGCGCCGCGAAAGGCCCGGCCGGCATGAGCTGGATCCAGATCGCCACGCCCTGGTCGGCCGGAAGAGCATCCAGCGCAGTGGTGTGGGCGGCTAAGGCAATTTTGGTGCGGGACTTGGCCATGCCGCACATTCGCGCCATCGCCAGGGCGTTCCCACTGGCAAGCGCTTGCCGCCAGAGCCGGGATTGTGCGATTCAGGGGAGCGCGAGCCTTGACCTTTGTGCGCCGGGCCGCCGAACCTCGGCAAGCTGATTTTCGCGTCCGTCGGCCTCGCGCCGCACACGATACATGCCCACGCGTTTTTTAAAGCACCATTGAAAGCTGTGGGCGGCGATTTGGCGCGCGCGTGTCTGAAGGGAGCGACGTGGGACGCCGACGCCGCCAGAGGGCGCCGCTGGCGGTTTTCCCGGTCGGTGCCGGCGCATTGCGATCGGGACCGGTAGAGCGCATATTGAAACAGGTCGCCGTGACAACCGGGAAATCGCCGGTCCGGTTGGGCGCCCGGCTTCGGCCGGTTGCTCGCACGGGGATGGTGGCGTGCCCCCTCGGCGACCGCTCTCTCATTCCAAACTGCCCGATATCAGTTCGTATGCGTTGGAATCCTGCAAGATCGTTGCCTTCACCAGGCCGGCGGTGCGCACCGAATTGGTCGTCACCTTGACCGTGCCGCCCTCCGGCACGCGTGTCTTGTCCCTGAAATCCACCCGCACCACCAGCTTGCCGAGCCGCGCCTCGCCCTCGACGTCGAAGACATACAGCAGCGCCGGATTGCGCCGGTCGTAGAGGATCGCCTTTGGTCTGCGGATCAGCTCCGGCAGGCGTCGCAGGATCCGAGCCGGAACGCTGGTGCCGCGCAGCTGCTTGGCGTCCCGGATCATGTGCAGCACCGTGGGCGCCGATACGGTCACCGCGCCCGTTTGCGGCACGGTACCCCGCGCGGCGAGAAAATCGAGCGTCGGAGCATCCATGGCCCCGGCCGGAAACACCGTTCGCTCCACCCGCTTGTTGGCTGCCGCCGCGTCGAACCAGGTCGCGAATTCGTCCGCCAGTTTCTCGGCCGGCCAGGCCGGATCGGACACCTCGGCGGCCGCGAGGCGGGGCGGGGCGGCCGCCAGCTTCTCGGCCGCGATGACCGCCTGGTGTCCGGCCTTGCCGGGATTGTGCGCCCATCCGGGATCGATGCCCTGAGGCACCCACAGGACTTCGCCGGTGCGCTTGTTGGTCCAGGGGCGATAATCGTCCACCGGCGGCTCGAACTTGAGCTGGCCGCGCATCCGGTCCACGTCGCGCTGCGACAGGCTCTGCAGCGTGCACCGGCACGACCATCCGCAGGGCGGCGCCCATGTGTTCCAATAGGGGTGGTCCACCGGCAGGCACAGATTGTGCCGCTTGGCATGCTCCGGCCGGGTCCGGCCGTCCATGACTGCGACATAGCGCAGATAGGGCCGCGTCGCCTTGGTGCGCTCGAACTGCGTCCAATGTCCCACGGCATAGGACACACGCATGTTGGCGTCGAAGATGGTCTGGAGCCGCCGCGAGGATCCGAGCTGCGCCGAGACGGTCTCACCGGTCAGCGGGTCGACCACGTCCTTGCGTCCCCACCAGCCTTTCTTTTCGAGGAAAGGTTTCAGGTCGGCGGCGAACTGGCGGCCAGTCTTGCCCTCCTTCAAGGCGTCTTGAAGCCCGCCGTAAATATCCGTGAGGATGTCGAAGCCGGCGGATTTCGCGACCGTGAACTGGTCCGCATGCTCCTGTTGCCACACGTCGAGGTAGGAGAACGATGGGGCGAGCTTCTTGCCCCGCGCCTCCAGGGCCGCGATGGCGTCGGCCGGCGGGCGTGCGTCGAGGCGGATGGCCATCGGCTAGGTCTCGTCCGACAGCGGATCGTCGACCTCGCCCGCGAGCCGGGCTGCGAATGTGGCTTGAGCGAGCTTCGTGGCAAGCACGTCGGTGCCCATCCACGCCAAGTGGTCGGCAAGAAGCGCCTCGGCTTCAGCCAAGGTCGTGACCTCGGCAAGACGTGCTTCCAGGCCGCTAAGCAGCGGCTCCAGCAAGGGCTCCCACCCGCCGTCGTCAAGGATCCGGCCGACCGCGTCGTCTATGGCATCGGTCCGCGGCGGCACGGGCCTCGACGACAGGGCGGCGCGATGGACGGCACTGCGCAAAGGCGGCACCGGATCCTGCTGGGACTTCCGGGGATCGGGCTCGGGAGCCGGTGCTGGTGCCGGAGCGCCGAGCAACTCCTCGTCGTCGGCGGGATCCGGCAGGCCGATCTTGTCGCGCATGGTGGACATGCCGACCTTGAGGCCGAGCGGCACCAGGGCGGCGACGTTCTTCACCAGCTTCTCAACGTCCACTTCGTCGGGCCGGCCGATGCGGATGCGCGGATAGGTCCGCAGCGGCCCGAAGTTCAAGCGGCACAGCGGCAGGGTCAGGTCGCGGTTGAGGGTTGCGGCGAGCTGACGTGCGTCGGCGTCCTCGATATCGCCGCGCACGCCGTCGTGCACCTTGCCGACCGCATAGCCGCCCGCGATGGAATCGGTGGTCCCGGTCTGGCCGAGCACCGCCTTGCTGACCTGCTGGTCGAGCCAGTTTGCGCGCTTTTCATAGAGGTCGTGAGAGCCAGACAGATCCGCCTTCACGAACTCCACGGCCATGGATTCCGGGATGATCGCCGCATAGTCCGCCCCGATCGAGGAGACGGCGCGCAGCAGGGTGTCCTTGTCTTCCTGGCTGGCGCCGGTGCCGAATTTGCCGAGGCGGAGCGGTTGGCCGTAGGCTTCGCAGAAGATCGCCCAATCCTTGGCCACGAAGGATTTAAACAGGAACGACCACGCCGCCGCGCGGGCAAGTCCGCCGCGGATCGGCAGGCCGGATTTGACTTTGGCGAAATGGGTGATGTACGCGCCGGGCGCCAGCGGGACGTCGGTCCCCGCCTCGCGCAACAGCGGGGTTTCCCGGTCGACAGGATCGAAGGTGAAAAAGCGCGGATCGCGAAACTTCAGGGCGCGCGGGCGCCACTGTCCCTCCGACGTGTCCCATATGATCTCGGTCACGCTGAAACCTTTGCCGATGGCATCGAGCACGTCGATCACCTCATCGACGAAGCTGTCGCGCTCGATGACCTCGCGCACCAGGTCGGCGGCGGCCACGTCGCGCGCGTCATCGCTCGCCGCCTCCACCGTCACTTCCAGGCCGGCCACCTGGCGCTTTCGGATGCCGAGCACGCCGAGGTAATGGAGGTCGCGCTCCTCCATGTCTTCCGCCAGCTCCAGGTAGCGCAGCGGGTCGCCGTCGATGGATTCACGCAGCACATGGGCGAGGCGCTGTGGCGTGAGGCCGGCGGCCGGGTGCGACCCGCTATAGGGCGCGCGCACACCGGTGACGGTGGGCCCGGACTTCTCGCGCTTCAGCTCGGCGCGCTGGATCGGCCGCCCGTAGGCGTCGAGGATCGGGGAGACGGCCATCAGAGGATGCCCCTACGGTTGCGCAGCGAGCCCATGCGAAACGACGTGTCGTCGTCGTCGGAACGGGTTTCGAAGGTGTGATTGCGGGTCATCGGCGCCGGCTCGTAGCCGTATGCCATCGTCTGCGCACGGCTGGCGGCATAGGCGAGAACGAGGGCGACGAAGCTGTCGCCGTGGCGCTTTTTGCCGTCCATGCCGGTGGTGCGGATCGGCGGGATGGTGGGCACGCCGCCGCGCATCACGGGCAGTTGCAGATCCTTTTTGATGTCGAGATCCTGCGGGATAACGATGGCGTCATCCTCGAACCCGGCGCGCAGGACCGGCACGTTTTCGATGTACCAGGTGGAGGAGAGCTTGACCTGCTCGACACGCTGCACGCCGTAGCGCTGGGCGAAGCTTTCCGAGAGCTGCATGCCGATGCCGATGGCGTCGAACTTCGCCGAGGTCAGGCGCGGGAGGCGGTCGGCGATGTAGCTGCCGATCTGCCACTGCTGCTCGAAAGGGATGTTTCGCAGCTCGACGACGAACGGGGTCACGCGCTTCAGATTCCGCGTGATGACCAGCGGCCAATAGACGGTCAGGTCGGAGATGCGCCCGAAGTCGCCGCCAAGAGCCGTCGCCAAATGCGGATCCATGGCATCGAGCAATGGCCGCAGGTGCGTCTCGCACCAATGGGCGACCTCGGCGCGCCGCACCGCCTCCGGCTGCAGACCGAAATGCGCGGGCTTCTCAAGGCGCAGCACGGGAATGCCGGGCGCCATGCGCGCTTCGATCAGCGCCCCATTCAAGACCGAACCGCCGCCCTGCGAGGGAATGCAGAAGAATTCTTCGTCGGCGGCGTCGCCGGCGGCGGCGATCAGATTGGCGCGCCACTTGGCCTCGCCCTCGGCGGTCCAGATGAGGTTCTGCTTCGCGCAGATCCGCCTGTAAAGGCCATCGCGCAGCGCATCGTCCAAGGTCACCCGCAGCACGGCATACGGCTTGCGCTTGGCGCGCGCGTCCTCGATCATCTTGTTGAAGGCATTCCCCTCGCCGAAGTGCGTGGAGATGATCAGGATCTTGCCGCCCCACATCAGGAACGGCACGGCGGCATCAACAACCTGCTGCAGGCTGTCGTGGAATGCCGCCTCGTCGAGAATCAGATAGCCCTGCCGTCCGCGCAGCGAGCGGGGCTTGGAGCTGAGCGCGACGATCTCGAAGCCGGAGGCGAAGACGATGCGGAACGCCTGAATGGGCTGGCCGTCGTCATCGAACAGGAAAGGCTGGGCCCCGATTTCGTCAAGCGCTTCGCCGAACGTCTCGGCCCACATGGCGGCGGTGTCGATGAACTCGCGCGCCATGTCGAGGTTGTAGCCCATATAGAGCACGTCCATGCCGCCGGCCGGCCGCGTCGCGGAGGCCGTCAGCACCGCGTCGGCGGCCGCCGCCCAGGTCATGCCGGTGCGGCGGGACTTCTCGCACAGCGTGACCTGATGCAGCGCCGTGGTGGCGAGCAGCTTGTCCTGGTAGGCCAGCAGGACGCCCGACGCCTCGTTGGGGTCGGCGTCGGCCCGCAGCCGCGCCCAATCCTCTTCGCTGATCGCTCGGCCGGAGAGTTCGCCAGAAAGCTCCAGGTGCTCCATCACCGGCTCTGGATCTTGGAGCTGATCGCGGCCTTGAGCGCCGCGATGCTCTCGGGTGTCCCGCCCTGGATCTTGGCCACCTTCTCGACCGCCGCCTCAGCGCGCGCCTTGAAGTCCGCTTCCAACTGGCGGCGCCGGTCGGCCGAGATCTTCATTCCCGAGATGATCGACTGATAGGCCCGCGCCAGCTCCATGGCGCCCTTGGTGTCGGTCACCGTCCCGCTCTCGGTCAGGTCCAAGACCAACGTCTTCAAGAACTCGCCGAGCACCACCGCGCTCTCGTCGGTGTTCTCATGGTCGAACTGCGAGGCGAGTCCTTCGTACATGGAGCGGGCCTCGGCCATCTTGCGGATGGCGGCCGCGCGGCGCATGGACAGGCGGTTGAGCGACGATTTCGACGCGACGGGGATGTCTTCCGTGATGCCCTCTGCGGCGGCCGCCGCCCGCAGGCGCTCGTTCACGCCGTCCAGGATTTCCGTCTGCAGCAGCGTGCGTGCGGCAAGCTCGCCATAGGCCCAAATGCGAGCCTCATCGGCCCATTCCGGCAGGGTGTCCCAAAAACCAAGCCGGCCGCGCCCGCTGGCCATGCTCAATCCTCCGCTCGGGACGGACGCTTCACGCCTTCAATCGCAACCTTCCGGTCGATGTGACGCCGCCCAAGCTCGGTCAACGTTGCGACCTTGACCGTGGCGGCCTCCATCATGGTCACGGCGCCCATGCGGCGCAGATATTCCATCTCGCCATGCACCCAGGCCCGCTCTTCGTCGATGCCATAGACCTCGGCCAGCTCGCGCACGATGATGTTGCTGTTCAGCGTCTCGTCACGGCGCTCGGACAGCAGGCGGAGAATGATAAGCCGCGCTTCTTCGCGGATACGCTGATCGGTGCTCATGAGGCCCCCTGCCGCTTTTCCTTTGCGTCTTCCCGCATCCATTCCTGCAGGCGTTCGGTCGTGTGCTGGATCGGCTTCAAGCGCTCGGTGAGGACGCCGATCTCCTTCGCCATGTCACGCATGGCCAGCTCCATGCCGTGCGTCTGCTCGCGCGAAGGCAGGTGGCGTAGTTCGCCTTCCATCTGCGTCGTGCGGTCCTCGACCTTGTCGACGCGATCTTCCAGGGCGCCCATGCGGCCGACCGAAGCCTTGTCGGCAATGGCCTTTTCCAGCGAGGCGACCCGCCCCTCGGCCGCCTTTCCGCGGAAGCTCGCGACCGCCCAGATGAGCGTGAGGGTGGAGATGAGCAGGCCGACCCATTGGGCGATGTTTCCATATTCCATCGTCACCGCCACGCCTTCCGCAGATTGTCGTACCAAGCCAGGGCGCGCAGCCCGCACCTGCGGACCGCCGCCTGCACGCGGCGATCCTCCTTCCAGCTACGCTCAACCTCGCCGGCTTTCAGGGCGCGATCGGGCACCGCGACACCCTCCTGGCTAAGGCATGCCCGCAGGTCCGAGGGCATTGGCGGCAGATCACCGGACGGATCGCACGCGGCCAGCGGCAGCACGATCCAGGCAAGCAGCGGGATTCGCAGGCGTTTCATCGACCTTCTTCCGGTTGGCCTGGTCGGCTTTGCTGTCGGTTTCGGCGCGCTTCGCGTCGGCGTCGGCGAGATCCTGGTAGGCTTGGATGCGCGCCTTGAGCTGTGAATTCTCGGCCTGTAGCGCCGCCGTCCTGCAGGTCGCGTCCCGCGCCGAATAACCCCGCGCATAGATCGTGCCGTACAAGGCGACGGCGGCGAGGCCGATGGCCGCCCAACGGGCGAGCGGCGAGGCGATGAGACCGAGCAGGCTGGCCATAGGCGTTACATGTGCCGTCCGGAAATCTGGTCATCCAGGCGGCGCTTGATGACGGACCCGAACAGGCGCCAGATCACGAAGCCGGCCGCCAGGGCGGCGATCCACCAT
Source organism: Rhizobiales bacterium 24-66-13 (assembly GCA_002257205.1). Taxonomy (GTDB): domain Bacteria; phylum Pseudomonadota; class Alphaproteobacteria; order Rhizobiales; family Xanthobacteraceae; genus NCEH01. The sequence goes on along the minus strand of NCHM01000007.1, from coordinate 22,812 downwards.
GCGGACGTCACCCACTTCAGGAGGTCGGCGGCACCGTCTATGACGGGCCGCAGGGCGGTCACCTGATCGACGGTCTGTTGCGCGCCATCCAGCAGGCCGACCTGCTTGGCGCCTCCCCCGATCCCGAAGGCGCCGAGCAGCCAGCCGAGCACGCGGCCCTGGTCGGCCGCCTTGATGGTGGAGGATCCGCGCTCGCGCAGGTCGCTCACTGTAGTGGCGGCCCGCTCGGGCGAAACCGGACGAGGCTGCGCGGTGGCGAGGGCCGCGCGCGTCGCCGCGTCGTACGTGCCGGTCACCGGCAACCCCTGGAAGCTCTGAAAAGCCGAGATGGCGCCGGTGGTGCGCGTGCCCCAATCGCCGTCCACCATGCCGACCTCGGTATATCCAAGGTCGCGCAATCGCTGCTGGATGCCCCGCAGCTCGAACTCCGGAATGGTCTGCGGCGCGGGACGCGCCGGCTTTGCGGGCGCATCGAGCGCGTCAGGCCCGATGATCCGGGAGGCGACCATGGGCGCGCTGCGTGTGGCGGGCAGGCGTTCCGGCTGTTCCCGCGTCCGCGCCGCCTGGAAATGCATGCCGTCCGGCCGGGACCAATGGCCGCCCCATTCCCAGCCGGCGGCTTCGAATGCGCGGATCACCCGTTCGTCCATGGCCGGCGTCTTGTCGCCGAGGCCGTTGCGGCCGGGATCGAAGTCGATCGCGCAGCCATACGCGTGCATCGACAGGGACTTGACGCCGCGCATCGGGCGGAAGTTGAAGCTCCCGCCGTACACCGACATGCCGATGCGGTCGATCTCGGCCTGGGATTTGCCGACACGCGCCCAGATGTCGGCGAGCACCTGTTCCAGGCTCGCGGCGCATTTGCGGTGGATGCGGATGCCGGCCACGGGCTTTCCCTCGTAGCGCAGCACCCAGGGGCACTTCACGACCACCAGGTTGCGCCCCTCCCACTCCTCGTCACGAGGGTCGCCGTAGAAATCGGTGCAGGTCTTCTGGAGCGGCCAGAGGCTCATGGTGCCCTCGGATTGCAGAGATGCGCAGGGCGCGCGAAATCGTTGCAATCAGAGTGGGCGATCCCGTGCGGGATTTCCCATGGCAAGCGCTTGCCGCACCTGCTGGTCAGATGTCGAGATTGAGCTGTTTGGGGGCGTTGAGCCGGCCCGGCGCGCTGCGTCCGCGCAGATAATTGCGCACCGTAACATTTGTGGTGCGCAGGCGCCGGGCGATCTCCTGTGTGGGGACGCTCTGCGCTGCAAGGTAATTCGCAATCCAGCGATTGGCGAGGGGCACGCGCTCGCCGAATGATCCAAGGCCGGCTTCCATGGCCTTCACGGCCTCTGCGCCGATCAGGGCCACCACGCGAGACCGCATCGTCGGGTTCTTGCCGAAATACAACGAGGCGCCGCCGAACTCCAGCAGCAGCTCCACCGTCTTGTCGATGCCGATCGCGCGCACATAAGGCGCGATGTTCTCAGGCACCTCGGGCATTTCCGGCGCGGCGGTCATTGGCCGGGCACCGGCTCAGATACGCGCATGCCGCGCACCGTGTGGACAACGGTGACTGCGCCGAGCTTGTAGACCATGCGCCCGGTATAGCTGCCGTTGGCGCAGCGCCAGATGCCCGAGGATCCGCAGAGCCGGAATCCGTCGCGGGCGACCAGGCGCTGATGGTTCTGCACCAGCTCGGCCGCGATGGCGGCGATCTGGTCGGCCGACAGCGGCAGCTTCCATTTGCGGGGCGCGCGGCGGCGGCTCACAGCCCGGTCTCCACGCACCAGGCCGCCCACAAGCGATCTTCTTCGGCGCGCGCCTTTTCCGCCGCGCGGCGCGCACGGTCGTAGGCTTCCTTCGCGGTGACCTCAGCCTGCAGCAGTTGCAGGCCCTTGCGTGCGCCGTGTGGTCCTGGGCGGCGGTCAATCAGCGCGTCTAGCGCGCCGGAATACGTGGCACTGGCAAGGAGCAACTTCTCGTCAAGCTCCCGAGCTCGCGCGCTGGCGCTGCGATGCTTCAGAGAGATCAGATCAGCCTGTCGGTGGGGCACACCGCCTTTCTCATTGATGAGCGCCAGCAGCTCTTCATGGGTCAGATCTTCGATTTTCAAAGCACTCATTGCCGCCTCCGCGCGGCGCTGCGCGCCATCTGCTCGTCGAACTCGCCCGACACGATCTCGCCCGCCCGCTTCGCGACGATAATGGGCAGGGCGTCGGCCATCTGCTCCACGAGCCGCCCTCGCACCGCCGTGGGAAGCAGGGCGATCATGACCGCGGCGGCGCCCATGCAGGCGACAGCCGCATGCATCTCAGAACTGCGGACGCTACCGACGAACCGCCGATCCTGGATCAATTGAAGGATCTGGTCTCTCAGTTCGATCTGCGCATCCAATGCGATGCGGCTGAAATCAACGCGCTCATCGGACATGTCTGCCTCCATCGGTGATCATCTGTGCCAGCACGCCGCCGGCCATCTGCATTGCTTGCGCGATGCTCTCGGCCCGAAGGCATCGGGTGCCGGCCGAAGGGTGATCGACGGACAGCACCAGCTTTCCGGAGACGGGCGAGCGCCAGATCCGGGCGGTTCCGCCACCGCCTCGGCCTTCCTGTTCCTCCCATTCCTCACGCCGCTCCCAGCGGAGCGCGACGGGTGGCGGTGCAGATGCGGCTGCTGCGCCGAACAGCGAGCTTTGAACGCCCATTTCAGCGGCCTTTCAGGGCGTGGCGCAGACGCTTTCCGTCCGCGCGGATGGCGGCATCCAGCGTCTCTTCGGTGGGGTTGGCGATATCGGGATGACGGGCGCAGCCCAGGGCGGCCAAGCGCGCCTGCTGAGCCCGGAAGACCGCCGCTTTGGTATCCAGCACAGTGCCGCGCGCCGGCCACTCCACGCCGGCCTCGCGGGAGAGCCAGGCCTTCAGGGCTTCGATCACCCGCGAGGCGTCGGCGGAATCCCGTAGAAACCGCGTATGGCTGAGGCCTGTTTGCCGCTCCAGGAACGACAGCAAGGCTCGGTCCGTGCGGTCCCGCACCACGCCGAGGTGCCAGCCGGATAGCCAGAGCGCGCGCAGCTTGGGCGCATAAATGCCGTCCAGGCCGGGCGCGCCCTTGGGCGCCGCGCCGTCGCCCTGGAGCACCTTGAGCCGGTCGATGACGGTGATCGCCTCGCCAGACGTGAGGTCGCGCGCCGAGCGCTTCCCGGTGGCTGCGACCATCAGCGCGCGGCGCTCGTCCTCACCGAGGCCAATGCGTTTGCTGATCACGTGGATGGCGCCGATCTGCGCGGCGGAAGCGCTAGCCATGGTCACAGTCTCCGAAGGATGATGTCCCGGCCGAGCGTCAGCTCGGCGGCGAGAATTTCGGCGGTGAGTGCCCGCAGGCGCGCGGCCAGGAGCACGTGGCGGTGGGATTGGCGCGGCAACCGCGCCATGCGGTCGATGAGGGCAGCGCGCTCGGCCATCAGTTGCTCGATCCGATGCACATCGTCCCACACGAGGAGGGGGACGGTGGCGACGGGGATTGGCCGAGCGCGCCGCATGTCATTCTTCCGCCAGCTCGTAGCCGGCGCAGTCATCGGACGCCGAGAGATGGCGGCGCTTAGGGTGCCGCATCGCCGCCTCCTACGAGCGCGGCGCGCCCGGCCTGTGTCAGGCGCCACCAGAAGACGCGGCCCGACCTGCTGGCCGCCACGCCCTCCGTGAACCCTCGCCGCTCCAGCTTCCGCAAGGCATTTCGAGCCTTGGCGCTATTTCCACCAAAGCCGCAGTCCTGGGCGATCCACCACGTCGCAATGGAGTAGGAGCTTCCAATGCGAGCTAGAATGCCGCGTTCCTGATCAGAGATTTCCATGTCAGCTCCCTTCGAACAGAGGCATTGGAGCAAGCACGGGCTCGGCCGGTGCCGGCACGGCGCGGGGCACGGCGTCCGGCCCGCGATGCGGCAGGCCCCATGTGTCGTGACCGGGCCAGGGATCGGCCGCGAACAGCTCACACCCGAAAGCTCGGGGGCACAGCTTGTCGGCCATCACGCGCATTTCCGGCGGCTTCTGCGAATGCGCCCGCCTGGGGCTCTCGATGAGGTTGCGGACGCTCCTGCTGCCGATCTCCGGGGCACCGATGGTGCCGACCAAGAACGGCTCGGTGGTGCTGCGCAGGATGTAGCCGGTGCCGAACGCGCGCTTGCCGGTGCGCGTCGTCTTGGTCCAGCTGCCGCCGGTCTTGTACCGGAAGCCCCAGCGATGCATCACGGTGAGAGCAGATTGCAGCTTGGGCCAGATGGCCCACAGGATCAGCAAGCAGTCGCCGGTCGCGAGTTCGTGCACCGGGAACGCGCAGATCTCGTCGTCGCTGAGCGTGTCGTAATGCGCCTCGGGCGACTTGTCGTAGCCGGCCTCGCCATACATCTCGTATTGCCAGGGCGGATCCGCGAGGATCAGGCCGTATTTCATCGGCCGCAGGGAGCCAAAGCGCCAGGTCGCCTCGGTCATGGCAGCTCCTCGTCCTGCTGCCACTCGGCATCCGCCACCGGCCGCACGGGCATGGTGGCGAGCACCTGGTGGTGCATCGCGTGCTCGGGTGCGGTGGCGCAGATCGCTGGCAAGATCCAGCCCGAGCCGTCCAGCAGAGGCACCGGGTCGAGCCCATAGCCGGGGGCTGTCGGGCCGCGCACCAGCGCTGCGGTGGCGGCGTCGAGGATTAGATAGATCATGGCGTCACCCCCAAGATGGCGGCGGTGCCGCGATAGATCGCCAGATGCTGCGCCGCCGTGAGGGACGCTCCGGCAAACGCCGCCGAGACCTGACCGGGGTGGTAGGAGGAAGCGGCTCGCAGGAGCCACAGTTCGGTGGACATGCTGCTGGACGCGAACGCGTCGGACGACAGTGCGATGCCGTTTCGATACAGCTGCCGGGCCATCGATGCAGAGCGATTGCCGGCTGTCAGGCCAACTGACGTCGCGACTGATGCGGTCAACGTCCCAGTGTCGTGCACCCGGATGTTAGCTTGATCCGACGGCGAACGAGGCGAGATGATTGTCGTGGAATTCGTTTGCCCCAACACGCGTGCGCTGGAGGTCGTTTCGCTCGCGACCCACGCCCCGTAGGCAGCTGAATTCAGCGACGCTCTCGTAAAGTCGATGCTCGGATCGGCGTTCGTATCCAGGTAGCTGGCGGTGCCCCCATAGCCGCCGGGCGCGCCGGGCGCCCAGGCCGTCCACGTGGGGTTGTTGATCTCCGATAGATCCCAACGGTACAGCATCTGCACCTGCGACGCCGCCGCCCCGCTGGTGGGGATGTAATTGCCCGGCACGTCCATGCGCACCAGCTGCGGGGCGGCGATCCGCAGGGTGAGGTCGATGGCGCCGGTGCCGTGCCCAATTTCCAGTGCCGGCATCACAAAGGCCGCCGTTGCGCCCGTCAGGACGCGCGTCCCGGAAACGCGTGTCAGCGCCGATGTGAGCGTGATGGAGGCGGCTGGGATCACATTAAAATCTGAGACCACAAACACGTTCGAAGCGTTGTACTCGGTATAATTGACCCGGGTGAGGGTTGTGCCGGTCAGGGACCCGCCCACCAACGCCAGATAGAGCGAGGCCGTCATGCGGCCGCCAACGACGCCGGGGCAGGCGTTGGTGGGCGACAGCGGAATGCCGATGCCGCTGGCCGAAGCCGGCACGCCGGAAAAGCGCACGTCGATGTACCTCAGGCCATTGACCGTGCCGGCGCCCACCACCTGCCGCGTGATTCCGCCGACCGTGAACACCGAGGCCCACCCGGTCGGCATGGTACCGGGAGCGCCGGTGGCGGCGCCGACCATCTCCCCGTTGGGCAGCACGTTCGTCACCGTTCCGGTCCACGGCACGAGATTGAGCCGAGCGGCGGCCTGGCTGTAGGAGCCAGTGACCCACAGCGCGTCCAGCTGGTCTAGCACCCCGTCAGCCCGGTAGATGCGCGCGCCAGCGTCCAGGCGCTGCACGAAATCATCCGGCGGCGCCTGCATCCGGCCGAGGGCGGCGGCAGCCCATGGGTCCATGCCCTGCATGGTGATGAGGCCGGGGAGTGCCACGCCGACGCCGATCATGATCAGCGCACCCCGATCAGGATGAGACCGGGCGTGGTGGCGGTGGGCAAGCCGGTCACGGGCGCGGCGTAGCTGGTCGTTTCTCGGATGGCGACGGCCGAGATCGGCAGGATGCTGCCGGCATATCGGGTATAGGGCAGCACGACGCCATCGGCATCTTCCAGCAGCACCGTGCCGCTGCTCTCAAAGGAGAGAAAGCGCGGGAGGTATTTTACCGGGCCGGTGCCATATTCCAGCGACAGGCGGCCGGCGTTGAAGGTGAAGCCCGGATAGAGCAGCAGCTGGTGGCTGATGCCGGGACCGGACGCGCCCGGATCCCAAGATCGTTCCGTCATGATTTGCGTCCTCTGCGATAGGGTTTCGGGGTGCGGTCGATTTCCTCGGCGAGGCCGCAGACCACGCACCGGCGCCGCTCCACCAGCGTTCTCGTCTCGGCCTTCACGCCATGTTCGATCTGCCAGCTATGTCCGGCGGTGCAGTCGGCCGGGAGCGAGCGGCGGGCGCTGCGGGCGGTCAGCTCCTCACGGATCGGGGCCGCGGCTTGCTCCAGATCGATCAGCGCCGGGAGCAAAGCCGCATCGTCCGAGAGCGCGCACAACACGGTGCCGATGCCGGAGATCAACTGATCGCGGCTCATGCTGCGTCCCTCGCGATGCGGAGGGAGAGATGAGCGTCCACGATGCCGATGGCTGAGCCTGCGCGTCGCAGCTGCGTCTGGTGCGCGGTCGCCTCGCGCCAGCACCGGCGGGCGTCCACCTCGCGTTCGAACACCAGATGCGGATCAAGGGTGACTGGCGCCATCTCGCCGCGCATCCACACTTGGCAGACGTCGCGCCCGCGCAGCTTGCGGCGCGCGATGAGCGTGACCTTGCGCACCCCTTCGGGGCTGATCGCGTAGACGATCCGAGAGGCGGAGTTGGCGGTGGGAACGGGTGTCATAGGCCGATATGCTCCCCGGCTTCCGCCTTCTCCTTCAGGGTCTCCTTCAAGGTGGCGAGCATGTTTTCGAGGTCGAGGATGATGCGGTCGGCATCGTCGATGACGCCCTGTTCGACGTCGCCCCAGATGCCGGCGATATCCATCAGAGCGTCTTTGGCGTCCTCGACCCGACGCCCGGTCCGTTGGATTGCGAGCGTGGGCGTCCACCGAGACATGGGGGAATAGCGGCTTAGCCGCTTACGGCGCGCCATCACGCCGACGCCAGATCGATGGTGATGGCTTCCCACTTCGCGCGGGCATTAGCCCGCTTGTAGAAGCGGCAATATTCGCGGGAGCCTATGACGCAGATGGCATCGCTCAGCGCCTCCATCGCCTGCGGCCACGGCGCCTTGTCGATCTCGACCCGGCGAAGCTGGAACAGCGCCGCGCGATTGATCTTGCCTTCCTTGTCGGTCTGGAAAGCATGCTGGACCAGTGTCCGCAACTCGGCGCTGGCGGTCTCCGACCAGGCGGCTATGCAATCATCCACCAGCTCTTTTGCGACCTGCAGTTCAGGGCCAAAGGACAGCTGATCCTGCACCTGGATGCGCACCTGCCCCAGGCCGTCGAACTGGGTCAGGGTGGTGTTGCCCTTCGCGCCGCCGCGCGTGCCGCCGTATCGCTCCGAGAGGAGATCCATGAACGTTGCCACATCGTCGAACGTGTGGCCGCGAAACCGGCTGACCCGCGCGGAAAGCTCTTCAGCATTGGCCAGGATCTTGCGGACGGTCTGGTCCTCCAGAAGCCGTTGCGGCTTCATGAGGTCGAGCGGCACGAGATGGCCTTGCGCATCGGTCATGTAGCGATTGCCGCCCATCTTGATGACACCCGGCTCTTCGGCCGAGCCGTCTTCAGCTTGCATTTCCATGGGTTTCCTCCTGTGTTTCAAAGGCGACGTAGCCGAGGGACACGAGCGCATCGGTGAGGCGGGCCAGTGCGGCTTCCTGGGCCGCTTCTGCGCCGACCTCCTCAGCAAGGGTGGTGTGGATCACGAACACGCGTTCACGCGCCGCGAGCAGCTCGGCGGCGAGAGTGGCGACCTCGTGCAGGGAGATCGCCGTCTGGGCGAGCTCGACAAGATGGAGCGTCGGCAGGTCGATGGCCGGCCGGCGCGGGCTAGGGAAGGCGGAGATCGGGCCGGCCCGCTGGATTGAGATGCGGCAGATCTCAACGGGTGTCATGGCCGCCCCCATTGTCATTGCTGATGAGCGTGAGGCGCGGCCGGCCGGGCCGCACGGCGCACCGCATTTCAGTCAGGTGCACGGGCGCAATCGGGTCGAGGTCGGCCGCGATGGCGAGCAAATCGTCCCGCTCGGCCATCGCAAATTCCAGCACGATCACCGCGTTGCGGGCTTTGCCGAGCAGGTCCACGAACAGGATGATCTGTTCGTCGGTGAGCCCCTCGCCCCGATCTCGCGCGGTGCGCAGGGCATCCGCGAGCTTGCCAAGCCAGCAGCTGGTCGCATGGTTCGGCGTCATGTCCGCTCCTTCAGGCTGGAATGCGGGCAGCCATCCCGGCAGGCGCGGTGGAGCCGTACCCGCACGGAGGATGCCGATGACCAGGGCTTGGCCTGCTCGCGGATGCACTGGTCGCGGCCGATCTCGCCGAGCACCGGACACACCACGGTGACCCCCATGAGCGCGCCGCGCACCCGATCTTCCAGGCGGGCCATGTCGCCCGGATAGCGGTTCGCCAGCGCTTGGGAGAGCTGGGAGCCGGACACGGCCAGGCGCCGCGCGAGGCCGGCCTGTGTCTCGCTGGCGCAGGCCGTGGCCAGCGCCAAAATCCAGTCTGGCGGATCGCCCCAGCCAGCGTGGGCGCGGGCGAGGAAATCGGTGGCGACGCGGCTCATGCTGCCACCTCGCCCGCATTCTCAGGATCACCCTTCACGACGCGCTGGTTTTGATCCCAGACGAACTTGGTGCGCATCACCAAGGGTGGCAACGGGCCGGTATTGGCGGAGGGCTTCAGGCGCCACGTGGACGCGCTGATGCGATGCTTCTCCTCGACGCAATGGAGGTACCCCGCATGCGCCAAATGCTTGACATAGTGCTCGGCGGCCACGGGGTTGACCGGCACGAGGTCGGTCGAGGCGGCGTGGGCAAGCTCGGGGATGCCGAAGGTGCCGAGCACCCGCATGGCTCGCCACATCTGTTCCTGCCCGGTGGGCAGACACTCAGTCCCATCCCTTCGCAGCCGCGGCGCGTCGGTGGGTCGCCGCGTCAGCCGGTGCAAGATGACGGGGGAACCAGGGTTTTCCCGCTCTCCCGCCGGCACCGTAATGCCCGCTTTCGCGAGCCGGCGGACGTAATCAGCAACCACGTCCTTGCGTGCGTTGGTCTGGTCTGAGACCTCGCGGACGCTCCAGGGGCCGAGGATATCCAGCCGCTTGATAATCGACCAGATCCCGGCGTGGCCGCGCGGGACATGCACGGTGAGTGCTGCCATTTCAAGAGTTGAACGCCGCGCCATTAGCGCCCCCTGCGGATCGAGGCAAAGGAGCGGGCACGCGGCGGGCGGCTCTCGAAAAACTCGGTCTCGCCCCAGGTCGTGAGGTCGATGCGGGCCTGGCCGAGGTTGCGCGCGATCTCCTCGGCGCGCACCAGATTGACGACGATGCGCCGGGCGCGCCCCTCGGAGCGCTCGACGATGGCGGAAAGCAGATCGTCCGCCACTTCGACGCTGCCGCAGATTGAGGCCGCCAGCGCCTGCGCATCCTCAAGATCGGAGGCCTGCGCCGCCACCCAGTCCAGCACGCGGTTGTGCACCCGCTCATTGGGCTGGATTTTCGACGGAAGCTGTTCCTCGCCGATCAGGATGATGGGCGCGGTGCTCTTGTCGTGCAGGTCGCGGACCAGCTCGATCATGCGGTGGCTGCCGTCCAGCATTCGGTCCGCCTCATCGATGATGAGGGGGCGATACGGATCGTCGCCCAGCACGCGGATCGCGGCCTCGGCCATGTCGGAGATCGAACCGCGCGCCACCTGTCCCGCCTCGGCGAGGACCGCCTTGAGCAGGGTCTTGCGTGTCCACGACTCCCCGACTTCGATGCGGAGCGCGCCGGACCGGTTCTGACCGAATATGCTCGCGTAAGTCTTTCCGAAGCCGGATGGGCCGTAAAAGACGCCGATCCCCGGCGCATGTGGATGACGTTCGATCAGCTTACTTGTGAGCGTCATGAATGACGCCACGTTCGCGGTCGCGACCGGCCCCCGGACACTTGGTTTTGTCTGCAACATCAACTCCCCCTTGCTTTCGCTCTTCAACCCGCCCCGCCTGCGGCATCGCCGTAGGTGGACCGGAAACCTTTGTATTCATGGCCTTCGCGGTACCCGCCGAGCCAAAGCGCGTCTTCAGCGCTGATCGGCATGCCTGCCGCAAGCGCCCGCTCCAGCGCCTCGGCCCGACGCCAGCGCTGGCGCGGCGTCTCGGGCAAGGCGGTGACGGCGGGCGCCACCGCCTCGGCCTGGAGCTGCGCGCGCAGGGTCTGGAGTTTTTCCGGCATGGCGGGCGCGGCCGGCGCTGGGGCGGCAGCAAGAGCGGCTGCATCCAGCGCGGGCGTGGTATGGGCCTCGGTGCGCTTCGGGAAATCCACGAGGTTGCCCGCCTCCCGGCCCTTGTGGCGCAGGGCGAGATCGATCAGCCGGGGGCCGGAGGTTTGGCGGCGAGCCTCCTTGCGCAGAGGCGCGAGGCCCTCGGCCATGATCCGGCGATGCTCCTCCTTCGCGGCCGCCACCGCCTGCTTGGGATCGATCCCCAGCAGGTTCGCGTTTTCGGCGACACCGAGAAATTCCTCGCCATCTGGCGCGAACAGATAGGCGATCCCCATGTCGGCCGGATCCATCCGGACCAGCACGTCCGTGCCGACCTTGAGGAAGGGCGCGAGATAGTCGTGGAGCGCGACCCTGATCCCGTATTTCGTGACCGTGCGAATGCCGCCACGATCCGCCACCGGCGCCAGCAGCATGTCGAGGGCGCGCATGTCCACCTGACGCGTCGGTGCGGTGGATGCCGCCGCGACTTCGGCCGGCGTGGCACCTTTGAGCCCGCCATGGGGCTTGCGCGCGTAATCGAGCCGCACCCATTCGTCGGCATAGCGCTGCACATCGGCGGCGGTTAGCTCGACGCTTAGGGCTTCCTTCAGATCTTGGCCGAGGCGCTGGGCAAAGCTCTTGCGCGCCTCGATCTTTTTGCGATCCGCGACCGAGTGGCCGATGAAGCCCGGCAGGAGCCGAACGAAGCTGCGCTGCACCGTGCCGATGGCGCGCTCGATATGGCCCTTTTCCTGCGGCTGGAAAGCATTTGAGGTGATGCGCTCGATGCCGAGCGATGCAATCACACGCTGGCTGTAGCGGGCCACGAAATCGCTGCCATTGTCGGTCTTGACGGCTTCGGGGACGCCCCATTCCAAGATGCAGCGGCGCAGCAACAAGCCGACCGCCTCGCTTCGCGGCGTGCGGGTCACATAGATCATGATCCGGCGCGAATAGATGTCGATGGCGATGTAGATCGAATGGCGGCCGTCCACGCACATCATGTCCAGCGGACTGGCGTCGATCATCCAGAGCTGATTGACCCGCCGCACATGGCTCATCGCTCCGCGCCCGGAGAGCGCATATTTGTTGCGATAGCCATCCGGGTCGGTGAGCGCGGTCAGCTCAACTTCGTGGGTGGTTTTCCACGCCTTTAAGGCAGCTTGAAACGTCCGCAGCGAGGGGATCGGCTCGGCAACGACTTCGCCCGTGTCGACGTCCACGATGTCCAGGGTGTCGCCGAACTCTCCGGCGACGGCTTTCAGCACGTCCGGGGCCGCCAGCAGGGGATTGCGGGCGAGCAGAGCGATGCAGAACACTTTGACCTTTCCGTTCCCGGCGATCTCAAGAACGCCCTGGCCGCGCCGGGCCGCGCCACGGTCCACTGCCAAGCGATGGGTGGCGCCCGCCGCCTGGGCCGCGCGCCACCGCGCGAGGGTGCGCGGCGTAAGCGAGCGCACCGCCGCGCGCACCCAGGGCGCAACCTCTGCGGTTCGGGTTTCATAGGCCGCGCAGAACAGTGCTTCCGCCCGCTTGCGGCTGATGCCCGCGGCGGCCGCGAAGCGGTCTACCGCCGCGAGGATCGCCAGCCGGCTGTCGCGCTGCTCGGCAGCGCTCGGATTGATCGCCTCGGCCTCGGGCTCACTGGCGGCGGCCGTGGCGACCGAGAGCGGCACGTCCACAGCCGAGAGGTGGCGCGCCACATAAGCCGCGCGTGCGGCCATGGGCAGGGCGGAAAGGGGATATTCCCGGCCGCCGCCTGGGCCTTTCCGTGGCTGGGACGGCCAACTATCCCGCTTCGCTCTATAGTCGATACCCTGTGGCGATGCGGGAAGACGAGGGAGCGAGAGCTTCGCAAGTTCCGCCGCTGTGAACCATTCCTTCACGACCGCCCCCCCTTGTAGCGGGCCGTGAGCGCCTGCTTGCGGCGGGAGATCTCGCTCTCGCGCTCTTCCAGCAAATGGAGCTCGATCAGGTCGGCATATTTGGCGGGGACCACCACATAACCGTGCTCAGCCGGCATCCAGCCGAGCAGGCTCATGTCGCCGGTGGCGTAGATCAGGGCGGCGAACGCGTCGAGCGGTGGGCGATTGCTCTTGGCCGGGCTCGCCCAGGCGTCGAGGCTGTCTTTGCTGATGGGGCGGCCGAGATATTCGGTCATTTTGGCGGCGATGATCTCGCGGGATTGCTTGCAGTCGGCGAGGGCGCGCTTGATCAGCTTGGCGATCACCAGATCCAGAGGCCCACGCATGTCCTCTTCGCGCGGGGACACCACCACCTGAGGCGGCTCCCAGTCGCGGAAGAGGTCGAGCGTGCTGCGATCCGGAGCGCGCGCCATGGTCAGGCGTCTCCCGCATGGGCGGCCGCGTCGTCCTCGGCCACGGCCTTGAGGAGCGAAGCCGCGAGCTGATTGACGCTGAGCCCATCGGCCCGCGCCATCGCCAGCAAATGGCTGTAAGTGGCCGCATCGACGCGCACCGTGAGGCGGCAGTCCTCCGCCGCCTTCGCGCGCTGCACGTCCGACCACGACCAGGGGCGAGGCTTATCCATGGTCAGCCTCCCCGAAAAGATCAGGGCAGCGGTCGCGGATGGTGGGCAGGTTCTTGGCGAAGACCGGGCGGACACGCACGGATGCGCGCCCGCCCACCTTTTTCTCTACCCTCTTTGGTTGCAACACCGATTCGATGGAGAGAAAGCTGATGACCGAGTTCGACAAGGAAATGGCACTGATGCCGGCCGTAATTTTATCAGCACTTATCCAAGTTCTTTTAAAGAATGGAGTGTTGAGTTTTTCTGATCTGGAAAGCGCTATGAAATCGGCGGATGTGACTCCGGAGTTCCAGGAACTTTCCAATATCGCGCGTTCAGAGGCGCGCAAAGATCTGGAGCGCTTCAAATAGACGTTCAGCGCAGGCCGAAGCGCCGCGCTATCGCTTCGGCCTCCACCTTCTGACCCTGGTTCAAATGGGGTTCCAAAAACCACCACAACGCGGCGCCCACGGCACGGCGAACCGGCATCAACAGTCTCTTCATGGGATGCTCCTTCAGGGGAAAAGACCGGGCGGATGCGCGGGGATACGCACCCGCCCGGCTCAGTGACCCGGCCCCACCGGGGGGAGGAAACAGGACCGGGCAACACCTTGTGACGGGCGAGCGGCATCAGGGCAGCGATGGCCCACCCGCCTGTCACTTCCCCTATGCTCGGAGCGCTAACCACCGAGTCGGGGAATTGGAAGTGGATATCGTTGCGAGAAAGATTGAACTGGTCGGCAATTTGCCGGCCGTGGGAGGGCGCGAGGGTGGCCCTTCCTTCCGAGTGGTCTTTGAAATTTCCGATGAGGAAAACAAATTCGAGCTTGTCTTCATTGTCGCCGCGCCGAGTGGCGTGGCGCAGGCGCTGGATCTTGCTCGCGAAAAGCTGCTCGACTTCATCAGGGCGATGAAGGCGGCTGCGAGCGAAGGCGATCTTGGTCATGGTCAGCGCCGCCTTTTCTAAGATCGGAGGCACGACATGCGGAGAACCCGTGCGGTCTCCGCATTGTCGGCATTCAAGAGAGCGAGCACCTGGTTCAGCGCGGGCGCCGAAAGGTTCTTGGCTGTCGCGTATTCGACCAGGGCCAGAGCGAGTTTCGTCTCAGCCGTGAGGATCGGTGCGGGTTCCGCAAGATCGCGCGCCATCGGCGATCTGCCCAGTTCGTCATACAGGTCGCGGAAGAAGTCGGGGATCAGCTTCAGGGCCTTCATCCCTCGCCCCCTGTCAGCCATGCGAGATCGCGGTCCTTCCAGGCGAGGAGCTGGACCTTGGCGTGACCGGCGGCGCCGGGATGGGCGATGCCGGTGAACTCCATCGCCGCGATCTCGTCCATCAATGCGATCTGAACCTGATGGCGGGTGACCTGCCGGATCTGAATGGCGCCCTGCGCGATGTCCCGCTTGAGTGAGGGGCAATGGCGGGCGCTGATCGCGGCACATAGATGGTGGAGCAACGGCTCGACCTGCAGGATGTCGAGCGCCCGCGCGCCCTTCGCTTGGGGGCGTGCATGCGAAAGCGAGACCTTGGTGCTGTTCTTAAGCGTCCGGCCGCACAGGTCGCACAGGCCCTTGGAGATGACCTCGCGCTGGCGGGTCATATGCGGCTTGCCGAAAAGAGGCTTGCCGCTTCCGCGCGATTCCTTCTGGCAGATGGCCACCTGACCGGCGGCATACCGGCAGCGGGCGAGGAAGAAATCGTCTTCGCCGGTCCACGAGGCGGTGTAGGGCACCGGCACGGCGCCAAAGAAAAGCTGTAACGCGCTCATCCGAGCACCATCACCGCGAACGCGGCGCCCAGCAGGAGGCCCGAAGCGAACGCGGCGAACGCAGCCAGGGCGATGAAGCGGTTGAGGGCGATCTCAGGGCTCATAGGCGCACCGCCAGCGTCACGAGGAGCCCGACAAGGTTCGCGGCGATCATCGCCACCCCGACACCCACCAGCACCCAGCCCGCCTGCCGCCGGATCTCCGCCGTGCGGCGGTCCGCGATCTGGATCGGGTGCAGGTCGGTGTCAGCCGGCGGACGCGGCGTGGACAGAAACCGGCTCATGCGGCGGCTCCCATGTCCGTCGCTTGTCCGTCGTTTTGGCTAGCGCGGGACCGTTCGGAGAGGATACGCTTTGCCCAAGGTGACGGCTTGGCGTAGCGCTCCGGCCAAATCTTCTCGGGCGGCACGCCCAGGAAGGCGGCAAGCGCCTGCTCTCCCGCCAAGTGGCGGCGGACGAGAGCAGAACGGCAAGCTGATGGGTTGAGGTTCGCCGCGACGGCAATTGCCGTCAGCGTCGTCTCTCGCCGATGCACCTCGGCCCGGATCTCGTGCCTGTCCATCACGACAGGCGCCGGCTTGGTCATAAGGTCACTCCTGCAAAGACCGGCTCCTGCCAGAGCCGGTTTTTTCGGGGTCAATGTGTGCGCGTTTGGGTGCGCGATTGCGTTCACAGGAGGTGAAGTTGGCTGATTTCTGCTTGATGAGCAAGCTATTTTCAGCGCTTGAGAGTCGACTTCAGCCATTTTCATGGCCGTTTTCGGCTATCTCCTTGCAAGCGTTGAGTTTTGCCCAGCTATCAAGCGAGCGCTTGATGTTGCGCGCTTTTTGAGAGTTGGGGGCTATGAACTCTCTAAATTCGGATCTGGCTCATCGCATCCGCATCTGCGCGGAGTTGGCAGGAAGTGGCGATGAGCTTTCGCGGAAAACAGCTATCCCGCGGAGGACCTTAGAGAGCTATCTGGCGGGAGACAGCGAGCCGAAGGCGTCGCGGCTAGTGGCCATCGCTCGGGCGGTGGACGTGACCATCGAATGGCTCGCTGCTGGGGAAGGCAGTCAGTTCGGGGCGCTGCATTCTTCAAAAAGCGACGTTGCCACGGAAATTGACCCAGAATTGATGGGGCGAGTTACAGACGCCATTTCTCGCCTCTACAAAGACGAGCGGATTTCTTTGGCACCAGTCGATTTGGGTCGCCTCATCGCGCGCAAATATGCCGAAATATGTGCAGCGGCTGACACTGAGGAAGAGCGATTGACGATGATCAAATTAATCGTGGCCCAGCTCCGAACCGACCTCAGAAACTCGGCCGCCGAGCCAGGCACTGGCAAACGCTCGGCCTGATGCTCGTTAAGCTAGCAGTGGCGGTGGAAATCATCCTAGAGATGCTGCTAGAGCTTGGCAGTAGCCTCCTACCGTTATAGTTACCGTTCGGAAACATAAGGCGGAGAAGCGCACATGATGCGGGCATTTGGCGTGGCCTCGATTTTTGCCCTGGCCATTTGCGCCCAGGCCGGCGCGCGCGAGCTGACCGACGCCGAGAAAAAGATCATTACCGCCGACATCGGCGAGCAACTGATTGACCCGTTCTCCGCGCAGTATGAATGGACGCAGTTCAACGGCCAGAAGCTCTATTGCGGCCGGGTCGCCTGGAAGAACGAATATGGTGCATACACCGGGTTCCGTGTTTTCTACGCTGCGCCAAAGCGGGTAGAGGGCGGGCTCATCGCCGAATTTTTCCCGACCTCATTTGCCGCGCTTAGCCTTCGCGGCGAGGAGGAAGTTTGGCAAAATTGCAAGGCATTTGCGGCCGACCCATCATTGCTGAATGAGCTACCGGACACCGTAATCCTTGCCATGACAAAATCCGCCGGACGACCGAAGTGGCCTGGGCTGCGCTGATGCTGCCGCGTAAGCCTATCTGGTGACATTTGATCCTGCGCATCGGCCGAAATGCGCCAACCGATGACAAATGATCCTGCGCGCCACCGATTTTGGGGATGCCGCCCACCAAAGCCCGCGAAGTGGCACCAACGCTCACTCCGGCCCGCCTAATCCCGCCCATTCCCACCTAATCCCGCCTACACCCCAGATGACACCCGATCCTGCGTGTCACAATGTCGCCGCGGCCATCGCCATCAAGGTCGCCGATGCCCCGGACTGAGAATGCGGAGCCATTGGCGCCGCCAAGGTATTGTCCATCCAACACGTTGGTGCCGTTCATCAGGAAGCCGACGGCCTGTCCGGTATCGTCTACCCAGACGATGTCTGAGCGGCCATCTCCACTGATGTCACCGACAGCAGAAACACGCCACTCCGCACCGTTCTCACCGCCAATCGCTGCAGCAGAGATGATCGACGTACCGTTCATTTGCCAGCCGACTGCTTGGCCGTTCCCGTCTTGCAGGATGATGTCGGCCCGACCATCGCCATTGAGGTCGCCGGCGCCCACAACCTCAAATGCAGATGAGGCATCCGCGATCACGGCAGCCTCGCGAATGGTAGTGCCGCTCATCAGGTAAGCGACGACCCGGCCATCCATATTCTGCCAGATCATATCGGTTTGGCCGTCTCCGTCGAGATCGGCACTTGCCTTTAGTTTCCATGACGAGCCGTTAGCCGGACCGATGGCCGAAGTACTTTCGATCGCCGCGCCATCCATGAGAAAGGCGACTGCAGCGCCGCTACTGTTAGTCCAGAGGAGGTCGGACTGCAGATCGCCGTTGAAATTGCTGGGCGTCCAGGTCTCGGTCGATATCGTCACTCCAGAATGTTCAAATTGGAATAGCTCAACATTGCTCGCGGTATCGACTGAGGAGGATCCATCAGTTAGTTGATAGCTGCTACCTACCTTGCGGATGGTATAGTCAGAAGGGATTCCTGCGAATATCACTTTGTCCAAGCCGTTTCCGCCATCGAGCGCATCTGACCCGGTGCCGCCGCTTAACCAATCATCGCCGTCATTGCCGTAGATCTGATCATTCCCCGCTTCTCCAGACAATCTGTCGTTGCTGGCATCGCCCGTCACGACATCGTCGTCACTCAGCGCCGCGGAGAGAGGGGTATAGAAATAGTTGGATACCGGCTGGCCGCGCGGAAACCAAGAGCCGGAGTAGCGCGCAAAGCCGCTCAGGTCGTAGGAGGCGTCCGTGATTGTTACCAAGATGGTGCCACCAGCATCGCGTATGGTCAGCGTATCGGCCATACCTGACGCCCCGTGACCGCCGAAATAGTCTCGGGAAATGTAGCGCAGATTGGTTCCGGTCATGACGAGTTCCAGTCCGCCAGACATGTAAAAGATACCAGAGGTCGCCGGGGTGCCGTCCAGCGTCGTTCCTGTGATCGGCATTGTCAGCGGGAACGGGAACCAGTTGTCCAGCGCGGCGGCGGTTGCCGTATAGATGGCCATTGCTTTCGCCTCCCGAGGCTGAAAATTTACAATCCTTAATGTAGATTATAGTAGGTATCGAGGTTAGCTCAAATCTTTTGATCAGCCGTTGTGATTGGGCATTATCCGCCTACAAGGCGCAGCGCCTCGCGCAATCGCTGCCGTTTCCTGGCGCGCGGGGGAGCACGCTGGTGTATGTCGGACCGGTGGATGCTCCCATCACGCGCGCCGCCGTAAACGAGGCGGTGGAGGCCGGCGTTGAGCCGGGCGCGACGGCGGTCGACTGCATCGGCTTCGAATCCGAGATCGGGCTCATCCCGCAGGCCACGGATGACGCCGCCGCTAAGGGCGAACGTCTCGCGCTGCGCTATATCCCGAAGGACGTGTTCGACAAGCGCGCCGTGGCCAAGGGACAGGTCGTCTTCTACGACGTGGCCTATCTGGAAGTGAGCCCCAAGGTGAAGGGGCTGATTGCGAACGTGACTTACTTTACAGGCGGCTAGCCGATCACGCAAGCACATCAGTTGGAAGAAGAGGCCGGAGCTGTCAGATCTCGACTTCTGGCTCGCGCAGATATGCTGTGTGCAAGAGTTCCACGAACTGCGGAGCGGATGGGATTGCGGTCTCTGCGATCGCGTTGATCGAGACCCCCGGCGTCCAGGAATTCATCACCACGGCACCAGAGAACCCGCCGACCATATCGGGGGTAACCGCCACCTCCCGCTGTGGCACGTCCAGCCTCTTGAGTTGGCGCTGCAGGATCCCCATGGTCACACCGGTCAGCACGTCGGCAATCGGCCAGGTGACAGCTGAGCCATCCCAGTACGCGACGTTCCAGATCGTCGCCTCGCTCAGGCACCCGTGTCGATCGAGAAAGATCGCGTCGTCAAAGCCGTGCTTCCTGGCATCGCGCAAATAATATGTTTTTGCAGTCTCCCCGGTGTGCTTGAAGCCGGGGAACGCGCGCTCATGCTGGACCACGGCGAGCCTGAGTGGTCCCTCCGGTCCATTGGAGGCAGGCGAGGTGCGGGTCAATAACGCCAGATCGTTCGCTTTAGTGGCCGGAGTGAACTCACCGCTCCGCGTGAAGACCGTCGCCGTCAATGACAGCGCATCCCCTCTTGCTGCCGCAATAGCGCTGCGGAGGTGCGATCGCACCCGATCGTCCGGAATTTCCGCATCGAACAGAGCGAGCGATGCGCGACGCAGGCGCTCCAGGTGAAGGTCAAGGCCTCGGACGCGGCCGTTGCGGACCTGCATCGCCGTGAAGTGGGCAAAACCAGCAAAGGCAAGCGGCGTAAGATCAGCGACGGTCGCCAGATGGCCGTCAATCTGCGCCAAGGTCAGTCCATTGAGATCGGTCATTCCGTTGCTCCAGTGCGTATGTCCTCAAGGAGCTGAAGGGTGTAGAGTCTAACAGCGGTGTTAGAGTCAAGAGGCGAACAATGAAGGTCGGTGATCTGGCACGACGGACGGGCGTCAGCATAAGGATGCTGCGCTATTATGAAGCCGAGGGGCTGCTCTCGCCGGCACGCAGGGACAGCGGCTATCGAGACTATGACCCTGCGGACGCCGATGTCGTCGAGCGCATCAAACTGTTGAACGCCGCGGGCCTAACGCTTCCGGTCATACGTGAACTGATGCCCTGCCTGCGCGAAGACCGCTCTGCCTTCGAGCCATGCGATGAATTGCAAGGAGTTCTCCGCCAGGAGAGAGACACCATGAATGCAAAAATCGAACGGTTGGTCCGCAGTCGGGACATGCTCATGGCATTCTATGAAAACCTCGAAAGGGATCGGAATCACCAGATCGCGACCTGAACGCGTACTGGCCAATGCCCCTTAGGGCGCCTGCTCACCGCCTTCATCCGGGCCACTAACGTGAACATGGGAGTAGTCACCCGAGGGGCCGGGCAGCTGTGGGCCCGATTTCGTGATTAACGACACGTGCCAGTAAATGGTGAGCATTGGAAGAAATGCGACGTTAGAGTGCTATAGCGTAGACATAGTTCTCTTCTTGGTCGCTCGCGGCCCGCCAACCGAATCCCGTCTTGCGCCCCGCCGGAGCGGTCTCGCGTGCGGGGTGGCGGCGCTGAAAACTTAGCTGGTTGACGAAGTTTTTCTTGCATGGATCGCACTTGAGATATTAGTTAGCAACATGACTAAGCATCATCCCGAGCTCTCGCTGCTGTTCCATGCGCTGGCGGATCCGACCCGTCGATCGATCCTGACGCGGCTGGCGGAAGGGCCCATGCGGGTCACGGACCTGTCGGACCCCACAGGCCTGCGCTTGCCCACGGTAATGCGGCATATTTCGGTCCTGGTGGAGGCGGGGCTGATTGCCACCTCCAAGGATGGGCGGGTCCGCACCTGCGCCATCGTACCCGAGGCCCTGGAGCCGGTACGGACATGGCTCGATGAACAGCGCGCCAGATGGGAATCCCGCCTCGACCGGCTGGAGGCATTCGCGTTGAAGGCGATGAAGGAGCGCACGGAATGACATCGAACTCCAATCCCGACGGGACGCCTGTGGCGCGCGATCACGCGAAGAGCCGGTTTGCGACGCTGACGTTCGAGAGGGACGTGGGCGTGCCGTTGTCGGTGCTGTGGCAAGTATGGACAGATCCGGCTGCACGGGCGGTCTGGGCAGCGCCCACGCCGTCGGTCACGGTGGAGTTTCTGGAGGCCGACACCCGGGTGGGCGGACGCGAAGTCTCGCTCTGCAAGGTCGAGGGGCAGCCGAATATCCGCTGCGAGTGTGGCTGGCTCGAGGTGCAGCCGGCGCTGCGCAGCGTGAATTACGAAGTGGTCTCGGCCGGGGGCGTGATTCAATCGGCCGCGCTGGTGACGGCTGATTTCTCCGGCACGGACGAGCGCAGCCGGCTGGTCGTGACGGTGCAGCTTTCCTCGCTGGCCGAGGATATGGCGGCCGGCTACCGACAGGGCTTCGGCGCTGGACTGGACAATCTCGCCGGAGCAGCCAAGCGAACCATGGTGCTGCAACGCCTGATACAGGCACCGCGCAGCCTCGTCTGGGGTACCTGGATGAACCCCGAGACGCTGCCGCAATGGTGGGGGCCGGACGGGTTTTCCTGTCGCACGGCGAGGATAGACCTGCGAAGCGGCGGGGAATGGGTTTTCGACATGATCGCGCCGGACGGAACCGTGTTCCCGAACCATCATGTCTATACCGAGGTCCGGCCCGAGGAGCGGATCGCCTATACGCTGCTCTGGGGCGAAAACGGACCGAAGCACGCCGATGCCTGGGCTTCATTCGAGGATCAGGACGGAGCAACGAAAGTGACGCTTGGCATGGTGTTCAGCGCCGAGGCCGAATTCCAAGAGGCGAAAGGTTTCGGCGCCGAGGAACTGGGGCAGCAAACGCTGGGCAAACTGGAACGTTTCGTCAAATCCCGTTGAGATACTGCCGCTTGGCAAGGGATCGGACGCTTCCTTGCTGCTTCAGGAGGGAAGGGCTTTCAGCCCGCCGACCTGGGCGGCGAAACGGGTGATGTGAAATCGACCGTTCGGGAGATCAAGGACCAAGAACAACGCCGGCACGCGATCGCAGATCCTTGAGCGAGACAACGTCGCATTCCCATGCTGAGGTCCGCGTTTACATCTCGGCCTCAACGCTCACCCGGTGCATGAAGCGGCGCGGCATTTCGAGGAGATTGCCTGTTCGGTCCTGCGGCGCGGTTGAATACGCCGCGGGAATCGATAGGAGTCGCGCCATGAAATTTTCCTCGCTCACAGCCGGGCGGTCGCCACGATGACGGCGCCCGCCAAGGTGGCCATCGACCTCGGCACCCGCGCAGGCGGGGGCACGGCCGTGCTCGACCTCGAGGAATTGCTTGCGACACGCCTTCTGGTGCAGGGGAATTCCGGCTCCGGAAAATCTCACCTTCTGCGCCGGCTTCTGGAGCAGAGCGCGCCCTGGGTGCAGCAGGCGGTGATAGATCCCGAAGGCGAGTTTACCGCGCTGGCGGAGCGCTTCGGACACGTGGTGGTGGATGCCCAACGCGGCGAGGCGGATCTCCAGCGCATCGCGGCGCGGGTGCGCCAGCATCGCGTTTCCGTGGTGCTCAATCTGGAGGGGCTGGACAGCGACCAGCAGATGCGCGCCGCCGCCGCATTCCTCGGCGGGTTGTTCGATGCCGATCGGGACGTGTGGTATCCCATGCTGGTGGTGGTGGATGAGGCGCAGGTGTTCGCGCCTGCCGCTGCGGGCGAGGTCTCGGACGAGGCGCGCAGGGTATCGCTTGCCGCCATGACCAACCTCATGTGCCGCGGCCGCAAGCGCGGACTCGCCGGCGTCATCGCCACCCAGCGCCTCGCCAAGCTGGCCAAGAACGTCGCCGCCGAGGCCTCCAATTTTCTCATGGGCCGCACCTTTCTGGATATCGACATGGCCCGCGCGGCGGACCTTCTCGGCATGGAGCGGCGGCAGGCGGAGACGTTCCGCGACCTGGAAAGCGGCAATTTCATCGCCCTCGGCCCGGCCTTGGCGCGCCGGCCCCTGCCGGTGCGGATTGGTTCCGTGGAGACGGCGGC
>NCHM01000249.1 GCA_002257205.1 Rhizobiales bacterium 24-66-13 | reverse complement strand
CCGGAACAGCACGTCGGGAATGTCGCTTTCCATGTCGAATGTGCCGAGGCCCGCGGGGGCGCCCTGCAGCTTCACCTGCGTGGTCCAGGTGTCCTGCGAAAGCAGGGAGACCCCCACCGCCGCATAGGGCCTCAGGATCCAGCCTGAATCGAGGTTCACGCGCCCGCCGGCCTCCACCATCGCCGACAGGCCGAACAGAGTGTCCGACTGGCCTGACACGTCGAAGGCGAGGGGCGAGAGGCTGGCCTCGCTGTAACCCGGCGCGTCCACATAGATCACGTCGAGGTCCACATGGGGCCGCAGATACCAGTTCGCAAAGGCGAACTCATAGGCCGCCCGTACCCGCCCCGACGCGGTGAACACGTTCGAGGCGCTGGAGGCCGGCAATGCCGGGCCGATCAGGTCAATGGAGCGCTCGTTGGTGTAGCGGCCATAGGCCAAGTTGAAGCCGGCGCCGAAGTACCAGGGCCCCATGGTGTGCTTCAGTGCGAGGCCTGCATCGCCGCGCTGCCCGTCGCCGCTACCCGTGCCGGAGGTCTCGGTCCAGCTCCAGCTGTAGCCGGCGGTAGCGCCGAGATACCAGTCGGGCGCGATCTCTTTCTGGCCGCCGAGGCGGAAGGTGAGGGTGCTGAGGTCCTGCGCGGGGCTTTCGCGCCCGCCGCCCAGGCTCGCCGTGCTACCGGTCACGCTCGACCAGGCGCAGCTTGACTCCCCAAGCAGTGTGCCGGTGCCTTCGAAGACAGGGCAGGAGAAGGCGGAATCCAGCGCCGCGGTGCTGGCCAGTGCTTGATTGGTGACGGCCGCCGAAACGTTGGCGATGATCTGGTCGAGATCGCTTGCGTAGGCGCTGGCGCTCTCCACCTGCGAGAGCGTGCCGTAGAGCGGCGCCAGCCCGCTGGATCCGCCCGCATTCCACGAAGCCTGCAGATAATTGGCGAGCGCCTGCTCATTGGTGGAAAGGCCGGCGCCGGAGGGCGTGAAGTTCGCATCGGGCGAGATGGACAGGCTCGTAGTGGTGGCCGTCACGTCCCAGGTGAACAGATAGGAGGAGGAGGCCGTCGCGGTGGTGCTCAGGCTGGCCGCCTGCACGATCTCGTAGCTGCCCGGCAGGAGGGCGGAGGCGGTGGGATCGATGGTGCCGTCGATGCTGGCGGTGCCGCCCACCAGGAGGAGATCCACCTCTGGGCTCGCCGTGGCATTGATGTCTACAGCCAGGATGCCGCTGGACGACTGGGTGAAGCCTCCGCTCAGCGTCGTGGCCATGACCGTGCCGACGCCGCCCGGAGCCAACGTGCCGTTGTTGCTCAGGCTCGCGGCGGTGATGGCGCTGCCGGCGTTGAACAGGCCGTAATTGGTGATGGTGCCCACCACCGCGCTGCTGTCGTAGGATTCCTGGCCGAGATCGACACTGCCGATCAGGGTGCCGGAATTGAAGACGTTGGTGATGGACTGCTGGGCGAGGATGGCACGGCCGTTGATGCCGTCCGTCGTGGAGAGCGAGCCGCCTTCATTGATGGTGATTGTGTTGGCGGCGACGCCTGAGACCTCGCTCTCGCCGCCGCCGGAGATGCCGCCGGACAGCCAGACGCCCGCCGCCGAAGCGCCGGTGCCGCCCTGGACGAGGCCGGAAATGTTGATGGTGATGGGGTTCTGGTGGGTATCGTTGCCGCTGGACTGGGCGAAGATGGCGACCGAGCCCGCGCCGGAGGTGACGATGCTGCCGCCGTCCTGGTTGACGGTGATGGCGCCGCCGGTGCCGTTGCTGGTGGATAGGGTGCCGGAGAGGTTGCCGCCCGCCGTCAGCGTGTCACCCATGCCGATGGCGCCGCCCGAGGCGTCGGCGATGGATTGCAGGAACAGGCCATGGGCATTTGCGCCGCTGGTGGCGATGTCCGCCGACGTCGTCACCGTGATGGCGCCGGCAGTGTTGAATTGGCCGGAATAAGAGAGACTGTTGACATTCGTGGTGGCGAGGGCGAGCGAGGCATCGCCCGCGAATCCGCCGCCGCCGCCAACGGACTGGGCGAAGACGCCGAAGGCGCCGGCGCCGTAGGTGGTGACGGCGACCCCGTCGCCGAGCGTTACGCTCACCGTGCCACCCGACCCCGAGGCGCCGCCGACCCCGCCCTGGTCGCCATCATCGAACGTCACCGAACCCACATTGGCCGAGGCGGCGGAGACGAGGCCGCCGCCGCCGCCGATGGACTGGGCCGCGATGCCAAAGGCCCGCGCGCCGGCGGTGATGATGGCCCCCGAGGTCTTCGCGATGGTGACGTCGCCGCCATTGCCGGACAGGCCGTTCTGCCCTCCGACATTGAGGGTGAAGTCGGACGCATCGTTGAAGATCGAGGTGGAGGTTGTCACCCCCACCTGGCTGTTGCCGAGGCACAAAGACTGGCTGTTGCCGATGGGCCCCAGCTGGACCGAGTTGGAGCAGCCCACCCCAGCCGAGCCGCCGCCGGCGCCGACCGATTGGGCGAAGAGGCCGAAGGCGTCATCGCCGGCGGTCCACAGCGTGCCGGTGTCGGTCACGCTCACCTGCCCGCCATCGCCGCCGAAACTGCCGCTGCCGGCATAGCTGGCGCCGAGGCCCACGGTGGTGATGTTGTCCACCGTGCCCTCCGCCCCGAAGCCCCCACCACCGCCGATGGATTGGGCGAACATGGCATGGGCGCCATAGCCCGAGGTCGTGATGGCGCCGGAATTGGTGAAGGAGACGGCGCCCCCGTCGCCGCCGCCCGAGCCGTTGCCGCCGACCGCGAGGTCCGCCGAATAGGTGCCGGCCCCGGGCGCGCTGGGCCCGCCGATCACCGAATTGGAGGTGGAGGTTGCCGCGCCGCCATAGCCGCCGCCGCCGCCGATGGACTGGCCGAACATGCCGAAGGCGCGTTGACCGATGGTGGTGATGCTGCCGGAATTGGTGAGATTGACCGCCCCGCCGTCGCCGGCTGCTCCGCCCGAGCCGCCCAGCGAGATATCGGCCGAATAGCTCGCGGACGGTGTGTTGATGGCATCTTGCACCTGACTCAGCAGGTCGATGTTGGCGGCCGCGTCCGAGGTGCCGCCAGAACCGCCGCCGCCGCCGATGGACTGGGCGAAGATGCCGAAGCTGTCACCGCCCATCACCACGGAGAGATTCGAGCTGTTGGTGTAGACCGAGCCAGTGGAGATGGTGCCGGCATTGTTGACGCTCACGGTGCCGCCGTCGCTGCCGGTGCCGCCGAGTCCGCCGACGGCGATGTTCGCCTCGTAGCTATCCCCCGAGGCGGAGGCGGAGCCGCCTCCGGCCATGCCGCCACCCCCACCGATGGACTGGGCAAGGATCGCGCTCGCGCTGGAGCCATAGGTGGTGATGGCGCTGCCGGCGTCCACCGTCACCGTGATGCCGCCTCCATCGTCTCCGCCGCCGCCGTTTCCGCCGAGGCCGTAGGTCAAGGTCACGGAAGTGCCAGTGCCGCCGGTATTGGGGCTTGAGGCGCTGGCGTCGCCCGCGCCGCCCGCGCCGCCGCCGCCGCCGATCGACTGGGCGAGGATGCCGTGGGCGTAATGGCCGTAGGTCACGATGGTGCCGTTGCAGGTCGAGCAGTCGCCGGTGGGTCCGACGGTGACGTTCACATCGCCGCCGGAGCCGCCGTCCCCGCCCGTGCCGCCATAGGACAAGGCGAGCTTGACGGTCGCTATCCCGGTCTCGAGGGCATAGGACGAGGCGCTCGCGTCGCCGCCAATGCCGCCGCCGCCGCCGATCGACTGGGCAAGGATGCCAAAGGCGCCGTCGGCCCCGGTGGTGATACGTCCGGCCTGGTTCACCGATACGATGCCGCCGTCCCCGCCCGAGCCACCGCTGCCGCCCACCGCATAGGTGAAGGTGAAGTTCACCGGGATTTCCTCAGTGGAGAAGGACAGGCCATAGGCGGTGGCCGAGCCCCCCGCGCCGCCGCCGCCGCCGATGGACTGGGCGAGGATGCCGATGGAATCCGCCGCCTCAGGGGTCGGCGCGCCCGCGATCTCATAGACGCAGCCGCTCGAGTCCGAGCAGCCGGTATAGATGGCGCCCTCATGGGTCACCGTGACGGCGCCGCCGGCGCCGCCATCGCCACCGGCGCCACCCACGGCGAGGGAGACGGTCAGCACGCCGGCGCTGTAGGAATTGGCCGCCCCGCCGGTGCCGCCGCCGCCGCCCACTGACTGCGCCAGAATGCCAAGGGACTGGTTGCCTTGGCTGATGATGGCGGTGTCGTTGGTGACAGTCACCGTTCCGCCGGCGCCTCCGCTGCCGCCTGTTCCGCCCATGGCATCGGAAATGATGGTGCCGAAGGAAGTGGAGGCGCCGCCATTGCCGCCGCCGCCCCCCACCGACTGGGCATAGACGCCGCCGGCGAACAGACCGGAGGTGAGGATGTAGCCGCTGGTATTCTCAAGATCGACGGTGACCGCCCCGCCCGCCCCGCCATTACCGCCCGCGCCGCCGGTGGAGGAGAACAGCCCCGCATTGCTGGCGCCATTGCCGCCGCCGCCGCCCACCGACTGGGCAAGGATGCCGAGCGCGTTATCGTCCTGGGTGACGATGGTTGCGGCATCGGACAGGGTGACCGAGACCGAGCCGCCCTTGCCGCCGCCGGAGCCGCTCTTGTCCTGGGCGCCGATATTGAGGCTGCCGGCGCTGGAACTGCCGCCGCCGCCGCCGATGGACTGGGCGACGATGCCGACGGCACCGGCGCCGGTGCCCGAGCCGTCGCCGGTGACGATGGAGCCGGAATGGGTGACGACGACCGAGCCGCCATTGCCGGTGCCGCCGCCATCGGTGGCGCTGCCCAGGGTGGCGGTCTGGTCCGAGCTCTCCAGGTCCATGATGCCGCCGCCGCCGCCGATGGAGGCGGCGAGGATGCCGTAGGCGGCGCTGCCGAGGGTGGTGATGGCGCCGGTATTGTTCACGGTGGCGGTGCTGCCGCCGAGCGCGCCCTGCTGGGCGCCGGTGTTGCCAAGCGTGGCGGGGCCGACGTCGGAAGCGGAGACGATGGCCGCGCCGCCGATGGAGAGGGCGGCGACGCCCACGGCCAGCGTGCCCTTGGTGTTGATGGTGCCGTAATTGTTGACGGTGGCATCGCCTGCGCTGCCGGGATAGTCGGCGTTGTAGCCGCTTGACTGGGTCTGCAGAAAAAGGCTGCCGGTGGAGCCGGCGCTCACCGCCATGGCGCCGATGGAGACATCGCCGCCGGCGCCGCTGGTGTCGATGGTGGCGCCGGAATTGACGGTGACGGTGGCGCTGCCGCCCTGGCCGACCTCGCTGTTGTTGGCATTGCCGCCCGCGCTCACGGCGATGGCGCCGATGCCGGTGCTGCCCGAGGCGGCGAAGGTGATGGAGGAGCCGGAATTCAGCGTGACGCTGGCGCTGCCGCCATTGCCGGCCCCGGAAGCGTCCTCGCCGTTATTGTCGGTGTCGAAGTTGGAATTTCCGCCGAGCGAGGCGGCGACGATTCCGATCGCTTCGGGGGCGTCGATCGAAATCGAGCCGTCGTTGACGACGCTGACGGATCCGCCATTGCCGCCGGGGGCGGAAGCGTAGCTCTTCTGGTTGCTGCCGACGCCGCCTTGGGAGACGGCGAGGATACCGATGGTCGGAACGCTGAGCGCGCTGGAGGCAACAACCGTACCCTCATTGGTGACCGTCACCGCGCCACCGGCACCGCCGCTGCCGGCAAAATCCGTATCACTTGTCTTGTTGTTGGTCCCGTTGCCACCAAAGGACAGGGCGGCGATGGCGTTCCCGGAGATCGGAATATTGGGAATGTTCGAGTTGGTGACGTACTGCGAGCCGAACGTGGCCGTGAAGCTGCCGGTATTGGTGATCTCGACCCTGCCGCCGCTGCCGCCGTTATAATCAGAGGTGTTGGTGTCGCTATTCTCGGTGACGCCGCCGCCGCCGATGGAAAGCCCGACAAGGGCGCCGACCCCGGAACCCCAATAGACATTTTGATTCCCGTCGCCCGTCGTCCCCTCGAAGGAGTATTGGAGGTTCATGGCGTAGAACTGCGAGACGGTCTGCGACCCGCTGACGCTTATCGTTATATTGCCGCCATCCGTGAACCCATTGTTCCCGCCGTAGGTCGTGTTCTTCTGCTGTCCCCATCCGGCATAGAAAAA
>NCHM01000248.1 GCA_002257205.1 Rhizobiales bacterium 24-66-13 | reverse complement strand
TGCCGGCTTCGACCCGGATGATCCGGTCACCAACGACGACCGCCAGCGGCTGCGGCTGCGCAACAGTGCCCAATTGCTGACGTTGGAAGCGATGGATGGAGGCATCAGCCCGACCCGCTGGCAGAAGGCGCGTTATCCCGCGCCCTTCCTGGGCCGGATCGCGCAATGCCATGACGGCATCGATACGCAGGTTTTCCGGCCCGATTCGCAGGCCCGGCTGCGTTTGCCCGACGGGCGGGAACTGGCCCCTGGCGACCCAGTCGTGACCTATGCCGCGCGGGATCTCGAACCCTACCGCGGCTTTCCCCAATTCATCCGCGCCGCCGCACGCGTCGCCCGTGCCCGGCCCGATGCGCTGTTCGTCGTGGCGGGAGGTGATGGTGTCAGCTATGGCCGCCCGCCGGCGGATGGGCGAAACTGGCGCGAGACCGCGATGGAGCAAAGCGGGCTCGATCCCGCTCGCGTCGTTTTTCTCGGCAGCGTCCCGCACGCCACGTTGCGACGGCTGTTTCAGATTTCGGCGGCCCATGTCTATCTCACCTACCCGTTCGTGCTGTCCTGGTCGGTGCTGGAAGCTATGGCTTGCGGCGCGCTGGTGATCGGCTCAGCCACTGCCCCCGTGGAAGAGGTGATTGCGGACCGCATCAACGGACTTCTCGTACCCTTTTTCGATGAGGAGGCGCTTGCAGCCCGCATCGGCGAAGCGCTGGACGAGGCGGCGCGATATGCTCCCCTGCGGGCGCAGGCGCGCCGCACTGTGCTGGAACGCTACGACCTCGAGCGCTGCCTGGCTCGCCAGACCGCGCTGATCACGAGCCTGCTGCAAAGACGACCGGCACCGGCGCGCCGCTTCGCCTGACGAAGGTCCATCCGATTAAATATTAGAAGTAAAATTGAAGTATATTTTAACTGTTGCGCAATGTACCTAATGCGAACATCATGCATCAAGGCACTTTATTCAGGCCCTCAGGTCCGCCGCGCCGCGCGGGTCGGACCGCCCCCGAGCGGGCCCGCCCCTCCAAGCCTCCTGTACAGAGGAACCCGAGAATGAATGCACCTCTCGCCAACGGCGCCACGCCCCGTCGCCCGCGCATCGGCGTCCTGATGCCTGCCGGCCGGGTGGTCGAGCACGACCGCGTGCGCACCCACACGCATGGCAATCCGCAGAAGGCGACGACCCTGTTCACCAATATAGGCGATTGCTTTGTCTTCGAATCCTCGCTGCGGATTCTGGATTACGTAGAAGTACAGCCCATCTATGCCAGCGAGACGACGGTACCGAGCGAGGCCTATATTGAGAAGCTGAACGAGCTCGACTTCATTTTTCTGCGCGGCTCAAACTACATCAACACCAATGGCAAATGGGATGCCATCACCGCCTTGCTGGAGCGCACCAAGGTTCCGGTGATGGCCTTCGGTATCGGTGTCCAGACCCCGGACAATTCGGAAGACTATGTGAATGAATCCACCAAGCGCTTCCTGCAACTGGTGGCGGACCGCTCACGCTCCATCGCCATCCGCGGCACGCTCTCGCAGAAGGCGCTGAAGTCGATCGGCATCGGCAAAGTGCGGATCATCGGCTGTCCCACGGCTTTCCGCCACCGCAAGCCGACCATCGCCGTCGGTCGCGTTTCGAGCGGCGAGATTGCCGATCTCGGCTTCACCCTGCGCCGCAAGACCCACGGCAGCACGACGATCCAGCGCTACATGCTGCGCACCCTCGCCGAGCAATATCGCACCCGCATCTTCTGCGCGGGGGAATTGGAGGAGAAGCAGATCTTTTATGCGCAGCGTGGCGCACTTGAGAATTCGCCCCTCGCCCTGGCCGGCGCCATCGATACGCTGATCGCGGAGGACTGGTTCCATGGCCCCGCCGACCCGCTGATCGACCTCTACAAATCGTCCCTGGCGGTGTTCGAGGCGGTGGAGGATTTCGAAACCGGCCTCCGGCAGATGGATGCGGTCACAGGGTTCCGCCTGCACGGCAACCTGCTGGCACTGGCAAACTCCGTCCCCGCGCTCTACGTAACCTACGATACGCGCACACGGGAATTCGTGCAGACGCTCGGCATTCCAAGCATCGACGTTCGGCAGATGGATCGCTTCTCGTTCCGCAAGGCATGGGACAACGCCGACTTTTCCACCTTCGAGCGCGCCTATGCCGCTCGCTTCCAGGATCTCAAGGCATTCCTGGAGGAGAACAACATGGCCCACCGGCTGGAAGCCGAAGCGCCTGCGCTGGTCGCGGCGGAGTAAGGCACTGCGGTCCTCCCTGCTCCGGCTATTTCCGGACTCCGCGTCGGCGGCTCGCGCGGCATGGCGGACGGCGGTTCTCGCCTTGTGCATGCCGACGTTTGCGCCGGCAGCCCTGGCGCTCGATCTCGTTGTGGCGGGGCCGGAGCGGCTCATCTTCGACCAGCGCACGCAGGCGTGCGATGCATCCGACCTGCCGGACGCGCCGGCCCGGGCATTTCGCGATGCGCAGGGCCAGATGGTTCTGTTCGCACCCAATTTCCGCAATCGCGCGTTCGTGGGACCGGACATCGACCACCTCGCGCGCGACTGCGCCGTGCGCTTCGCGGCGAAGGGGAAGGCCAATCCGCAATTGCTGGATGATCGCACCTGGCTGCATGCCTTCCACACGCGCGACGGCGTCAATGTCTTCGCCCTCGCCAGCGCCAGTTTCATCCCCTATCGCCACGGCACGGTCTGCGCCGCGGGACCGGCGCGCACGGACTGCTGGCGCAACGGCCTCGTGGCTCTCGTCTCGCACGACGGCGGACGTAGCTTCACCAACAGCGCCCCGCCGCCGAAGCATGCCTTGATGCCGCCGCCGGAGGCCTATTCGGCACAAGTGAAAAACCCGGCAGGCTTCATCTCCGCAACCAATATCGTGCCCTTCAAGGGCGACCTCTATTCCATCGTCTGGCGACGCGACGCCAATGCCCGCCAATCGCGCAATTGCCTCGTGCGTGCCAGGGGCGGTAACACCGACCATTGGGAGGTTCTCACGAACGGAGGCTTCGCCGCCCTCGCGGATCGCATGGCGGATGGCTGGCACGTTCGCACCACGGACTGCGATCGCATCGGCCCCCGGGGGCTTCCCGCGATTCGCGGTTTGGTCCTGCACCCCGCCACCGGCACCTTCGTCGCGGTGTTCCAGCATCGACGGCGCGGACCGGATGGCACGGCCGAAGCAGGCTTCTTCACCGTCCAGTCGCAGGATCTGATCTCATGGTCGCAACCGCGCTTGCTGCTGCCTGTGGCGCTGCGCGGCGACCGCGAGGCGGAAGGTGCCCGCGCCGGCTACCCCTCGCTCATCGACGACACCAGCGCCGACCGCGATTTCGGCACGGTGGGAGAAACCGCCGACCTGCTGTTCGTTCGGTTTCTCACCCAGACGAACGGCGGGCGCGTGCGAACCTTGCGCGCGCTCGTGGCGGTGCCACTCAAGCTCGTGCCCTGATCCGCGGCCGCCTCAGGCGCCGACGAAATCCCCGCGCATGGGCGTAAACACGTCGATCAACACGCCGGGCTCGATGCAGACGGCGCAATGATGCACGTCCGATGGCACGTAGAAGCTGTCTCCGGCCGAGAGCCGCGCGGTGCGGCCGTCGATGGTGATCTCGAACACGCCGCTTTCCACGCTCGTCACCTGCACATGGGGATGGCTGTGCGGCGCCCCGCCGGGGCCGGGCCTGGTGAAGATCACCCGCACCACCATGATCTCGTCATTATAGGTGAGGATCTGGCGCTGGACGATGTCATCCACCACCTCGACCGGAACCTGTGCGGCGAAGGCGAACACCGCCCCCTTTTCCTGCGACATGACATGCTCCTTCCGAACCGCAACCACGGACCACGCGGCTCCATTCACGATCCGTCAATGGTTTAAAACGGTTTAGCGCGCCCGCCGGCCGCCATCCACCGGCCGCGCGACGTCGTGCACATAATTGGCGGCAGCGGGGGCGAGGAGCGCCGCACGGAGCACGGAGCGCGGGCGAAACAGCGCGGCACCACCGTGGGCCCACGCCAGGGCGCAAGGCACGCGCTGCGTCCTCCTTGCGGCCGTCTCGCCGGCTCAGAACGCCATGCCGCCCTACGGAGTGGCGGTGTTGACAGGATGATATGCTAATATATTAGGGAAGAAAAACGGCCCCCGGATGCCTCCAGGAAAGCCGACGCACTGTCTCGGAGAGGAAGTGAAAGTGGCGACGGCGCGCCGAGCGAGGCGGCAGAAGGGCGTGAAAATCGCCGGCCCAGGCAGAAGCGTGCGAGCGATTCCCGCCTCCGCGCGCATCCATGGCGTGCTGCGCGAGCAGATCGTCGGCATGGACATTCCCCCCGGCGCGCTGCTCCAGGAAAAGCAGATCGCGCTTGCCTGCGGGGTCAGCCGCACGCCGGTGCGCGAGGCACTGCTGAAGCTGGCAGACGAGCGGTTGGTTGATATCTTTCCGCAGTACGGCACCTTCGTCTCGCGCATCTCCGTTCCCGCCATGCGCGACGCCATGATGATCCGCGAGGCGCTGGAGCGCGCCGCCGTGCGGGCGGCCGCGGCATGCGCCGGCGCAGACGAAATCGCCGTCCTGCGTGGCCTGCTGGTGGAGCAGCATGCGCTGCACGAAGCCGGCCGCCTCGCCGCCTTCCACGCCGCCGACGAAAGCTTCCACCAGACGATTTCGGAAATCGCGGGCCATCCCAATCTGTGGCGCGTGGTGCGGCAGGAAAAGGCCCATGTGGACCGCTGCCGTATCCTCTCCCTGCCCCAGCCGGGGCGCCGGGCCATGGTCTTGTCCGACCACGCCGCCATCATAGACGCCATTGCCTCCGGCGATCCCGACGCGGCGGAGAAGGCGATGCTCGTCCATCTCGGCAAGGTGCTGCCGTCGGTGGCGGCGCTGGTGCAAGCCTATCCCACCTATTTCGAGGAATCGCCGCTTGCCCCGGAGCCGCCGCCCCAGCCGAGCGAACCCGAACCGCAGTTGCATTGCGACCTTCACCCGCCGGAGCCTGCGCCGCGCCGGAGCAAGGCAGCGGCCGCTGCCAGGAAAAGGGCCTCATAGCCCATAAAGTACGCTCCGCTTCACCCAGACCGCGGGTTTCAGAGGTCGTCTTAAGTCCCCGCGCCAGCCTCCGCCGGCCCCTTTCCTCAGGAGCTTTTCATGACAGCGACCCAGCTTGCCCTTCCCGTCTTCCCCGATCTCAAGGGCAAGGCGGTGCTCATCACCGGCGCCAGCACCGGGCTCGGCGCCGCCGCCGCCGAGGGCTTCGGCCGCAGCGGCGCGCGCGTCGCGGTCCATTACAACGCCAGCCGTGATAAGGCCGAACAGGTGGCGGAGCGTGTGCGCGCGGCCGGCGGCGAAGCTGTGCTGGTGGGCGGCGACGTCACCCACCGCGAGGCGCCCGCCGCCATCCTCGCCGCCACGCTGGAGGCGTTCGGCGGCCTCGACGTGCTGGTGAACAATGCCGGCGGGCTCGTGAAGCGCGTGCCGATCGGCGAATATAGCGATGAGCTTTATGATGCCGTGCTCGATCTCAACGTGCGGCATGTGGTGGCGTTCATGTACCAGGCGGTGCCGCTGATGCTCGCCCAGGGGCGCGGCGGGGCGATCATCAATGTGTCTTCCATCGCCGCGCGCCACGGCGGGGCGGGCGGATCGGTGCTCTATGCGGCGGCCAAAGGCTTCATCTCCACCGCCACCCACGGCTGGGCCAAGGAATTGGCGCAGACCGGCATCCGCGTGAATGCCGTGTCCCCCGGCGTCATCGAGACCCCGTTCCACGACCGCTATTCCACACCGGCGCAGATGAGCGCCATGCAGGCCACCATCCCCATGGGCCGGCTGGGCGTACCGGACGAATGCGTCGGCACCTTCCTCTATCTCGCCTCGGCGGCGGCGAGCGGCTATGTGACCGGGCAGGTGGTGGAGGTGAACGGCGGCCAATACATGCCGTGACGCAGATGGCTGCCGCCCGCGTCCTAACCGGCCGGCAGCAGCCGCGCGGTGCGCAGGGCGGCAAGGTCGCGTGATCCGGTGCAGAAGCAGGCGATGCGCAATTGCGCGATGATCACCTCGAAATGCGCCACCACCGCCTCGCTCGACAATACGGCGGAGGAGAGAACCCCCGCCGCCTGCCCCGCGAGATC
>NCHM01000247.1 GCA_002257205.1 Rhizobiales bacterium 24-66-13 | reverse complement strand
TCAGCGTATTCGACCTCTTCAAGATCGGCATCGGCCCGTCCTCGTCCCATACGGTCGGCCCCATGGTCGCGGCCCGGCGGTTTCGCGACGCGCTGCCGGCGGATGCATACCGCGTGAGCGCGGAAGTGTTCGGCTCGCTGGCCTGGACCGGCAAGGGCCATGCCTCCGATCAAGCCATCTGCCTCGGCCTCATGGGCACCGTGCCCGCCGCCCTGGACCCGGACGACGTGCCGGCCCTGGTGGCGCGCCTCGCCATCGAGAAGGCGATTTCGACCGATGCCGGCGGGCGCGTGGCGTTCGATCCCGACGCCGACCTGATCTTCGATTTCGAAACGCTCCTGCCCCTGCATTCCAACGCCATGCGCTTCCGCGCCTTCGATGGGGATGGCGCGGTGGTGAGCGAAAAAGTGTTCTATTCCATCGGCGGCGGCTTCGTCGTTGAGGAAGGCGAGAACCTCGCGGCGGACGAGCACGCCGTCCCCTACCCGTTCGACAGCGCGGCGGATCTGCTGACCGCCTGCGCGCGCGGCGGCCTCTCCATGGCCGAAGTCCAGATGGCGAACGAATGCGCGCGGCGGCCCCGCGCCGAGGTGGATGCGGGCCTCGATGCCATCGCCGAAGCCATGTTCGCCTGCATCGACCGGGGCTTGAGCGTCGACGGCAGCTTGCCCGGGCGGCTGCGGGTGAAGCGCCGCGCCAAGGCGATCCGCGAGAAGCTGGAGGCCGACCATTTGCGCAACCAGCGTCCGCCGCACGAAATCATGGACTGGGTCTCGGTGTTCGCCATCGCGGTGAATGAGGAGAATGCCGCCGGCGGCCGCGTGGTGACGGCGCCGACAAATGGCGCGGCCGGCATCGTGCCGGCGGTGCTGCGCTATGCCCGCGATTTCTGCCCTGGCGTGACGCAGGAGCATCTGCGCGCCTTCCTGCTGACGGCGGCGGCGGTGGGCGCGCTGATCAAGCGCAACGCCTCCATCTCCGGCGCCGAAGTGGGCTGCCAGGGCGAAGTGGGCTCCGCCGCCTCCATGGCCGCGGCCGGGCTCGCCTGCGTGCTGGGCGCCACCCCGGAGCAGATCGAGAATGCCGCCGAGATCGCCATGGAACACCATCTCGGCATGACCTGCGACCCCATCGGCGGGCTGGTGCAGATCCCCTGCATCGAGCGCAACGCCTTCGGCGCCAACAAGGCCATCGCCGCCGCCTCGCTGGCGCTGCGGGGCGACGGCATTCACCACGTCTCGCTCGACCAGGTGATCGAAACCATGCGCCAGACCGGCGCCGACATGCAGTCCAAATACAAGGAGACCTCCCAGGGAGGCCTCGCGGTGAACGTACCCGAATGCTGAGGCGCCGCCCCGCCTGAGGGGCTTCGTCTGCGCTCAAGAACGGCCCGGCTCAGCCGCGCGCCGAACGATGTCCTATTGCCCGACGTCCAGAGGAAAACCAGATGAACATCCAGGTGAAAACCGCCGCCGCCCCGTTCGCCGACACCGCCGTGTTCGCCGCCATCGGCGCCGAACTCACCCGCCAGCAGGACCAGATCGAGCTGATCGCGTCCGAGAACATCGTCTCGCCGGCCGTGCTCGCGGCCCAGGGCTCGGTGCTGACCAACAAATACGCCGAGGGCCTGCCCGGCAAGCGCTATTACGGCGGCTGCGCGCATGTGGACGTGGTGGAGGAGATCGCCATCGACCGCGCCAAGGCGCTGTTCGGCTGCGGGTTCGCGAACGTCCAGCCCCATTCGGGCGCCCAGGCCAATGCGGCCGTGATGATGGCCCTGCTGCAACCCGGCGACACCCTTCTTGGCATGTCGCTCGCGGCCGGCGGCCACCTCACCCACGGCGCGCCTCCGACGCTCTCCGGCAAATGGTTCAAGGCCATCGGCTATGGCGTGAAGCCGGACACGGCGCTGATCGATTATGACGAGGTGGAGCGCCTGGCCCTGGAGCACAAGCCCAAGCTGATCATCGCCGGCGGCTCCTCCTATCCCCGCATCATCGATTTCGCGCGCTTCCGGGCCATTGCGGACATGGTGGGCGCGCATCTGCTGGTGGATGCGGCCCATTATGCCGGGCTGATTGTGGCGGGCGCCTATCCCTCGCCCTTCCCGCATGCCCATGTCGTCACCACCACCACCCATAAGACCCTGCGCGGCCCGCGCGGCGGCATGATCCTCACCAATGACGAGGCGCTGGCGAAGAAGCTGAATTCGGCGGTCTTCCCCGGCCTCCAGGGCGGCCCGCTGATGCATGTGATCGCTGCCAAGGCGGTCGCGTTCGGCGAGGCGCAGGAAGAGGATTTCCGCACCTATGCCCTGCAAGTGGTCTCCAATGCGCGGGCGCTCGCGGCCCGGCTCTCCGAGCGCGGCGCGGCCATCGTTTCCGGCGGCACCGACAGCCACATGGTGCTGGTGGATCTGCGCCCGTTCGGCGTCACCGGCAAGGCGGCGGAAGCGGCGCTGGAGCGGGCTGGGCTGACCTGCAACAAGAACGGCATTCCGTTCGATCCGCAGAAGCCCGCAATCACCTCCGGCATCCGCCTCGGCACCCCGGCGGGCACCACGCGCGGCTTCGGCATCGTGGAGTTCGAACAGGTGGGCGACCTGATCGCCGACGTGCTCCAGGGTCTCGCGCAGAGCGGGGATGAGGGCAACAGCCTCACCGAAAGCCGCGTGCGGGGGGAAGTCGCCGCCTTGTGCGCGCGCTTTCCGATCTATCCTGGGCTGTGAGAGGCTTTCGAAACGCCTTGCCGTCATGCCCGGGCTTGTCCCGGGCATCCACGCGGCGCCGCGCGAGCACTGTTGGCAAGAAAGATCCCGACCGTCGGCGTGGATTGCCGGGACAAGCCCGGCCATGACAGGTATGCGTGTGACTTCAAGCGACCGCTGAAATCAGGCGAGCGCCCGGAGCAATTCGGGCGCCCTTTCCTTTCCCTCTTGAAGCAACTTCAGTTCCCGCGCCGCAACAGGCCGCGATAAATCTCGTCGTCGTCGCACAGGCCGGCGAGGCGGCCGAGCTGGTCCACCAGCAGGATCGGATGGTCGGTCTGGCATTTGAGCGCGATCGCCGCCTTCAGCTTCAGATCCACCGGCGCGACGATCACATCCACATAAGGCGCGACCGCCCCGCTTTCCGGGTCCGCCGCCACAAGCCGGCCCTCGCGCCCGTTCAAGGTGACGGAGACCGGCCGTCCCTCCCCGTCCATGGTCACGCGCACCTGCCCTTCCTTGCCGAGCAGAATCACCCCATCGTCGCGTTTGAGCGCGCTCGCCGGGGTCATCACCGCATTGCCGCGCAGAACATTCAGCGGGTTCATGTGCTTGACGAATTCGGCCACGTAATCGTTCGCCGGCCGCAGCAGAATGTCTTCCGCCGTGCCGGCCTGGACGATCCGCCCGCCTTCCATGATGGCGATGGTATTGCCGATCTTCAGCGCTTCATCAAGATCATGACTGACGAACACGATGGTCTTCTGGATGCGCTTTTGCAGATCCAGCAATTCGTCCTGCAATTTGTCGCGGATCAGCGGATCGAGCGCGGAAAAGGGCTCGTCCATGAGGAGAATATCGGCATCGGTGGCAAAGGCGCGGGCGAGGCCCACGCGTTGCTGCATGCCGCCGGAGAGTTCATTGGCATATTTGTCCGCCCACATGGAGAGCCCCACCATGGCGAGCTTCTCGTCCACCAGGCGATTGCGCTCGGCGAGCGGCGTGCCGCGCAATTCCAGGCCGAAGCCCACATTCTCGCGCACCGTGCGCCAGGGCAGAAGGCCGAACTGCTGAAACACCATGGAAACCGTGTGCATGCGGATCTCCCGCAGCATGTGCGCATCGCAGCGCGCGACATCCACGAGCGTGCCCTCGTGGCGCACGAACACTTCGCCGCGCGCCACCTTATTGAGGCGATTGACGGCGCGCAGGATGGTGCTCTTGCCCGAGCCCGAAAGGCCCATGAGCACGCAGATTTCCCCGCGCCCGATCTTGAGATTGA
The DNA here is from genome assembly GCA_002257205.1 of Rhizobiales bacterium 24-66-13. Lineage (GTDB taxonomy): Bacteria > Pseudomonadota > Alphaproteobacteria > Rhizobiales > Xanthobacteraceae > NCEH01. The sequence goes on along the minus strand of NCHM01000247.1, from coordinate 6,432 downwards.
CCCCGGCGGCGCCCAGCACACATCCCGTCGCCTCCAGGATGGTGTCGCGCGTCGCCCCCGCGTCGATCATGGCGAGCGCGCGCTGGCGCTGGCGGCCGAACACGATGTCCACATTGCGAAATTCCACCGAGACGGAGGCGGGCGCCGCCTCGGGTTCCGGCGCGGAGAGGCTCACGGGAAGCGCGGTCATGGCTCAAGCCTTCCTGGAACGGCGCGCACGCTGCTCGGGGCGTTTGCACATCCGGTCGAGCACGATTGCGAGGATGACGATGGCCATGCCGGATTCAAATCCCATGGCGACATTCACCGTGTTGAGCGCCCGCACCACCGGCTTGCCGAGCCCGTCCGAGCCCACGAGCGCCGCGATCACCACCATGGACAGGCTGAGCATGATGCATTGGGTGATGCCAGCCATGATGGTGGGCAGCGCATAGGGCAGTTCCACCTTGAACAGCAATTGCCGCTTGGTCGCGCCAAAGGCTTCCCCCGCCTCCACCAGCGCCGACGGCACGGAGGAAATGCCGAGATGGGTGAGGCGGATCGGCGCCGGCAGGGCGAAGATGACCGTGGAGATGAGCCCCGGCACCACGCCGAGGCCGAACAAGACCAGGGTCGGGATGAGATAGACGAAGGTGGGGATGGTCTGCATCAGGTCCAGGATCGGCCGGATGGCGGTGTAGAGCCAGGGCCGGTGCGCCGCCGCGATCCCCACCGGCACGCCGATGACGACGCACACGAAGGTGGCGCACAGCACCAGCGACAAAGTCTCGATGGTGGCGTTCCAATAGCCAAGATTCGCCACCAGCAGCAGCGCCGCCAGGATGAACACGGAAAGCCCAATGGAGCGATGCACCAGGTACGCGCCGACCGCGCAGAGCGCGATCAGCAGCAGCGGCGGCACGAACAGCAGCAGGTCGGTCAGCCCGCCGATCATCGCGCCCAGCACCAGCGAGATGAGGTCGAACACCGCCTGGGCATGGGTGCTCAGGAAATCGACCACCGCCTTGAGCCACTGGCCGAGCGGGATCTTATGTTCGGTGAGCCAGTCGTACATGGGCCAATCCCCGCCTGCGCTGCGATGATGACGATGGTCGATTTCCACGGGCGCCCCGGCCCGCGGAGGACAGCCGCGGCCCGCAGGCCACGGCCCGTTCTCAGATCTTCAAGGAGGCCTTCACGGCTTCCAGGCCCGGCTTGCCGTCGAGGGTGGTGACACCCTTCAGCCAGGGCTCCCACACCTTGGGATTGGCCTTCAGCCACTTCTCGGCGGCCTTGTCGGCTTCCATGCTGTCGAACAGAATATAGCCCATCACGACGTTTTCCAGCGGCAGCGAGAACTTGAGATTCTTGATCAAGGTGCCGGCATTGGGGCATTCGGCGAGCCAGCCGGCGCGCACATTGGTATAGATGGTGGCGCCGCCCAGATCCGGGCCGAACACGTCGTCGCCGCCTTCCAGATACTTGATGGAGAATTTGGTGTTCATCGGATGGGGCTCCCAGCCGAGGAAGACGATGGCCTCCTTGCGCTTGGTGGCGCGCTCCACCTGCGAGAGCATGCCCTGTTCGCTGGATTCGACGATCTCGAACTTTCCGAGGCCGAATTTGTCGTCCTTGATCATGCCGATGATCAGGCGGTTGCCGTCGTTGCCCGGCTCGATGCCGTAGATCTTGCCCTTCAGCTTGTCCTTGAACTTGGCGATGTCGGCGAAGGTCTTCAGCCCGGCATCATAAAGATAGGTGGGAACCGCGAGGGTATATTTGGCGCCTTCCAGATTGGCGTTCAGAACCTCGACCGATTTGTCGTCCACATAGGGCTTGCGATCGGCTTCCATGGTCGGCATCCAATTGCCGAGGAAGACGTCGATGTCCTTGTTCTTCATGGAAGTATAGGTCACCGGAACGGCGAGTACCTGCACCTTCGGGGCATAGCCAAGACCCTTCAGGATGGTGGAGGTGATGGCGGTGGTCGCGGCGATGTCGGTCCAGCCCACATCGGCGAAGCGCACCGTTTTGCAGGAGGGCGCATCGGCCGCCTGGCGCCCAGGGCGAGCGCTGCGGTCAATGTCTTGAACACGCGAAAGCCAGTCATGTCTTTTCCCCTGCGAAAAGGCCCGGGCCGGCCATGCGCGCGGCCCCTCACTCCGAAAGAAGGTGGCGGCCGCTTTGCCGGGCCGTCTTGTTCCGAGGGTCCCTTTGGAAGGACTCCATTGAATGGCCATTCAACACATGAAACCGCGACTTGTCACGCCCATTATTTGCGCGTTCAACGCACCAAAGATAGGCAATACATGGTGCGGTGCAAGATAACTGATGAAACCGAGGATTGAGGGCGCTGCTTCACATTTGCGCTGGGCATATGATTGATTGAACGTATAATCAACATACCAGTCACAGGTGGAGGCAAGCATGGCAGAGGCAGCGCACGCCCGGTTCGAAGCAGAGGATGCGCGGCGCCAGCAATTGATCGACGCCACCATCGCCTGCCTCGCGGATATCGGCTTCGTTGCCACCACCTTGGTGCAGATCGCCCGGCGCGCGAACGTCTCCCCTGGCCTTGTGGCGCATTATTTCGGCGACAAGAACGGCCTTCTGGAAGCCACCTTGCGCCATCTCGCGCGGCGCCTCGCCAGCGGCACCGCGAGCCGCCTCGCCGCCGCCCGCACCCCGCGCGAGCGGGTTCAGGCGGTCATTGAAGCCAACCTCGCCCCGGCGGAATTCGACCGCCGCACCTCCTCGGTCTGGCTCGCCTTCTGGGGCCAGGTGATCCACGAGAAGCGCTTCGCGCGGGTGCAGAACGTCTATCAGCGCCGCATGATCTCCGACCTCGTGCACGCCTTGAAAAAGCTGGTGCCGGCCAGCGATGCGCAGCGCATCGCGGTGTCCATCGCGGCCGTGATCGACGGCCTGTGGCTGCGCGCCACCCTCTCCAGCGACGGCGAGCCGGACAGCGCCGCCGCCCGCGCCATCGCCACCGCGTTTGCCGATTCCCAACTCGCCGCAGCGCCCGCCTTGAGCGCCGTTCCCCCCGAGACCAAAGCCATGACCGGCGCGCCTGCGCCGATCCGCAACCAGATCGGCGGCGGCCCCGTGGGCACGCGCGACAAAACCACCTTCACCACCGAAAATCCCGCCACCGGCGAGATCCTCGCCGAGATCGAGATCGCCGGCGCCGCCGAGATCGAGCGCGCGGTTGCCGCCGCGACGGCGGGGCAGAAGGTGTGGGGCGCCATGACCGGCACCGAGCGCGGCCGCATCCTGCGCCGCGTCGCCGATATCCTGCGCGCCCGCAACGACGAATTGGCCCATCTGGAGACCCTGGATACCGGCAAGCCGATCCAGGAAACCAGCGTCGTCGATATTCTTTCCGGCGCCGATTGCCTGGAATATTTCGCCGGCGTCGCCCCGACCATTACTGGGGACCATCTCGACCTCGGCCCCGAAGCCTTCGGCTATACACGGCGCGAGCCGCTCGGCGTGGTGGCGGGTATTGGCGCCTGGAATTATCCGCTCCAGATCGCCTGCTGGAAGGCCGCGCCCGCGCTCGCCTGTGGCAACGCCATGATTTTCAAGCCCGCGGAGCTGACCCCGCTCACCGCTGTGAAGCTGGCGGAAATCATGGCCGAGGCCGGCGTCCCCGACGGCGTGTTCAACGTGGTGCAGGGCTTCGCCGACACCGGGCGCCTGCTGACCCGCCACCCCGGCATCGCCAAGGTCTCTCTCACCGGGGAAGCCGGCACCGGCAAGAAAGTGATGGCGGACGCCGCCGGCACGCTCAAGCAAGTGACGTTGGAACTCGGCGGGAAATCCCCGCTGATCATCTTCGAGGATGCCAATATCGAGGATGCGGTTTCCGCCGCCATGCTGGGGAATTTCTATTCGGGCGGAGAAATCTGCTCCAACGGCACACGCGTCTTCGTGCATGCGTCCATTCGCAAGGCGTTTCTGGAACAGCTGGCGGCGCGCACGCAGAAGATGATCGTGGGCGATCCGCAAGATCCCAAGACCCATGTGGGTGCGCTCATCTCCCGCGCCCATATGGAAAAGGTGCTCGGCGCTATCGAGGCGGCGAAAGCCGCTGGCGCCAAGCTGATCGCGGGCGGCCATCGCATCGAGACGGGCGCTTTGAAGAAGGGTTATTTCATCGCCCCCACTATCTTCGATGGCTGCACCGACGACATGCCGAACGTGCGCGAGGAAATCTTCGGCCCGGTGATGTCGGTGCTGGAATTCTCCAGCGAGGACGAGGTGATAGATCGCGCCAACGACACCGTCTTCGGCCTCGCCGCTGGCGTCTTCACCCGCGATCTCGCCCGCGCCCACCGGGTGATCGCGCAGATCGAGGCCGGCACCTGCTGGATCAACCAATATAACATCACGCCCGTGGAAATGCCGTTCGGCGGATACAAGCAATCCGGCATCGGCCGCGAGAACAGCCGGGCGGCGATCGAGCATTACACCCAGGTCAAGAGCGTCTACGTCAATCTCGGACGCGTGGCCTCGCCCTATTGATGGAGCACATCGTGCCGTCTTCGCAAGCAACCACGCAGGACTTCGACTATGTCATCATCGGCTCGGGTTCGGCCGGCGCGGTGCTGGCGGACCGCCTGTCGGCCGACGGCAAAAATACGGTTCTGGTGCTGGAATATGGCGGTTCCGACCGCTCGGTGCTGATCCAGATGCCGGCGGCGCTGTCCATGCCCATGAACATGCCGAAATACAATTGGGGCTTTGCGACCGAGCCGGAGCCGGGCCTCGGCGGGCGGCGCCTGGTGTGCCCGCGCGGCAAGGTTATCGGCGGCTCCTCCTCGGTGAACGGCATGGTCTATGTGCGTGGCAATCCTCACGATTTCGACCGCTGGGAAGAAGAGGGCGCGCACGGCTGGGGCTATCGCGACGTGCTGCCCTATTTCCAGCGCGCGGAAGGGCGACAGGACGGCGGCGATGAATATCGCGGCGCCTCGGGCCAGCTCACAACAAGTTACGGGCCGGTAGATAACCCGCTGTATAAAGTCTTCGTGGAGGCCGCGCAACAAGCCGGCTATCCCGCGACCTCCGACATCAATGGCGCCCAGCAGGAAGGCTTCGGGCGCATGGACATGACGGTGAAAAACGGCGTGCGCTGGTCCACCGCCAACGCCTATCTCAAGCCCGCCCTGAAGCGCCCCAACCTCAGCCTTGTCACCCATGCCTTAGCCTCGCAAATCCTGTTCGAGGGCCGCCGCGCGGTGGGGGTTCGCTACGAGCGTGGGGGCACGGAGCAGGTGGCGCGGGCGCGGCGTGAGGTGATCGTCTCAAGTGGTCCGATCAATTCGCCGAAGCTGCTGAAGCTTTCCGGCATTGGAGCTGCGGGGGAACTGGCTGACCTTGGCATTGAGGTCGTGGCGGATCGGCCGGGGGTGGGGGAAAACCTCCAGGATCACCTGGAGTTTTACTTCCAGGTTGCGTGCACCCAGCCCATCACTTTGTATTCCAATACTGGTTTCATCCCGCGCACGCTGGTAGGGGCGCAATGGTTGCTGACGAAGAGCGGCCTCGGCGCCACCAATCATTTCGAAACCTGCGGCTTCATCCGCTCGCGGCCGGGCATTCGCTATCCCGACATCCAGTATCATTTCATCCCTTTGGCCGTGACCTATGACGGCAAAGGTCTTGCGAGCGAACATGGCTTCCAGGCCCATGTCGGGCCCATGCGCACCAAGAGTAGGGGCTGGGTGCGGCTGAATTCGCGTGATCCGAAAGACCATCCGCGCATAATGTTCAACTATCTCAGCCATGATGATGACATGGTGGAGATGCGTGCTTGCGTGCGATTGACCCGCGAGATCTTTGCCCAGAAGGCATTCGACCCCTATCGCGGACGCGAAATACAGCCCGGCGCCGACGTCACCAGCGATGCGGACATCGACGCCTTCGTGCGCGCCCATGTGGAGAGCGCCTATCACCCCTCCTGCAGTTGCAAGATGGGGCGCGCCGACGATCCCATGGCGGTGGTGACAGCGGACACAAAAGTGATTGGCGTCGAGGGGTTACGGGTGGTGGACAGTTCCATCATGCCGTCCGTGACGACGGGAAATCTCAATGCGCCGACCATCATGATCGGGGAAAAGGCGGCCGACATCATCCTCGGCAAGCCGGCGCTCGCGGCCTCCAACGCGCCTTATTACACCGCGGAAAACTGGCGCACCGCCCAGCGCTGAGCAAAATGTTTCATGTGAAACATTGGCTTGGCAGAGTCGAAGAGCGGTTTAGGGGCGGATGACGGCGGTTCTTCCGCGCTCTACACCGCGATTTCGGCGGAACGTTCAGCGCGCGGATTTCAGCACGCCGATCTGTCGCAAAAAGGCGAGGATTTCGCGCGCCGCCTCCTCCGGCGTCGGGCCGACCAGCACGCGCCCGCCCGCCGGTGATCCACCGGTCGCGGCGGCGAGGCGC
>NCHM01000246.1 GCA_002257205.1 Rhizobiales bacterium 24-66-13 | reverse complement strand
GACTGAGACGAATGAGAGCCTCGACGTCGCGGACGTCGAGTTGGTGAAGTTCGAGCAGGACCCGAACAACGCTCAGATTCTCAACAATATCTTCCGCCTTGTGCATACCATGAAGGGGACTTGCGGCTTCATCGGCCTGTCGCGCCTCGCGACGCTCGCCCATGCCGCCGAAACCTTGATGGACCAGTTCCGCCAGGGGATACCGGTGACCACCGAGGCGGTCGGCCTGGTGCTGATCACGGTGGACCGGATCAAGGAAATCCTGGTCGAGATCGAGGCGTCGGAGGGCAGCGAGCCGCCCGGTTCGGATGAGGATCTGATCTCCCAGCTGGACGCGCTCTCCGCCGCTCCGGCCGCCGCCGTCGCCGCGCCGCCCCTGGTGCCCGCAGACCCTGTCGTCGCCCCCGTCGCTGCGCCCGTTGCCGCGCCCGTCAAATCCATGATGAACGGCGCCGCCGCGCCCGTCAGCGAGCCCCGGCAAGGGGTTGCGGCGGTGATGCACCAGCTGGAGCGCGCCTTGAAGCCGGGCGAAGTCTCGCTGGATGAATTGGAACGGGTGTTCCGCGAAACCGCCGTCGAGGTGCCTGCCGCCCGGGCGAAGCTCGCGGAATTGGACAAGGCCGCCGCGTCCGCCGCCGCGTCCGCCGCCGCGTCCGCCGCGCTTCCCGCGGTGCGCGACGTTGCGCCCGCCGCCGATCCCGAAGCCAAGAGCGTCCGCGCGGAAGACCATGCGCTCAGCGTCTCCAACCAGTCTATCCGCGTCAACGTGACCTTGCTCGAACACCTGATGACCATGGTGTCCGAACTGGTGCTGACGCGGAACCAGCTGCTCGAAATCGCCCGCCGCGACGAGAGTTCCGATTTCAAGGTCGCCCTCCAGCGGCTTTCCAACGTGACCGGCGAGTTGCAGGGCGCCATCATGCGCACCCGCATGCAGCCGATTGGCAATGCCTGGCAGAAGCTGCCCCGCATCGTGCGCGACCTCGCGCAGGAACTGGGCAAGCATATCGAGCTGGAGCAGATCGGCGCGGAAACCGAGCTGGACCGGCAGGTGCTGGAGCAGATCAAGGATCCGCTCACCCACATGGTGCGCAATTCCGCCGACCACGGGCTGGAGACCACCGAGGAGCGCCGCCGCGCGGGCAAGCCCGACAAGGGCACGATCCGCCTCTCCGCCTATCACCAGGGCGGTCATGTGATCGTCGAGATTTCCGACGACGGCAAGGGCCTCGACGTGGCCCGGATCAAGGCCAAGGCGCAGGAAAACGGCCTCGCCACCGCCGCCGAGTTGGCCAAGATGCCGGATTCGCAGGTGTTCCGCTTCATCTTCGCCGCCGGCTTCTCCACCGCCGCGAAAATCACCAATGTCTCCGGCCGCGGCGTCGGCATGGATGTGGTGCGCAGCAATATCGAGGTGATCGGCGGGGCGGTGGATGTCACCTCCCGTCCCGGCGCCGGCTGCACCTTCACCATCAAGATCCCGCTGACCCTCGCCATTGTCCCGGCGCTGATCGTCGAGGCCATGGGCGAGCGGTTCGCCCTACCGCAAAGCTCGGTGGTGGAGCTGGTGCGCGTGCAGCCCAACTCCTTCCACCAGGTGAAGCGCCTGAAGGATGCGCCGGTGCTATGCCTGCGCGAGAAGCTGCTGCCCATCGTTCCGCTCGCGCAATTGCTCGGCATCGCCGACGAGGGCAAGGAGCAGAAGTTCGATGACGCGCTGATCGTGGTTTTGCAGGTGGGCAACCAATTGTTCGGCGTGGTGGTGGACGCGGTGTCCCACACCGAGGAAATCGTCGTGAAGCCCATGGCCTCGGTGCTGCGCCAGCTGCCCATGGTGTCGGGCAGCACCATCCTGGGCGATGGCCGGGTGATCATGATCGTGGACCCGGTCGGCCTCGCCAAGGTCGCCGCCTCGCCCGACGAGACCCTCGGCTCGGACCTGCACAACACCGCCGCCGCCGCGACCGCCGCGCAGGGCCAGACGACGCCGCTGCTGCTGATCCGCGCCGGCTCGGACGAACTGAAGGCGGTGCCGCTCTCGCTGGTGACGCGCCTGGAGGAACTGGAGGCCACCAAGCTGGAGCATGTGAACGGCCACCCGGTGATCCAGTATCGCGGGGCCCTGATCCCGATCGTCTATGTCAACGAGAAGGTGAAGCGCGCCGCCAACGGCACCCAGCCGATGCTGATCTTCTCGGACGAGGGGAAGACCATGGGTCTGGTCGTGGACGAGATCGTGGACGTGGTGGACGCCCACCTCGACATGCAGCTGTCCTCGGATGCGGAGAACCTGCTGGGCGCGGCGATCATCGACGGCCAGGCCGCCGAGATCCTCGATGTCGGCCATTATATCGACCAGGCCTTCGGCAGCTGGTTCAAGCGCCTCTCCGGCACGCGGGACAAGCCCGGCGGCAAGCTGCTGGTGGTGGATGACAGCGCCTTCTATCGCAACCTCATCGAGCCGGTGCTGAAGGGCAACGGCTTCGAGGTGACGGCGTGCGGCTCGGCCCGCGAGGCGCTGGACCGGCTCGGCGGCGAAACCCGCTTCGACATCATCGTCAGCGACGTGGAGATGCCCGGCATGGACGGCTTCCAGTTCGCCCAGGCGGTGCGCGGCGATCCGCAGATCCGCAACGTGCCGATCATCGCCCTGGCGAGCGAGGGGGCCTACGATTTGGTCGAGCGCGGCCGTGCCGCCGGCTTCACCGACTACATCGCCAAGTCCGATCGCGCGGGCCTGATCGCCGCGCTCAAGGAATTCACCGGCGCCATCCATGGAGAAGCGGCATGAGCCAGCACGTCGTCATCAAGCAGGACGTGAGCCCCGGCGGCTCGCAATTCGTCACCGTCCGCATCGGGCCGCAATTGTTCGGCCTGCCCATCGAGGCGGTGCAGGAAGTGTTCGTGCCCGATCACATCACCCATGTCCCGCTCTGCATTCCGCAGATCGAGGGGGTGCTGAACCTGCGCGGCCGCATCGTCACCATGGTGAACATGCGCCGCCTGCTGGGTCTTCCCGACGGCGGACGCGCGAGCATGGCCGTCGGCATCGAGCACAAGGGGGAATCCTACGGCCTCATCATCGACACCATGGGCGAGGTGATGATGCTCGACAACGCCTCGCGCGAGGCCAACCCCACCAATCTCGACCCGCAATGGGCCGGGCTTGCCACCGGCGTGCATCGCCTGCCGAGCGAGCTTCTGCTGGTGCTGGATGTCGAACTCGCCCTGGCGCGCCTCACCACCGACCGCGCGGCGTGATGCCCGGCCACCCGACAGGATGAACTCATGAAGACTTGCCTTGTGGTCGATGATTCCGGCGTCGTGCGCAAAGTCGCGCGGCGCATGCTGGAAGATATGTCCTTCAGCGTGACCGAGGCGGCGAACGGTCTCGAAGCCCTCGCGGCGTGCGACATCGCCTTGCCGGACGTCATCTTGCTGGACTGGAACATGCCGGTGGTGGATGGCCTCGGCTTCCTCACGCGGCTGCGGTCGCTGCCGGCGGGCCTGGTCCCGCTGGTGATCTTCTGTTCGACCGAGAACGATCCCCACCACATCGCGACGGCGATCGCTGCCGGGGCGAACGAATACATCATGAAACCTTTCGATTTCGATCTGCTTCGCGAGAAGCTGGAGGAAGTCGGCGCATTGGAAAAGGCAGTGACATGAGCCCGCAGGCGTCGACAACCCCAGGAACCCTGCCCGCCGGTGGACCCATACGCGTAATGATCGTCGACGATTCCGTGTTCGTCCGCGGCATTATTTCCAGCTGGCTCGATAGCGATAAGAGCTTCGAGGTGGTGGCCACCCATTCCAACGGCAAGCGTGCGGCGGACGATGTGGTGCGCACGGCGCCCGATGCCATCATCCTTGACTTGGAGATGCCCGAAATGGACGGCCTCACTGCCCTGCCGCTGATCCTGGAGCGCCGGCCCAATACCGTGGTGCTGGTCGCCTCGGCGCTCAGCCGGCGCGGTGCCGAGATCAGCATGAAGGCGCTCAATCTCGGCGCCGCCGATTATCTCGCCAAGCCGAATGCGGACCGCGGCAGCATCGCGGCGGAGGAGTTCCGCTCCGAACTGCTCGGCAAGCTGCGCGGGCTGGTCGATCGCGCGCGTCGGCGCGGCGCGTTCCCGGCGGGCGGCCCTGCCGCCGCACCGCCGCGCACCCTCGCGGCGTCCGTATCCGCTGCCGCATCCGCCGTCGTTTCCGCGCCGGCTGTGTCTCCGGCGGTCCTCAAGGCGCCGGCTACGCCCTCGCCGTCGCCGATGACACGCCCGGCCATTTCCACCGCCCCGCCTCCCGTGACCGGTGCGGGCGCGCCACCGAAGACGGTGCGCAAGCGCCCCTATTCCATGTCGCCCGTGGAGATCATCGCGGTCGGCAGTTCCACCGGCGGGCCGCAGGCCCTGACGCGCATCTTCACCGATTTCGGCGCCGCCATCGCCAATGTGCCGGTGGTGATCGCCCAGCATATGCCGCCCACCTTCACCGCCATCCTGGCCGAGCATGTGGGGCGCGCAGCGGCCCGCACGGCCGCCGAGGGCGTGGACGGGGAAGTCCTCAAGCCCGGCCGGATCTATATCGCGCCCGGCGGCAAGCACATGCTGGTCGCCAAATCGGGCAACGATACCGTGATCCGCCTTTCGGACGGGCCGGCGGTGAATTTCTGCAAGCCGGCGGTTGACCCGCTGTTCGACAGCGTGGCGGCGATCTACGGCAGCCATGTGCTCGCCATCGTGCTGACCGGCATGGGCAGCGACGGGGCCAAGGGCGCGGGCATGATCGCCGATGCCGGCGGCAGCGTGATCGCGCAGGACGAGGAATCCAGCGTCGTCTGGGGGATGCCGGGGGCCACTTATGCGGCCGGAAACGCCAGCGAGCTGATTTCCGTGAGCAATATCGGCGCCAAGGTCACGCGCCTGCTGATGGGGGGACGGGCATGATTTCCGCAGTCGATTTCGAGTCGATTTCCAGATTCCTGAAGCTCCATTCCGGGCTGATCCTTGGGATAGACAAGCAATATTTGTTGGAAAGCCGCCTGTTGCCGCTGTTGCGGAAGTTTGAGCTCGCCGATTTCGCCCGCTTGGCGGCGATCCTTCGCGAGCAGCCGTCCGGCGTCATTGCCGAGGCGGTGCTGGAGGCTATGACCACCAATGAATCGCTGTTCTTCCGCGATAAGTCGCCGTTCGAGCACTTCACCAAGATCATGCTGCCAAGCCTGAACGCGACGCGCCGTCCGGGCGAGCCGCTGCGCATCTGGTGCGCCGCCGCCTCCACCGGGCAGGAGCCCTATTCGATCGCCATGACGCTGCTGGAAAACCCGCACCTCACGGGCGGGCGAAGGGTGGAAATCGTCGGCACCGATTTGTCTGGCGAGGTGCTGGAGCGCGCGCGCTCGGGGCGCTACACCCAGTTCGAGGTTCAGCGCGGCATGCCGGTGCAATTGCTTCTGAAATACTTCGAGAAAGACGGCGACAACTGGCAGGTGAAGCCGAACCTGCGCTCCATGGTGGATTATCGCAAGCTGAACCTGCTGCATAATTTCAGCCATCTCGGCGCGTTCGACATCGTGTTCTGCCGCAACGTGCTGATCTATTTCGACGCCGCCACCAAGCGGGACATCCTCGGCCGGGTCGCCCGCATCACCCGCCCGGACGGCTATCTGCTGCTGGGTGGCGCGGAAACCGTGCTGGGGATTTCGGACGCGTTCCGTTCGGTGCCATCGCAGACCGGCTATTATGTGCCGAACGTGCCGGCCATGGCGGGCGCTTAGAGCCGGATCCGCGCACGGGCGCCACGGCTGGCGATACAGGAAAAGGGCGCCGCTGGGGCGCCCTTTTTGCGTTCGCTCCGGCCGGGATGCGGTTCAGCTGATGGTGGGGCTTGCCCCTTGGTGCGGCTGGGTCTCGCCGGTCATTTCCGGAGGCACGGCGGGCAGCGTGATGGTGAACACCGCGCCAGTGGCGTCGTTCTCCACGCTCAGCGTGCCGCCGTGGTCGCGGATGATGCCAAAGCTCACCGACAGGCCGAGCCCGGTGCCCTTGCCCACCGGCTTGGTGGTGAAGAATGGCTGGAACACCTTTTCGATCACCGCGTCCGGCACGCCGCCGGCATTGTCCTTCACGCGGATGCAGACCATCTGCTTTGCGCCCTCTGGCCGGTATTCG
>NCHM01000245.1 GCA_002257205.1 Rhizobiales bacterium 24-66-13 | reverse complement strand
GAAGGCGCGCTCGCCCTTTCGCGGGGCATGGGCGAAGGTGCAGTAATGGCAGACGTCGCGGCACAATTGGGTGAGCGGAATGAACACCTTGCGCGAATAGGAGACGTAATGGCCGTGGGCCGCGTCGCGCCGCCGCGCCGCCGCTTCCAGCAGCGGAGACAGATCGCTCATGCCCACCAAAGCGAAAGCCTGTGCGGGGGCGAGGCGGGCGCCGGCGGAGAGATCGGGAAGGACGGAGGGCGCGATCATAGGGACAAGGGCTCCTCAAGCGGCGAGGGCAGGGGCAGAGCCGCGCCGGGGCGGGCTCGCAGAAGAACGGGCGAAAGCGCGGCGGGCAGGGCGGCCAGATCCGCGCTCACGTCGATATCGCGCCCAATGCCGGGCAGGTGCAGCACGCACGGTTCGCGGCCGGCGGCCCGGGCGCTTTCCAGGTGACGGGCGAAGCTGGAAGGCCCGAAGCTCGGCGCCATGAGGGCCGGTGGGCAGGCCGCGAGCAGATTGGTGCCGCCGTCCCGTGTTGCCGGCACCAGCACCACGGGCGCGCTTGCGAGGGCATCCACCACCGCATCCATTTCCGCTCGCGTGATGCCGGGCACATCGCCGGGCACGACGATCACCCCGCCTTTGCCAGCGCGGTCGAGCGCGGCCATGCCGGCACGCACGGCGGCATTGGTGCCGCTTTCCATAGCATCGGGCAGCACATGGGCGCCGAACGCGCGGGCGAGCGCCATGGCTTCCGGATCGCTGGTGACGATGAGGATGCCGGCAAGCCCCCGGCAGCCGGCGAGCACGCCGAGCACGTGCCGCAGCATGGCCTTGGCGAGCGCCGCGCGCTCGGGCGGCGCAAGCTGGGGCGCGAGGCGACGCTTGGCGAGGGCAAAGCGCTTCACCGGCACCAGCGCCCACAGATCGGCGGGCGGACGAAAATCGCTTGCGGGAACATGGCTGTTCATGGGCCCACCGCCTCCCTTCCGGCATGGATCACCGCGCCAGCGCTCGCCAATGCCTCCGCGAAGCGCAGCACGTCCCGTGCCAGGCGCACGCTGTCGTCGGCGGTTTTCATCAAGGTGGGGACCGCGGCGACCGGAGTCGAGATGCGGGCGCGCTCCTCGCCGTCGGCGGCATCGATCACGAGGCCGTCGATCAGCGTGTCGTAATGGGCGGCGATGGCGGCCGAGGTGGCGGGCACCTTCAGCTCCGCCATGATCTTGGCAGTCGGCCCCTTGATCGCCTGACCGCCGATGATGGGCGAGACCGCCACCACCGGCACCCGTACGGCGGCGAGCGCGGCGCGCAGGCCGGGAAGGGCGAGAATGGGATCAATGCTGAGATAGGGGTTGGACGGGCAGATCACCACGGCGCGCAGGTCCGGCGCGGCGAGCGCGGCCAGCACTTGCGATGTCGGCCGGGCGGTGGCCGCGCCCTCGAAGGTGAAGCCGGTGACGGCGGGCGCGCAGCGGCGTTCGACGAAATAGCGCTGGAACGGCAAGGTGCCTTCGTCCGTATGGACCAGCGTGCGCACCGGCATGTCGCTCATGGGCAGCAGGCGGGCGGCGATGCCGAGCCGGGTCCGTATCAAATCCGTGACCTGGGTGAGGCTCTCGCCAAGCCGCAGGCGGCGCGTGCGCTCCACATGCAGCGCGAGGTCACGGTCGCCCAGCTGGAACCAGGTCTCCGCGCCCATTTCACCCAGCGCGGCCATGAAGTTCCAGCTTTCGTCCGCGCGTCCCCAGCCGCGCACCTCGTCGCTGAGCCCGCTCAATTTGTAGAGCACGCTGTCGAGATCGGGGGAGATGGCAAGCCCGAGATGCTCGAAGTCATCGCCCGTATTCACCACGAGCGCGACCGCCGCGCCGAACTCCCGTTCCAGGCCAAGGGCGAGCTTTGCGCCGCCCACGCCGCCGCACAAGGCGACGATGGAACCGGAGCGGGAGGGGGGGAGGGGCGCATTCATCGGAACATGTCGCGTTCGCGGGGGCGGATGAGGGCGGCGGCGGGCCGTTCGGGCGCGGCCCGCCGATAGCCACGCACCAGCACGGCCGGCAGGCCCTCGTCGCCCTGGCCCATGAGCAGGGAGGCGGCGGAGGCGAGTTCGTCCGCCACCGCGATTTCGGTCACCCGCATGGCGCGGCCGAACAGGTCCGGCGCACCGACCATGTCGACCAGCGCTGGCACGCCGGCCGCGCCGAGCGCGACGCCGACGACCCCGTTGCGCCAGGGCCGGCCGAAACTGTCATTGACGACGATGCCCGCCGTCACGCCAAAGCGCGCGTCGAGCCGGGCCTTCAGGGCGGCGGCGGAGCCGTCGGGATCGCGCGGCAGCAGCAGCACGCGCGCGCCATCCTTATGGTCGATGTTGGATTCGTCCACGCCGGCATTGGCCATGACGAAGCCGAGCTTGTGGGCGACCACCAGCACGTGCGGCCCCTCGCGCACGATCTGTGAGGATTCGGAAAGCACCACTTCCACGTGGCGCGGGTCCTTGCGCACGCGGGCAGCGATCTCGATGGCGCGGGGGGAGGGGGCCACGTCGGCGAGGGCCAGATAGCAGCCCTCCGCCTTGGAGATGATCTTCTGCGCCACCACCAGGATGTCGCCATCCTCAAGGCCGAGCCCGCTCGCCTCCAGCGCCGCGCCGAGCAGGCCGGCGAGGTCGTCGCCGGGCTCCACCAGGGGAATTCCCGGCAAGGCGTGCAGGGAGAGGGAAGGCGCGGCCATGAAAACCTCAGCCGACGGCGGGAATGTCGAGGCCGGTGATGCGGATGCCGGCGCCCGGCACCTTATAGCGGCGATTGATGCCGATGAGCACGGAGGTCAGCGCCTCGGCGGCAGCGGAATTGGCGAGTACACCGCCGTCGATGCCGCGCGTCGCGACCACGCCGGCCAGCGCGATCACCTGGTCGCGGGCGTCCTTGTCATTGCCGAACACCAGCACGTCGCAATCCACCTTGCCGCCGCCATGCAGCTTGGTGGCTCCCACATTGTGGAAGGCGGAAACAACGCGCACGCCTTCGCCCAGCAGGCCTTGCGCGATCTGCGCGGCCGAGCCCTCGGCGGGCAGCTGGACGGTGGAAACCTTGGGCGGCACCAAAGGCACGGCGGCATCCACGACGATCTTGCCCTGCACCGCGTCGCGCACATCCAGCAACGTGGATTCGTGGCTTGCGAACGGCACCGCGAGGATAACGATATCGCCGGCGCGCGCCGCGCCCGCATTGTCGTCGCCACGTGCCGTACCGCCGAGGGCAGCGGCGGCTTCGGCAGCCTTTTCCGCGCTGCGCGAGCCAATCACCACCTCATAGCCGGCAGCGGCCCAGGACTTGGCGAGGCCGGAGCCGAGATCGCCCGTTCCCCCGAGGATGGCAATGATGGGCTTGGCGTCGCCGGGCATGGGCAGTGTTCCTGATTTTTGTGTGGAATCAAATCTTTGGCGGTTTCGCGGACGAAGTTTCTGCCGGGGAATTCGATCTCGATAGAGCAAATGGTGCTATAAACAGAATGATAAGACAACTCAATTCTTCAATCGCTTTTCCGACCCTGCCGACAGGGCCGGGGAAGGTCCGAAAATCCAGAGCCGGCAACATTTTTTCGACCCATGACCTTGCCGTTGCGGGGCCCGGCAAAGCGGATGCGGTAAAAAAATGCTGCGCCCCGCGGAGCGATTGCGCAAGAGAGCCTTGACAGAAGGAGTTTTCCTATCTGATGGTATATAGAATGATTGACGCCCGGAGCTGATATCGGAAAGTCTCCGATCTGCTCGCGCGTCTTTCACGCGCGTTATGTGGGCCTTTCGCGCATGTTCATCGCAGCAAGACGATGCCATTGCTTCAACAACGAAAATAACCCCCTCCAGAGGATAGGTGATATGGTGAAGCTGAAATCAGGATTTCTGACATCTGCCGCCTGCGCATTGGGATTGTCCGTGGCATTCGCCTTGCCGGCGGCGGCGCAGGACATTTCCATCGGCGTGAACATGCCGTTGACCGGGGCCTTTGCCGCCTCCGGCAATTTCGTCGCCGACGGTGCCAAGCTCGCCGCCGAGGAGATCAATGCCAAGGGCGGCGTGCTCGGCAAGAAGCTCAACCTCATCATCGAGGACAATAAGAGCAACCCGACCGAAGCCGCCGCCGTCGCCGAGAAGCTGATCGTGCGCGACAAGGTGCCGGTGATGCTCGGCGCCTGGGGCTCCAGCCTCACCCTCGCCGTCATGCCCAAGCTGATGCAGTATAACGTGCCGATGGTGGTGGAGACCTCCTCCTCCTCCAAGATCACGGTGCAGGGCAATCCCTACGTGTTCCGCATTTCCGCCCCCTCGTCGCTGGAAGCGCAGAATTTCGCCAAGGTGATCGACGGCTTCAAGATCAAGAAGGCCGACTTCCTGGTGGTGAACAATGACTGGGGCCGCGGCACCGCCAGCGACTTCTCGGCCATGTTCAAGGACAAGGGCATCCAGGTCGGCGCGGTCGAGACCATGGACCAGGGTGCGCAGGATCTCAGCGCCCAGCTCGCCAAGATCAAGGCCTCGGACAGCGATACCCTCATCGTCACCACCGCCGTCGAGCAGCTGACCCTGGTGCTGAAGCAGGCCCAGGCGCTCGGCCTCAACAAGCAGATCATCACCACCGGCGGCTCGCAGAGCCCCGACCAGCTCGCCGAGCAGGCCGGCACCGCCGCTAACGGCACCTATCACCTGCTGTTCTTCACCCCCTGGTCGCCCGATGCGACGCCGTATCCGGAGCGTGCCAAGGCGTTCGTGGAAGCCTGGAAGAAGAAGGGCTATCCCGCCGCCGGCCTCACCGAGAGCTTCCGCGGCTATGACGGCATCACTGTGATCGCCGCCGCGATCGCCAAGGCCGGCTCGGCCGATCCGGCCAAGATCACCGAAGCCCTGTGGAAGGTGGAAGTGCCCGGCCTCAACGGCAAGATCGTGTTCGCCAAGGCCGGCCCCGAGGGACGCGAAAGCGGCCAGAGCAGCCCGGCCACCTATGTGGTGAAGATCGTCAACGGCAAGGTCGAAGTGGTCCATTGATCCGGAAGGGGTGAGATTGACCCCCCATCCCTTTCGGGGGCGGGGCATCGGCGGGCCAGCGCCTGACACCGTCGATGCCCCGTCTTTTCTGCCGCGCCCCGGCTGCCCGGTGGCGTTTCAAAAGCAGAGGCATCCGCCCATGATGGCGCATGCCGCGGGTTTTCAAGAGCGACCGGGGAATACGGGATGACCAAGCAGGGTGTCGGGGCGCGTCTCCCGCGCAAGGAGGACGATCGCTTCCTGCGCGGCCGCGGTCAGTTCGTGGCCGATGTCCGCCTGCCGGGGTTGAAGGATGTCGCGTTCGTGCGCAGCCCGCTCGCCCACGCCCGCATCCATGGGGTGCATATTCCCGAAGCCTGTCGCGGCCGCGCCTTCAATGCCACGGACCTGGCGGCGGTGAAGCCGATCCGCGCCGTCACCACCTTGCCCGGCTTCAAGGTTTCCGAGCAATGGCCGCTCGCCACCGACAAGGTCCGCCAGGTCGGTGAACTGCTCGCGGTGTGCGTCGGTGATACGCGCGCGCAGGCCGAGGATATCGCCGCCGCCATCGATCTGGACCTTGAGGAACTCCCCGCCGTCCACGACATGGTGAAGGCCCGCGATCCCGGCAGCGCGCTGGTGCACGAGCATTGGGGCGACAACGTCTTTCTCGAAAGCTTCATGGAAGTGGACATCGAGACCGCCTTCGATGCCCCCATCAAGATCACCCGCACCCTCTCCACCGCGCGCCAGAGCATGGCGCCCATGGAGGGGCGCGGGACGGTGGCGCATTGGGACCATCGCAAGGAGCAACTCGTGCTCCACACCGGCAGCCAGATGCCGCACATCGTGCGCAACGGCCTGGCCGAATGCCTGGGGCTGAACCAGGAGCAGATCCGCATCATCTCGCCCGACGTCGGCGGCGGCTTCGGCTACAAGGGCATCCTGCTGCCGGAAGACATCTGCCTCGGCTGGCTTGCCATGCGGCTCGGCCATCCCGTGCGCTGGATCGAGGACCGGCGCGAGAGCCTGACCGCCGGCGCGAACTGCCGCGAGCATCATTATTCCATCACCGCTTATGCCGATCGCGACGGCACGCTGCGGGGGATCGATTGCGAGGCGATCGTCGATTCCGGTGCCGCACCTGGTCGGTCGCCACCAACAAATGCCCGATCCTGCCCTATCGCGGCGTGGCGCGCACCGGCGTGTGCTTCGCGCTCGAACTGGTGCTGGACGCGATCGCCCGCGAGATCGGCATGGAGCCGCACGAATTGCGGCTGAAGAACCTCGTGCGGCCGGAGCAGATGCCGTTCGACAACATCACCAAAAAGCATTTCGACAGCGGCGATTATCCCCAGGCGTTCACCCGCGCCATCGCCATGGCCCGCCTCGACGAGGTGCGCGCCCGCCAGGCCAAGGGCGAGGCGGACGGCCGGCTGATCGGCATCGGCCATTCCATCTATTGCGAGCAGGGCGCCCACGGCACCTCGGTCTATTCCGGCTGGGGCATTCCCATGGTGCCGGGCCATGAGCAGGCGACCGCGCGCATGACGCCGGACGGCGGCCTTGAATTGCGCGTGGGCGTGCATTCCCACGGCCAGAGCATGGAAACCACCTTCGCCCAGGTGGCCCACGAAGTGCTCGGCATCGATACCGCGCGCATCAAGCTGGTGCACGGTGACACCGAATACACGCCTTATTCCACCGGCAGCTGGGGCTCGCGCTCCATGGTGATGGCGGGCGGCGCGGTGGCCACCGCCTGCAAGGAGGTGGCGCGGCTCGCGGCGCGGATCGGCGCCCATCTGCTCCAGGCGGACCCGGCCGAGGTGGTGATCAAGGACGGCTTCGCGGTGGCGCCCACCGGCCAGGTGAGCCTTCAGGAGATCGCTCACACCTGGTATCGCCGCCCGCAGGACCTGCCCGCCGGCATCGATCCGCACGGCCTGGAATCCACCATCGGCTACAAGCCGGTGCGCGACACCGGCACCTTCTCCTATGCCGCCCATGTGGCGCTGGTGGCGGTGGATCCGGAACTTGGCGACATC
>NCHM01000244.1 GCA_002257205.1 Rhizobiales bacterium 24-66-13 | reverse complement strand
GACGGCGCAGACATAGCGCTTCTGCCCCGCCACATTGTGCTTGGAGGCATTGTAGCGCGCGACCGCCATGGTCCAATTGCCCTGGCTCTTGCGCCAGTCTCGCAATTCCTGCGCCGCCACCTCGACATTCAGCCGTGGATTGAACATCTGCTCCACCGAGCGGAATTTTTTTCCGTGATAATAATAATTCACCTGAAGACAGCCGACATCGATCAGCTTGATGCCTTGCGCCCGCGCCTCGTTGAAGGCGCGCATGGCGTCGGGAAGCGAGGTGGCAAGGTAATCCTTGCCGGCGACGTTCAACATATATTGCTGGAGATGTCCGTTAATCCCGCTCTCCTGCAAGCCCACCGCATAGAGCACGGGCAGCGGAATGTTATAGAGCGCCGACGCGCGCGCCAATTCGCGCTCGCACACATTCGAGGTCGAGGCCGCGTTGCGCTTGGGTTTGCCGGGCCGGGCCGCGGAGTTCGGACGCGCGACAGGCACCGGCTGTGCCGAATTCGCGAGCGAGGCCGGCTGTACCGAATTTGCGCGCGAGGCCGGCTGTGCCGGCTTGGCGGGCGCGCGGGGGATCGTGCCCAAGGGCGCCGCCGCCGGAGCTGAAGGCGGCGCGGCATTCTTCCGCGCGCCGATCGGCTCGGGAATGCCGGTGGAGAATGTTTGCGCGCATACGGGACTAGCGAGAGAAATCGCCCCGGCCAAAGCTGTCGCGATCACTCGCTTCATCGCGTCGTGCACCTTTCTGATCGGAGGAATCTGAGGGCTGGCGACCTGAGCCGCCGCCCGGCTGACGTTCACTGCCGCGCTCTTCGGGAACCGAGGGCCGCGCCGGCGCGAATGGCGTGGGCTCATGCCCCGTCAAGCCGGTAAATCCGCTGCCGTCGGTGGTGATGATCTGGATGTCGCCGGGCTGGTAGCCGGCGGAGCGCAGGATCTCACCCAAGGCGGCGCGATCCTGCTCCAACATTCGCGCGGTGTCGGGATTGCTGGCGCGCAAGCGCACCTCAAGCCCCTGAGGGGTCAGGCGCATGCGCACATTCACCGTGCCGAGGTCGTCGGGGTGAAGCTGGATCTCCAGCACCCGCACCGGCCCGGCGCGCAAGCCCATAGCCGTGTCGGCACTGTCCGGAGCGCCGAGGCTCGACATCTCGCTGGAAATCGCCTCGGCCACTTGGCGCACCGTGGGCATTTCGGCGAGCATCCGCATGCCGGGCTGCAGCGGCAGGGGCGCCATAGTGGCAGGCTGTGGCCCGGGCGACGGCTCCGCAGAGCTGCCTTGCGCCGAGGCTTCCTGCTCCTCCATACGTGCGGCGTGGGCATCCAGAACGCGGTCTGCCGGCGCGATTGCCTCCTCGTCGGCGATGTGACGCGCATCCGCCGCGCGGGCAGTGAGGCTCTGCCGGCCGGTGTCCATTGCGGAGCGCTCACGGGCGGCGATGCCCGCGCCGGGCGCGATCGGCGCGAAGGGTGCGCCACCCATCGGATGCGGCGCGGCGATGGGCTGTCCATCAAGGCCCGCGCGATCCGGTGGCGGCGGTTGTCCGGCGGTTACGGGGGGCGCCGAAGGCGCGCCGGAGACAGCGCCCGTCGGCAGGGTTCCCGCCTGCACGAACGGCAGGGCTTGGCCGGTCAGGCTGCGGATCGGCGCGAAATGGGTTTCCCGCGAGAGGACGGACACCTGGATCGGCCGCACCGCTTCCCCACCCGAGGCGTCGGGAAAGGGGGGGGCGGCGGTTTGGGCGGCCGTGAACCCAGCGCCCGCCTCGGATTGGCGTGTCGGCATCGCGCTTGCTGTCGCATCGGCCCGGCCGAGCGCCGTGGCGAATGCGGCCCCGGCGGCATCCTGCTCCGCCCGCGTCGGCGCATTCGGCCCGCCGGGTGCCGTGGGATCGTCCAACCCGGAGGATGTCGCCCGTGCCGCCACTACATCTTCCCCATGGGAGGCCGGGGGAGATTGGGACGGATCCTGCGGTGTTGCGGAGGGAGGAAGCATCGCCGAGTCCTGGAAGGTCGCGGGGTCCGGGAACGGTATAAGCTCTTGGAGCATCGCGGGATCCTGGAGCCTCGCCCCATCCCGTGCAGCCTGAACCGCGGCAGCGGCGAGGTCGTCCGCCGTGTCTCCATCCCCCGGCGCGGCGACGGTGGGCGCGCGAGCTGGGCGGCCCAGGGCCAGAAGCAATTGGGACAGCGAGCCTGGCCCATGGGTCGCAGCGACGCGGCCAGGGCGGGCCTGTCGGTCGCCCGCCGGCGCCGGGCCGTCATTTGCCGTCTCGTCCGGGGCGGGCATCGCGCTGTCCTCCCCCTGATGCGCATCCGAGCCGGGGCGAGACGTGTCGCGGCCCGCAGCGCCCGTGTCGCCGGCATCCGGAGCGGGCGAGGCGATCTGCTTGAATACCGCCGCAAAGCCGTGACCTGCCACGCTGTCCGCGCCGTCGGGGGGATTGCCCGGCGCTGCGCCGGCGCGCGCGGCCCCCTTGCCGGCGACGACATCACCGCGCCCGGCGCCCGGGCCGACGGAATAGTCCAGCGCTGTCATCGCGGAGCCTCCTTCAGAAGCTTGTCGATCTTGGCCAATGTGCCGCGTGCCTGCTCCTCGATGGCGGAGGGTGCGGGATCAGCCTGGGCGGTGGCTTGCGCCGGAGCGGCTTGCGAGGTTGGGGCCTGCGGCGCGCCGGTGGGTGTGGTGCCAGCTTGCGGCGGCGAGGCAGGCGACGAAGGGCGCGCCGCCGGGGACGCCACGGCTTGCGGCGCCGGGGATTGAGGCAGCCTCGTTTGAGGCCCTGCGGCCGGAGACGTCGCGGCTGGCGGCGCGATGGCGGAGGGCGGCGCAGCGATTGGCGCGGCGACAACCTGCGTCGGCGCGGCATCGGCGATTTTCGGCGCGGACGCAAGGCCCGCGTCCGCGACGTTCGGGGCGGTACGCACCAGGTCGGCGGCCACAAGGGCGGCATCCAGCAAAGCCGCGTCCGGCGGCGTCAGCCGGCCGCGATCCAGCGCCGCGAGGTCGATCTGGGCCTGTTGAAACCCGTCATGGGTCGCGGCCTGCGCGGCGGCCTTATAGAGGCGGGCGCGCTCGGCATCGCTGCTGAGCGGGGGGGCGGTGGCGAGCACGCGTTCGGCGGCGGTAATGGTGGTCTTGGCCTTGCCCTGGATGACCGCGCTGCGCGCCACCAGCAGAAATATTTCGCGCCGGCTGGCTTCGTCCAATGGTTGCAGCAAGCGATCGAGCCGTTGGAAACCATCCGCAGCGTCGATGAAGGGCATGCGGGTCAGCGCGGCGGCAAAGCGCTGGCGGAAATTGCCCGCATAGACCGAATGGGAGAAGCGATCGAGATATTGCCGGGAGAGGCGGCCGAACTGGTCGGTGTCGCCGCTCTGGCTCGCGACCAGGATCTGCCGGCGCAGCGCGGCTTCCTCGACCAAGGTACCGGGCATGAGAAGGCGCGCCAGATCGAGCAGCTTAGCGGCCCTTGCCGGGTCCTTGCGCACCGTGGTCGCCGCCTGGGCGATCGCCACCTGCGCGCCGAGCGCGTTCGGCAGGCTGCGGGCGTCGATCTCGCCGAACAGGCGCAACGCCTGCTCCTCGCGGCCTTCCACATAAGCGAGCGCGCCACGCAGCAGGCGCTCGTCGAGGGCCGGAAGCGGCTCCTGGGCAAGAATGCCGCGCAGCACGGCGGGATTGCCGCCACTGAGCACATGGATCACCAGCGCGCGGGCGTTGCGCGGATCCTGCCACACCGCCGGGGGCGCGGCTTTGAAATCCTTGTCAATCTGCGCCAGCATGCGCCGCTGGCCATCCACGGCTTCCACGGAGCCTGCGGCCACCTTGTCCTGCAAGCGTTGCAGGGCGCGAACCGCCTCCATGGGCGAAATCCCGTTCGCCATGACCGGCGGCAGGGTGACGACGACGGTCTTTACGGGCGGCGGAGGTGGTGCCTTGCCATCCGCCTTGGGGTCGCCTCCGTCGGCGGCCGCGTCAGCTGGGCCATGAGCGTCCTTCTCGGCCGGGCCGTGGGCAGCCGCGTCGGCGGGCGCCTTGGCATGAGTTTCGGTCTGTCCCTGGGATTCGGCGGCCGCCGCGTGAGCCGGGTCGGCCGGAACGGGTTCGCCATGGCTCGCTTCGGCAGGGGGGACATCGGCTTGCGCGCCGTTGGGTTCCGTTTCGGCATGCCCTGGGGGTGCCTGCACCGCCTGGGCCTGCACCGGTTCGCCGGGAAGATCACGGGGCTGATCCGTGGCCACCGGCTCCGCGGCGGCAGAGGCTTGTGCGAGCGGCGCACTGGCGGCCGGCGGCTCAGGCGCAGTCGCGGCCGGGCTCGGATCATCCCGGTCGGGCCGGCTTGCTTCTTCGACAATGGCATCGGCGCTGGCGGCAAGGCTTGCGAAGGGCGCGCGCGTGGCCAGCTTGGGGTCGGGGAGCGGAGCATAAGGGCTCGAAACGCTCGGCGGCGGCAGCAAGGGCAAGGCTGCGGCGGGAAGCCCGCGCACCAGCGCCTCACCTGCCGCGCGATCCATCGGTGTCGCCACCGCAGCGCGTGCCGTCGGCGCGACGGGCGGCGGGCTCGGCGCAACTGGGGCGGCCGCAGGCGACTCGGCTGGATCGCTTACCGTCACGACCTCGGCGCGGCGAATCTCCACCGGAGCGGCGAGCGGCAGGGGGATGCGGGTTGGCGGCAGAGCTGCGCGCGCGGGCGGTGCCAAGGAAAGCGGAGCGCCGAGGGCGGCGGCGGGTGCGGTGACGGGTGCCGTGGATTCGCTTGCCGGAGACGCCACGGGCGGAGCGGGGCGCTTGGCCTGAACGGGCAGCTTTTTTGGCCAATCGGCGACCGGTTGCTCGCCAGGCGCGCGCGTGTCCGCCCAAGGGTCGAGCGCGGCAGCAGGCGCCGACAGCAGGCACAGCAGGCTCGCCCCCGCGAGCAAAATGCGTGCGCGCGCGCTCATTGCGCCGGCTCGCGCAGCAGGATTTCGATGCGGCGATTTCCGGCCGCATAAGGATCGGTGCGGTTCTTCAGATCGCGATCGGCCACGCCCTCGATGCGGCGCACCCGTGCCTCCTCCAGCCCGCCGCGCACGAGCATGTAATAGGCCATCTGGGCGCGGGCGGTGGAAAGACGCCAATTGTCATAGGTGTCAGAACGGAACGGGCGCCCGTCCGTGTGGCCGCGCAGGACGATATCTCCCGGGCGCGCAGCCACGATCTTCGCCACCTTCTCCATGGCCCGCACCAGCTTGGGATCCGGGATCGCCGAGCCCACGCCGAACATGGAATAGTCGATGTCGTCGGTGAGGTTGATGACGAGGCCTTCCCTGGTGGCCTTCACATCCAGATTCGGCGCATGGGACGGACCCATGGCGGCTTTCAGCGCCGCGCCCAGTTCCGCCTGAAGCGCCTGGGCGGCCTGGATCTGCCCCGGCTGGATCTGCGTAGCCTGACCTTGGCCGGACATTTGCTGCCCACTTTGGATTTGTCCGCTCTGCGCCTGACCGCTCTGGAATTGCCCGCTCTGCGCCGGACCGGCGGCGGAGCCGGCCTTGGACGCGGCGCCGGCGCCCTGCCCCTTGGCGGCGGATTGTGTCGCATCGGCGACCTGGGCCGTGTCCTTGTCCTGGAGCGGCTGCGCGTCGGCGCGCGGCGCGGTGGCGTCAGGGCGCGCGCCGGCGGGCGCGACATTGGATTTGACCGCACCGGGGGTATCGGTCTTCGTCTTGCGGGCGGCATTGGTCTGCCAATAGACCGGGTCGAACGGATCGCGCGACGTGTCGCCGGCGCCACTGCCGGGCGAACCGATATCGCCGATCGCGGTATCGGCCGTGACGTTGCCGGGGCTTGGATCGGCGTCGCCAGCGAGCTTGTTGAGCACCGCATAGGGGTCCTGGAACGCGCTACGCTCCTTGTCGCCCTGCTGGCGGTCAGCTCCCGCGCCGGACTTGGCGCCTGTGGTGTTTTTGAGTGAATTCTGTTTGTCGCCGTCCGCCGACGTTCCGTTGGCCTGGGTGTCGTCGGGATCGTTCAGGCCCTTGAGCTCAGTGATGGAGGAGGCGAGATCCACCGGGTTGAAATAATTGGCGATCGCCTTGCGCGTGTCCTTGTCGGTGGCATTGATGAGCCACATGATGAGGAAGAAGGCCATCATCGCCGTCATGAAATCGGCGTGCGCCACCTTCCACGCGCTCGAATGG
>NCHM01000243.1 GCA_002257205.1 Rhizobiales bacterium 24-66-13 | reverse complement strand
ATGGCCTCATGGACGGGCTCGACCGGCGGGTGGACCACCACGTCATGCCCATCAACAATTACATCGCCGTCACCGAGCCCCTGGGCGAACGGGCGGACGGCATCATTCGCGGACGGGCGGCGGTGGCCGACAGCCGGTTCGTGGTGAATTATTTCCGCATGACGCCGGACCGCCGCCTGCTGTTCGGCGGCGGGGAAAGCTATCGCCGCTCGCTGCGCCCGCAGGTGATGGAATTCGTGCGGCCCTTCCTGGCCCGCATCTTCCCGCAATTGGCCGATGGGAAGCTCGATTACGGCTGGGGCGGCACGCTCGGCATCACCATGACGCGCAACCCCTTCGTGCGCCGCCTCTCCCCCCACGTGCTGGCATCCGCCGGCTATTCCGGCCAGGGCGTGGTACTGGCACCCCTGTTCGGCAAGATTCTGGCCGAGGCGGTGCGCGGCCAAATGGGGCGGCTCGACCTTCTGGAACGCTTGCCCGTGCCGCCCTTCATCGGCGGCACGCTGCTGCGCTATCCCCTGCTGGTGGCGGGCCTGAGCTATTACGCACTGCGCGACCGTCTTTAGGAATTGGGTATCGAAGAGAAGGACCGCTGCGCGAAAGTCCTTGCGCTGGGTCCCGGCTCTCCTTCCACTGCGCTTCGTTTCAGTCGGCTGGGACACCAATACGGCTCTCGCGTCCCGGACGCATGGAGCGTCAGCGCAATGCGAGCCGGGACCCAGCGCAAAACCCCGCCGCAGGCGTCCCTATCTCAGCAGGTCCTCCGCAAGGCCCATCCTTACTCCGGCAGCGGGATGAACTCGTGTTCCCCCGGCACTGCGGCGAAACGGCCGGTCTTCCAGTCTTCCTTTGCCTGCTCGATGCGCTCCTTGCGGGAGGAGACGAAATTCCACCAGAGATAGCGCGGTCCCTCCAGCGCCGTGCCGCCGAGGAACATCATGCGGGCCGGCGTGCGGGCGCGCACTGTGATGCGGTCGCCGGGGCGGAAGATCAAAAGGCGCGGCCCCTCGAACACGTCGCCGGCAATCTCGATCTCGCCGGAAACCACATAGATCGCCCGCTCCTCGGTGTCGGCGTCGAGCGGCGCGCTCGCGCCAGGCTGCAAGGCCACTTCCGCATAGAGCCATTCTGAGAGCATACCCACCGGCGAGCGCTGGCCGAAGGCCGAGCCGGCGATCACGCGCGCCCAAACGCCGGTATCCTCGATCACCGGCAGGTCAGTGGAGGCGAAATGCTGGAACGAGGGGTTGGTCTCCTCATGGGCGGCGGGCAGCGCGATCCAGCTCTGGATGCCGTACATATTGCCGGCGGCATTGCCCGCGCGGGCCTCCAACGGCGAGCGCTCGGAATGGGCGATGCCGCGCCCGGCGGTCATGAGGTTCATGGCGCCGGGGGTGATTTCCAGCGCATTGCCCTCGCTGTCGCGATGCATGATCTTGCCGTCGAACAGATAGGTCACGGTGGCAAGGCCGATATGGGGATGGGGCCGCACGTCCAGCCCCTGGCCGGCCATGAACTGCACCGGCCCCATCTGATCGAAGAAGATGAACGGGCCAACCATCTGGCGTTTGCCATGGGGCAGCGCGCGACGCACGGAAAAGCCGTCGCCGAGGTCGCGCACGCGCGGCACGATCACAAGATCGAGCGCATCGCAGGACGGCGCATCGCCCAGCACCGGATCGGAGGACGGCATCCAGCTCATAAGCATCTCCCGCACGCGGTTTCGCGTCTCTCATGGTGCCACGGGCGCGGGCAAAGCGCACCCTTCCCATGGGGCGGCGCGCAGGTGACGGCGATCCCAAAAGCGTGACACAAGGGGCATCGCACAAGAGGATGGCGCGCTGCGTCAACGAACAGGGGGGATTGGATGCGTTGGCTGGTGAGGCTCGCGGCCATCACGGTGGCGGCCCTGCTTGTGGCCATGGCCGGCGTGGTGGCCCTCACCCAGCTCGCGAGCTTTTCCGCACGACGGCAGGATCTGGCGGAACGTTTCCTGCGCGCCACGCTCGGCCCGGATGTGGAGGTGCGCGGCGCGGTGACGGTGGATCTGTTGCCCCGCTTCACCGCCCGCCTCGGCGACGTCACGGTGCTGGACCTGGCCGGCGCCGGGGTGGAGCTGCATCTGGAGACGGTCGCGCTCACCCTCGCCGATTATACCGCACTGCTGGGAGGCCTTTCGGTGGACGCGGCGGAGGTGGAGGGCGTGCGCGTCCTTTTGCCGATGGCCTCGCGTCCAACCTCCGGCAGCGCTGCGGGAGGCGCCGCCGGCACGGGTACGACGCACGCCGACCTGCCCCCCGCCGATGCCCCGCTGGACAGCGACGATCCCACCTCCCGCCCGGTTAGTGCCCGCATCGTCGGCGTGCTGACGGCGGTGCCCACGGTGGAGATCCGCGACCTGCTGCTGGAAGAGGCGAACGATCCCCAGGGCTGGAACTTCGCTTTGCGGGTGGACAGCCTTTCCAGCACCTATGATTCGGTTGCCGGCGCCCAGCGCCTCTCGGCGAGCGGCAGCTATAACGGGGAGAAGGTGACGCTCAACGGCACGCTCGATCGCGAAGCGAAGCCGGCGGACGGGCGGTTCGGCACCCAGATCGCCCTGGTCACCCATGGGCTCAGCCTGGATCTTGCCGGCTCGGCGGCCTCGGCGGCGTTCGACCGGGACATCGCGCTCCAGGCGGCGGCGCGCTCCGCCAGCATCGGCGACTTGCTGCAATTGGTTTCGCTGGCGCGGGCCGAGGATGGCACGGCGCGGCTCGATTTCACTTTGGCCGGCGATCCCGGGGCGCTCGCGGTCAGGGACATGTCCTTCGCCGCCACCCTGGCCGAGGGCGAAACGCTGACCATCGCCGGCGCCCTCGCGGACCTGGAGGCGGGCACAGGCCTGTCGCTCTCCTTCCGCTCCGACCTGCTGGCGCCCGGCACCACGCCGCCGGTGGCGAACGGCCTGCGGGACATCCTGATCACCGGCCTGTCCGGCTTCCTGGAAGGCGATCTCGACAAGCTGGTGCTGCGCGACATGCTGATCCAGACCAATGCCTTCGAGCAGTCGATCCGCGAGGTGGGGCCGATCTCCGTGGGGGCGGTGGAACGCACGGCCAAGGGGCAGGTGCGCCTGCGCGACATCGCGCTCCAGGCCGGGCCGCGCGATCGCCCGGTGTTCCGCCTCAAGGGCACGGTGGACGACGTGCTGGAGCTGGACGGGCTGGTCCTGTCCGGCGCGGTGGACCTGCCGGTGGCGGATCTGCTGACGGCACCGGGCACCGGGCTCGGCCGGATCGTGGGCACGCTCGATGTGTCCGACACCGACGGCACCATCGGCGTCGATGCGCTGGACGGCCGGATCACCGACAGCAATGTCATGAGCGGCACGCTCTCGCTGGTGCGCGATGACGCCGCCGGCCCGCGCGCGCCCCACGAGATCCGCCTCGCCAGCACCTTCGCGATCCCGGATTTCGGCGCCTTCGCGGCGCAGATGGGGGCCTCTTCCTCGTCCAATGCGCGGGTCACCTTCTCGGGCATGCTCTCGGCCAGCGCGGAAAGCCTCAAGGCGGAGGGCAAGGCCAGCCTTGGGCGCACCGAGATTACCGGCGTTCTTTCCAGCACGCTCGGGCCGGGCCGCACCCTGTTCGAGGGCAAGCTTGCCTCCCCGCTGGTCTATGTGGACGAACTCACCGCGCTGGCGGAAGCCTCGCGCGACGCGGTGGAGGCGGATCGCGCCCGCCGCGGCAGCACCGCCACGCAGGCAAAAACCAGCGCGCCGATCGACCCGCAGACCGAGCCGCAGATCGCCCCGCAGGTCGAGCCCGAGATTGACTTGGCGCGGCTGGTCGATCTCGATCTCGATATTTCCGCCAACCGGCTGAACAGCGCCGGCGATACCGCGAGCGGCCTCAAGGCCCGGCTCACCCTCGACAAGGGCATGGCGCGGCTCGATCCGTTCAGCGCCTCCTACATGGGTGGGCGCATCAAGGCGGCGGTGCAGAGCGACCTGACGGCCACCCCAACCCTGGTGCGGGCCAAGGGCACGGTGGAAGGCTGGCCGCTCTCCACCTTCCTCAATGCATCCAACGTGGGCTTCGCCACCCAGGGGCGGTTGAAGCTCGCCTTCGACATGTCCGTGGATCCCACGTCCGACGCCGCCCTGCTGCGCACGCTGAACGGCACTTTGTCGGTGGGGCTCACGGGCGGGCGGCTTGCCACCGGCAAGCTGGACCTCGCCGGCCTCGGCATCATCGCCGGCCTGTTCAACGAGGCGGTGCGCAGTGACAGCACGGCGCTGCGCTGCGTCAGCGCGCCCCTATCCTTCACCGCCGGGGTGGCGCGCACCGCGCCGGCAGTGGTGATCGAGACCGACCATGTGCGCGTGGTCGGGCGCGGCACCATCGATCTGCCGCGCAACACCATCAACATCTATGCCGAGCCGCGCCCGCTCGACGGCAAGGAAAACGACCTCGGCTATCCGTTCGCCATCACCGGGGCGCTGAGCAGCCCGCAAGTCGGCACCGTGGCGCGCCGGCCCGACGCGCGGCTCTACCGGCTCGGCGCGGGCTGCAAGCGGCGCGGATGAAGCGCCTCACAACACGGTCGAAGCATGCTCCGGCGAGTGGCTCAAGGCATGGGCCATGTATTCGAGCGCGCCGCGCACCTTCTCGCGGCTGACCGGCCCGCCGAGGCACACCCGCGCGGCTTCCGGGGGATTGCCGTCGGCGGCGAAGGCGTCGCTTGCCACGATGCCGATGCCGGTGGAGCGCATGTGCCCGACGAAGGCCGAGCGGGTCCAGGGCTCGGGCAGTTCCACCCACAGATTGAAGCTCAAGGGATCGGCGCGGAACGTGCCGGCGGGCAGGATCTGGGCCGCCAGCGTCTGGCGGGCGGCGGTCTCGGCGCGGATGAAGCGCAGGATGGAATCGGCCGTGCCGTCCTCGATCCAGCGGGTGGCCAGCGCCACGGTGAGCGGCGAGGCCATGACATTGGCGGCGCGGATCGCGGCGGCGAACGGCCAGCCGGAGCGCACATCCGGTACCAGCACATAAGCCGCGCGCAGGCCGGCGCCGATGCATTTGGCAAGGCCGGCGATATGCCACGTGATGTCCGGCGCCAGCGCCGCGAACGGGGCGATGCGCTGCACCGGGATGAAGCCATAGGCGTCATCCTCCACGATCGGCACGCTGAAGCGCCGGGCCACCGACGCGATGGCCGCGCGCCGGCTTTCGGGGATGGTCAGCGTGGTGGGGTTCTGAAGCGTGGGATTGAGATAGAGCGCCTTCGGCGCGAGCCGCGTGCAGGCGTCCGCGAACGCGTCGGGATCGATGCCCTCGCGATCCATCGGCAGACCGGCGAGGCGCAGGCCGAGTTGGGCCGCAATCGAGCGCGTGCCGGGATAGGTCAGGCTCTCGCACAGAACGGTATCGCCGGGCTTCGCCAGCAGGCCCAAAATGCCCATGAGGGCGCGCCGCCGAAGCCCTGGTAGCGCAGCAGGGAGACGAGATCGCGGCTCACCTGCGCCACGCCGTCCTGCATGCGCGCGATCAGCTCCGGATCGTCCGGCTCGGGCGGGAGGTTCATGGAAAGATCGGCCGGCTCGGGCCGGTTGTGGCGCACCGGAGCGGGCGCCGGGCGGATCGGGGCGCGCACGAACGTGCCTTGTCCGACGCGCGATTCCACGAGACCGCGCTTCTGCGCCTCCACATAGCCGCGCGCGACGGTGGTGAAATCCACCGCGAGCCGGTCCGCCAGCTTGCGCTGGGGCGGCAGGCGATCGCCCACGGAGAGGCGACCTGCGCGGATGTCTTCGGCGATGATGTCGGCGATGGCGAGATAGCGCGGCTTGTCGCTGCGCGTCAGGTCCGGCGTCCAGTCAACCATGGCGATGCGTCTTCAATCCTTCGTGCCGCGACGCGATGCTTTTGCGTCCCCCAAAAATTGACTGTATAGTGTTGCATCATGGCTTTGTCACCTCCGGGATGTTCCGGGAGGGCGGATTTTACGGCGAAGCCCGAGCCTTGTATTTGCTGGACTTTTGTGCATGCGACGCCTGCATGTTGCGCAGATCGCCCAGGGCTTAATCATCGGGCGCGCACCGCAGATCTCGTAATTGAATGTATAATTGACTGTGTATCGCTGATATTATTGACTGTTTCAAAAAACAGCCAAATTGGCACATTGATTGCAAATCTCCTCGTCAGCCCCGGACGCCAAGGGGCCCACCCAACGAGGAGTTCCGCATGCCCGCCGTGACCGCCCCCGCCCACCAGAAGGGTGATTTCTTCGTCGATTACGAGGACAAGAAGTTCGAGGACGTCAAAGCCCTGCCCGGCGAGAAGGCGCTCGTGACCTTCCACACCGTGGCGTTCGAAGGCTCCATCGGCTTCGTCAATCTGCTCCAGGCCACCCGCCTCAAGCGCAAGGGCTTCGAGACCTCGATCCTGCTCTACGGCCCCGGCGTGACGCTGGGCGTGCAGCGCGGCTTCCCCAAGCTCGGCGACGAGGCCTTCCCCGGCCACATGAATTTCAACAACCAGCTCACCAAATTCATGGAAGAGGGCGGCAAGGTCTATGCCTGCCGGTTCGCGCTCCAGGCGCTCTACGGCCATGGCGAGCCCTCGCTGATCCCCGGCATCACCCCCATCAGCCCGCTGGACGTGCTGGACCTGGTGCTGCTCCACCGCCGGGACAACGCCTTCATCCTCGACACCTGGACCCTCTGACACTTGGACCCCCTGAGGCCTGGACCCTCTGAGGCCCGGTCTCGACCTAAGAACGATGGAGGCGAAGATGCCGAAAGAGACCAAGGTCCGCGTGGCCGCGGTGCAGATCGCGCCCGACCTCGACACCCTGGAGGGAACGCTGAACCGCGTCCTCGCCGCCATCGCGGAGGCGGCGGAAAAGGGCGCCGGGCTGGTGGTTTTCCCCGAAACCTTCCTGCCTTGGTATCCCTATTTCTCCTTCGTGCACCCGCCGGTGCTCACGGGCGCCGAGCATCTTCGCCTCTATGAAAACGCCGTGGTCGTTCCCGGCCCGGTGACCCACGCGGTGGCCGCCGCAGCGAAGCGGCATGCCATCGTGGTGGTGCTGGGCGTGAACGAGCGCGACCATGGCTCGCTCTACAATGCCCAGCTCATCTTCGATGCCGACGGCGCGTTGCTGCTGAAGCGGCGCAAGCTCACCCCGACCTTCCACGAGCGCATGATCTGGGGCCAGGGCGACGGTGCCGGCCTCAAGGTGGTCGACACCGCTGTCGGCCGGGTCGGGGCGCTGGCCTGCTGGGAGCATTACAACCCCCTCGCCCGCTATGCCCTGATGGCGCAGCACGAGGAAATCCATGTCGCGCAATTCCCCGGCTCGCTCGTGGGGCCGATCTTTGCCGACCAGATCGAAGTCACCATCCGCCACCACGCCTTGGAGAGCGGCTGCTTCGTGGTGAATGCCACCGGCTGGCTGACGGAGGAGCAGATCGCCCGCATCTCGCCGGACGAAAAGCTCCGCAAGGGCCTCACCGGCGGCTGCATGACCGCGATCATCTCCCCGGAGGGCGCCCATGTGGTGCCCCCGCTCACCTCGGGCGAGGGCATTCTAGTGGCCGACATCGACCTCGCGCTGATCACCAAGCGCAAGCGGATGATGGATAGCGTGGGCCATTACGCCCGACCCGAACTGCTCAGCCTCATTCTCGACAACCGGCCCGCCGTGCCCATGCACACGGTTTCGCATGCGGCCGCCGATTTTTCGTCTTTCCCCGCCTTCGGGAGCGCCAGCGATGAAACAGACGATGCCCCATTCCGCCGCCATGGCGCCCCTTCAGACGGCGCAATTGATCAACGAATTGCAGTCCTTGGGGGCAAGGCTCGTTGATCCGAAGGCCGGCGCGGAGAGCCGGCGCGGCGGGGCGGGCCCGTCCGACCACAAGGCGCTCACCCTCGACGGCATGACCGTGATGGTGCCGGTGCACACCGCGCCGGCCTTCGAGAGCCCTTATCTGGTGGAAAAGCCGGACGCCTTCGGCAACAGCCGCATCACCCGCGACGGCGTGCCGATCGCCGACGTGAACTTCCCGATGCGCCCGCGCTTCTACGACCGCGTGACGGCGGACGGCGTGCCTTATTCCAAGATCGCCGTGCTGCACGGGCGCGACGTGCTGGCCACCACGGTGCTGCAAAGCTGCATCCGCTTTCAAAGCCGCACCAAGACCTGCCAGTTCTGCGCCATCGGCCAGTCGCTGGCGGCGGGGCGCACCATCGAAAGAAAGACCCCGGCGCAGCTCGCCGAGGTGGCGAAGGCCGCCGTGGAATTGGACGGCGTGAAGCACATGGTGATGACCACCGGCACCCCGCCGGGCAAGGATCGCGGCGCCGCTATCCTCACCGAGAGCGCGGCGGCGGTGAAGGCGGCCGTGAACCTGCCGATACAGGCGCAGTGCGAGCCGCCGGACGACGATGCCTGGTTCGCCCGCCTGCGGGACGCCGGCGTCGATGCGCTCGGCATGCATCTGGAGGCGGTCACGCAAGGCGTGCGCGAACGCATCATGCCCGGGAAGGCGCAAGTCTCGCTGGAGCGTTATTTCTCCGCCTTCGAGGCCGCCGTGCCGGTGTTCGGGCGCGGGCAGGTCTCGACCTATATCCTCGCCGGGCTGGGCGACAGCGTCGAAGACATCCTCGCCATGTGCGCGCGGCTGGTGGCGATGGGAGTCTATCCCTTCGTGGTGCCGTTCGTGCCCATTTCCGGCACGCCGCTGGAAAGCCACCCCACCCCCGCGCCCGCCTTCATGCACGCGATCCTGAAGCCGCTCGCCCGCATGCTGGTGGAGAGCGGGCTGAAGTCCGTGGACATCAAGGCCGGCTGCGGCAAGTGCGGCGCCTGCTCGGCGCTCTCCACCTATGAGCGGGGAGGCTGCGCGTGATGTTCGAGCCGTTCAAGCCGTTCCTCGCATCCGAATTCCAGGTGAAGCACGCGACCGAGGCCTGGGAGCGCGCGGGCGCCGCCCGCCTGCGCCGCACCGTGTTCTGCGGCGAACAGGGCCTGTTCGGCACGGACGATCGCGACGCCATCGACGCTGTGGCGACGCCCATCGTCGCGGTGTCCTTCCTCGGCATCGCGGCGCACGACGTGGTGGGCACGGTGCGCATCCACGAGGAGACCCCCGGCGTGTGGTGGGGCTCGCGGCTCGCGGTGGCGGAAGACTATCGCAAGGTGGGCGCGCTCGGCGCGTCGCTCATCCGCCTCGCGGTGTCCACCGCCCATGCGCAGGGATGCGTGAAGTTCCTCGCCAATGTGCAGGCGCAGAATCTGCTGCTGTTCCGCCGCATGCGCTGGCGCAGCGTGGCGGAATTCGATCTCCACGGCCGGCCCCATCATCGCATGGAGGCGGACCTTGCCTATTACCCGCCCCTCTCCAGCGGCGCGACCGGTTTCGTCGCCTTGCCCCGGCGGGCCGCGTCATGATCGAGACCCGCGCCTTCGCTGAACTTGCCGCGCGCCTGCGCGCGAGTGCCGGACTTGCCGCCAAGCGCGACATAAGCGCGGTGGCGGCGCGGCTCGGGCTGTCCGCCTCCGCCGTGCCGGTGGGCGACGATTGCGCGGCGATCCCGGATGGCGATGAATTTCTGCTGCTCGCCATCGAAGGCTTCATGAACGCATTCGTGGCTGGCGATCCCTGGTTCGCCGGCTGGTGCGGGGCGATGGTGAACATCTCGGACGTCGCGGCCATGGGCGGGCGCCCGCTCGCCATCGTCGATGCGGTGTGGGCGAATGGGGAAGAGGGCGCCGCCCCGGTACTGGAAGGCCTGCGCGCGGCCTCGCGGGCCTTCGGCGTGCCGCTGGTGGGCGGTCATTCCAATCTCAAAAGCGAACACGGCCAGCTTTCCGTCGCCATCCTCGGGCGGGCGAAAAAGCTGCTCACCTCCTTCGATGCCAAGCCGGGCGAAACGCTGATTGCCGCCGTGGACCTGCGCGGGCGCTATCGCGAGCCCTTCTCCAATTGGGAAGCGGCCACCGATGCGCCGCCCGCCCGCCTGCGCGGCGACATCGAGCTGCTGCCGCAGATCGCGGAAGCCGGGCTGTCGCGCGCCGCCAAGGACATCAGCCAGGCGGGCATGATCGGCACCGCCGCCATGCTGGCGGAATGTTCCGGCATCGGCCTTGAGATCGAGCTTGCCGCCATCCCCCGTCCCGAGGGTGTGGACCTCACGCGCTGGCTGCTGAGCTTCCCGAGCTTCGGCTATCTGCTCAGCGTCGCCCCGCCCGACGTGGCGGAGGTGATTGCCCGCTTTACCGCGCGCGGAATTTCCGCCGCCGCCATCGGCACCGCGGGCGCGGGCGGCGCGGTCGCGCTGAACCATCGCGGCACGCGCGAAGTGATCTGGGATTTCGCGAGAAGCCCGCTCATCGGCTGCGCGCCGCTGGAGATCGCCTCATGAACGCGCACCTTCTCCCGCCCGACCGTCCCCTGCGCATCGCGCTGCTCGCACATTCCACCAATCCGCGCGGCGGCGTGGTGCATGCGCTGGAACTGGGCGATGCGCTGGCGCGCCTCGGCCATCAGGTGGTCGTGCATGCCCCCGACGCCAAAGGCACCGGCTTCTTCCGCGAAACCCTGTGCCGCACCCTGAGCATCCCCGCCTCCCCCGTGGGCGCCGACATGACGGACATGGTGCGCATCCGCGTCGCCGATTATGTGCGTCATTTCGAAGACCCGGCGCATCGCGCCTTCGACATTTTCCACGCCCAGGACGGCATTTCCGGCAATGCGCTGGCGACCTTGAAGGACCGCGGCCTGATCCGCGCCTTCGCCCGCACGGTGCACCATGTGGACACCTTCGCCGATCGCGCGCTGATGGCGCTTCAGACCCGCGCCATGGTGCACGCCGACCGCCTGCTGGTGGTGAGCCGCACCTGGCAGCAGGCACTTTCTGCGCGGCTCGGCCGGCGCGCCGACATTGTCGGCAACGGCGTCGATACCGCGCGCTTCTTGCCCGTGCCGGATGGGCGGGAAGAGCCCCTGCGCGCGCGCTTCGGGCTCGGCGCCGGGCCGGTCTTTCTCGCGGTCGGCGGGGTGGAGGGGCGCAAGAACAGCGTGCGGCTGCTGGAAGCCTTCGCGCGCGTCCGCGCTGAAATTCCCACGGCGCAATTGGTGATCGCGGGCGGCGCCTCGCTGCTGGACCACCACAGCGAGCAGCACGCCTTCGCGCTTGCTTT
Organism: Rhizobiales bacterium 24-66-13; assembly: GCA_002257205.1. GTDB lineage: Bacteria > Pseudomonadota > Alphaproteobacteria > Rhizobiales > Xanthobacteraceae > NCEH01. Next base: position 463 of record NCHM01000243.1, on the reverse strand, counting down.
GGAACGGCACACGCTGCCGCAGGGCGCCGTCATCCGCACCGGCCCGCTGGCGCAAGCGGACATGCCGGCGCTGTACCGCATCGCCGATACCCTCGCCTTCCCTTCGCTGAAGGAGGGCTTCGGCCTCGTGGTGCTGGAGGCCATGGCGAGCGGCGTGCCCGTGGCGACCGCGCGCATCGCGCCCTTCACCGAATATCTCGGCGCCGACGACGTCGCCTGGTGCGACCCGCTGGACGTCGGCTCCATCGCCGACGCGCTCGCGCAGACGCGCGATCCCGCCACCCGCGCGCGCCTCATCGCCAATGGCACGCGCATCGCCGCCCGCCACGACTGGGCCTCAACGGCGCAGGCCCACCTTGCCGCCTATGCCCAGCTTCTGGCGCCCACCGATCCGGAGCCGATCCATGCCTGAAATGCGCTTCCACATCCGCTGGCCCGACGGGACGAAGGAGGCCTGCTATTC
>NCHM01000242.1 GCA_002257205.1 Rhizobiales bacterium 24-66-13 | reverse complement strand
CGGCAGAAGCCGGTGATGCCGAGCCGGTTTTCATCGCCCTTGGAGCTTTTCACCGCCCAGGCGACCGCCGCATCGAGATCGGAGAGCATTTCCGCGTCGGGCTTCTTGGAGATGACGTCGCGGACGATCTGCTGGATGTCGGTCATCCCCGTGAGATCGCCCTGGCGGGCATAAAGCTCGGGCGCGACCGCGCAATAGCCCTGCTTGGCGAGGCGGCGGCAGATGTCCTTGATATATTCGTGGACGCCGAAAATCTCCTCCACCACGATCACCAGCGGGAACGGGCCGTTGCCCTCCGGCATGGCGCGATAGCCGGGCATGTCGCCGTCCATGGTGGGGATCTTCACTTCACCGGCGACGAGGCCGACGGCATCGGTGTGGATGGCCTGGGCTTCCACCGAGGTGGTGGCGAGCGTGAAGCCGGCGATCAGGCCTGTCATGACGAAGCCGCGCCGGGAGAAGGGTTCGCGCACCAGACCCTGAAGCCCGTCGAGGGCGGGATCGGCGGCGGGCGCGATGGGCGTGGAATCCATGGCGATATCCTCGTTCAGGCCGCAGGCACAGCGGCCGCGTCATTTGGCACGGGATCATGGCGGGAGGTAGGGGGGAAGGTTTTCTATTACCGGAAGGCGCGAACACCTGCGCGTGATCGGGGGGGGGGGCATTTGCGACAGTGGGGGAATTTGGTGGTGGCGTCGAGCGAAGTCGGTAGGAGTAATGACCCATACCGGACCTCGGCGTTGACAGAGTTGAAGGTCTGATCTGCGACTTGGAGCAGACGTATTGCCGGCGGCCACAACGTCAGTAGGTTGTGATACATCAATCTGTCGGGGGGAGCGGCAGTCGTCCTCAAGCGCCGACCTTCAGCCTCGTATCGGCTTGCGGCGCCCGCTTGCTCGGTGGAAGGTCGAACTGAAGCCGCCCGGCCCTTCGCTCTGCCATTGCGATTCTATTCAGGTGCGGCATCCTGGTGGAGATCTGTTCCATCAGTTCATACGCGAGCTTTCCGATCAAAGCCCAACCCTTCAGTGAAAATCGGCGTTCGGACGAAGGGCCACCACTGTGCTAGTCTCTGTCCACGGGGGAGCTCCTCGCCATACTCCCAGTGCTCGCCTGCGGCTGCGCGCAGCCCCGCGTGGCTCCGGTACCGAGACCGTCGACAGGGCCTGCGCTCCATAGCGTCGAGGTTGCATCGGGACGAGGGCATTATCCTTCGACCCATGCAACGCATGGAATATTCGATTCCTGTCTCCGGCAGGATCGAACAAGGGGCGGTTATTTTCTTCGGTCTATGGATCACAGCTTCGGAAGGGTTGGCTGCTGACGCGACTGAATATCTCGCAATGCACCATCGAACATCCATTGCGCGCTATACTTTATATTTTCACGTTGCGAAGTAATTTTTTCAATGATTTGATAATCAATAGCCGTTGTATTCATTGACTCAACCCTACCACCGCTCTTTTCTTCCTTGATTTCAAATATGATAAGCTGATCACATTCTTGGTCCAGCGACTGTCGTGTCGCCGCAAAGAAATCGTCATTGGACACAATTCGCTTTGTCTCACATTCCATAGGCGGAGTTAAAGATGGAGGAACCAATTTCGCGTCTTTCCAATAGAAAGATATAACATGTGTATCCGTGTTACTTATTTCGACTGACGGTGTCCCATATTTTGTTTTTATCTGCGTTGATAGCATTTCTAATGTTGGCGCAGTTTCCGGGAGGAATTTCATTTTCCTCTGAAGTGATGCAAGCCGCGATTTTGGCCACGGCGGGGTAAATACCATGGATAAATTTTCTTCAGGGCCTCCCTTACACGCAGCATGGATCGAGCCAGAAAATTCTTTATAAATAGTATTATCTCCCGGACGATATAATACAATTCCGTCTAATCTGAATTGAAATCCATCTAATATTTTATTTGACTCAGACACGTAAAATCCAATATTAGATGAATAATATTTCACAAAAACACCTGTATTTGGATTTACGCAATTTTTGAATTTATCAATCAAATTTTCTTTAGTCATCCCCAGATATAATGAATTAAAATCGACTGACCTGGAAATTTGTATTTGAAATTTGTTCTGAATATCGTTTTCTGGAATTTTAATATAGTTATCTGGCAATTTATATTTACTCGATTGCGCCTCTGCGAACGCCTCTGAAGAAATAAATGCAATAATAGCCGCCAATATAGTCGCATATCGCATCGAGAGCCCCCATTGGAATATAATAATTAGGCTAGGTGGTATTAGAAAACATCAACGCGTAGTGTCTGTAAAGGGGAGTAGCCAAAAGCACATGCCATACCTTATCGCTAACGCGAGGAATCTAGAAGGTCCTCGTCTTCTCTCCCCTATAGCCGGACCCTTAAGACGAGCCAACAGCTTTCGCCTCAGTTTCCGCAGAGGTTGTCGTCCACTGCGAATGGCGTCGCCGCAAGGGCGATAAGAAGTCTTATCGTGCGCCCCTCGCCTTCTGGTCATCTCTAAGGATTCGAGATCCGAAGCTTAACTGGTAGGATACCCCAAATTGGTGACGAGGATTCGACGTTCGCAAGAACAGTCTCAAGCGATGGTCCGCTCTCACTCCATAAATTGAACTTCGGAAATAGTCCGCGAACGGCCGCTCCCGCCCTCCCCCCTCACACCTCCACCGGCGCCCACAGCACATCGTCCACGCTGCGCGCGCCGCTCGCCAGCATCGCCAGCCGGTCCAGCCCCAGGGCGCAGCCGCTGGCGGGGGGCATGAGGGCGAGGGCGGCCAGAAAGCCTTCGTCCAGGGGATAGCGCTCGCCATAGAGGCGGGCCTTTTCCGCCATCTCCACTTCGAAGCGGCGGCGCTGCTCGTGCGGGTCGGTCAGCTCGCCGAAGGCATTGGCCAGTTCCACCCCGCAGGCATAAAGCTCGAACCGCTCGGCGACACGCGGGTCGGCGGGCTTGGGCCGGGCCAGCGCCGCCTCGCTGGTGGGATAGTCGCACAAAAGCGTCGCCCGCCCCCGGCCGAGATGGGGCTCGATGCGCTCCACCAGCACCTTGGAGAAGATATCCGCCCAGGTGTCGTCCTCCGCCACCCGCACCCCGGCCGCGCGCGCCGCCTGCGCCAAAGGGGCCGCCTGCGGCTCCTCCCCCGGCTGTGCCAGGAGCGGGGAAAGATCGATGCCGGCATGGCGGGCGAACGCCTCAACCAAAGTGAGCCGCTCGGGCGGCGCGAACGGGTCGCACTCCTGTCCGCGCCAGGAGAAGCGCGCCACGCCCCCCGCCCACGCCGCCAGCGCCAGGAGCGCGGCGCAATCCTCCATCAGGGTTTCATAGGGCTCCCCCGCCCGATACCATTCCAGCATGGTGAATTCGGGATGGTGGGTGGCGCCCCGCTCGCGATCGCGAAACACGCGGGCGAGCTCGAAGATGCGCGTCTCCCCCGCCGCCAGCAGCTTCTTGGCGGTAAACTCGGGCGAGGTGCGCAGGTAAAGAGGCGTCAGCGCCCCATCCGGCGCGCGCCAAGTGGTTGAAAAGGCGTGCAGATGCGCCTCATTGCCGGGCGAAATCTGGAGGATGGGGGTCTCCACCTCGGTGAAGCCTTGAGCCTCGAAATGGGCGCGGATCGCCTTGATGATGCGGCCACGGGCGGCGAGGAAGGGGCGCCGATCCTGGTGGCGATCCGGGCTCCACCAGGGGGAGGATGGGGCGCTCAAAGCTGTGGGCCGCGCGGAAAAACACTTGCGTCGGCGCACAAAAGCAGCCGGCAAGGGTGGCGAAAAGCGAGAAGATCGCTATGTTGCGGCCCGATCAAGGGCGCCCGGGCGCCCCAAGCCGTTCGAGGAAGAAACACCGTGGTCAAGGTCATCGCCAGCTCTCTGCGCAAAGGCAATGTGGTCGAAATCGACGACAAGCTCTACGTCATCCTGAGCGCCGAGAACATCCACCCCGGCAAGGGAACGCCGGTCACCCAGATGGACATGCGACGCATTTCCGACGGCGTGAAGATCTCCGAGCGCTACCGCACCACCGAGCAGGTGGAGCGCGCCTATGTGGAAGACCGTCCGCACACCTATCTCTACCAGGACAGCGACGGCTACACCTTCATGAACCCGGAGAATTACGACCAGGTGGCCGTGCCCAAGGACGTGCTGGGCGACATGGCGGTCTATCTCCAGGAAGGCATGGAGTGCATGATCTCCATCTACAACAACATCCCCATTGCCATCGAGCTGCCCCAGCGCGTGACCCTGGAGATCGTCGACACCGAGCCGACCGTGAAGGGGCAGACCGCCTCCTCCTCCTATAAGCCGGCCATGCTCTCCAACGGCGTGCGCACCATGGTGCCGCCCCACGTCGCCACCGGCACCCGCGTGGTGGTGATGACCGCCGACGCCTCTTATGTGGAACGCGCCAAGGACTGACCCCTCCCCGGCGGGCGGATCGTCCGCGAGGCGGTGCCGTTCTGACCCGCGATTCGCGCGGGCAGTTTTACGTATTTTGAATGTTGATATGCGCGCTGCCGGGCCGGGCGGCGCGCATTTTCATTTCGGCGTGGAACGTTTCGCCGAATTTGCGGTTCAGCGCAGCGGAGATGTGCTGAGGAGCGGCTTTAAACATGAATTTGTCGGGCAAGCGCATCCTTGTGGCCGAGGATGAGATGCTGGTGGGGCTGCTTCTGGAAGAGGCGCTGGTGTGGCAAAATTGTACCGTCCTGGGGCCCATGAGCACCCTGTCGGAGACCCTGGAAGCGGCCCGCACCCTGCCCCTCGACGCCGCCATCCTGGATCGAAACCTGGGCGGAGAAGACGTGCTGCCGGCTGCGGAAATCCTTTACGGCCGGGGAATTCCCTTTTTGTTTTGCAGTGGTTACGGTCAGGATCCGCACCTGCCGCCGCATCTGCGCGCAGCCCCGGTCCTGCTCAAGCCCTACCTGGAGGCGGGCATGATCGCCGCCATATGCGGGCTTTTGCGCGAGCCTTGCCAGCTTCCCGGGCCGCCCGCTAATACCTTTTGAAATATAGGTTTTTTTTCTCGGGGCCAGATATTTCGCTGCGCCGACGAAGGACCTCTCGGCGAACCTGCACGCGTCATTGTCGCTGGAGCCCGGCCGTGAAGTCGTTTACCTTAAGGGTGCACAGGCCAAGTTCAACCCAATCCGGGCGGGGATAGTGGACCCGCCTCTTCCGCCGAAGGGGGAAGAAGCAATGGATCTCGATCCGGTCGTTCTGGCACGTCTACAATTCGCCTTTACCGTCTCCTTCCACATTATTTTTCCAAGCTTCACCATCGGATTGTCGGCTTTTATTGCAACACTCGAACTCTTGTGGATCAAGACGGACCGCGACGTCTTCCATCGCCTGTCCCGTTTCTGGACCAAGATCTTCGCGGTGAGCTTCGCCATGGGCGTAGTGTCCGGCATCGTCTTGTCCTACCAGTTCGGCACCAATTGGAGCCGCTTCTCGGAGGTGACGGGCAGCGTCATCGGCCCGCTGATCGGCTTCGAAGTGCTGACCGCCTTCTTCCTGGAAGCAACCTTCCTGGGCGTGATGCTGTTCGGCTGGAACCGCGTGCCCCGCTGGCTGCATGTGCTGGCGTGCGTGATGGTGGCGGTCGGCACCGCCATGTCGGCCTTCTGGATCCTCTCCGCCAATTCCTGGATGCAGACGCCGACCGGCTACGAGATGCGCGATGGCCTCGCCTATCCCCTTGATTGGATAGAGATTATCTTCAACCCCAGCTTCCTCCACCGCCTGCCGCACATGCTGCTTGCGGCTTATCTTACCACCTCACTGGTGGTGCTGGCGGTGGGCGCGCGCTATCTGCTGGCGGGCAAGTTCACCGAGGAAGCCCGCGTGATGATGCAGATGGCCATCGGCATGCTGGCCATCGTCGCGCCCATCCAGGCCTATGTGGGCGATGCGCACGGGCTCAATACCGCCAAGTATCAACCGGCCAAGATCGCTGCCATCGAAGCACATTGGGACGGATCAAAGCCCGCGCCGCTGGTTCTGTTCGCGTGGCCGGATGAAAAGGCGGAAAAAAACCTGTTCGAAATCTCGATCCCGCGCGGCGCTTCCTTAATGATCACCCATTCCCTGGATGGCCTTTTCCCTGGCCTGAAGGATTTTGCACCCAATGACCGCCCCCCGGTCATCGGTCCATTCTTCGGTTTCCGCGCCATGGTGGGCATTGGCGTCGTGATGATCCTGTTCGGCTGGGTGGGCGCTTTCCTGCTCTACA
>NCHM01000241.1 GCA_002257205.1 Rhizobiales bacterium 24-66-13 | reverse complement strand
AAGGCGATGGTGGACCCCTTGCCATTGGTGCCCGCCACGTGGATCACGGGCGGCAGGCGCAGTTCGGGATGATCGAGCGCGGCAAGCAGGCGATGGACCCGATCCAGCGAAAGGTCGATCCGCTGGGGGTGGAGCGCCGCTAGGCGCTCCAGAATGGCGTCGGGTCCGCCGACGGGGCGGGAGAGGGACATCGTCTTCTACCCCTGCGCGGCTTCGGCCGCGCGGCGCAATGGGTGGGTGGGCATCAGGCGGCGGCGGGACGCGGCAGGCGCCCCTTGGGCGGCACGGCCGGCGCCTTCACCAGGATGCGGCACAGGCGGCCCAGCGTCTCGCGCATCTGGTGGCGATGTATCACCATGTCGATCATGCCATGCTCGCGCAGATATTCGGCCCGCTGGAAGCCGTCGGGCAGCTTCTCGCGGATGGTCTGCTCGATCACGCGCGGCCCGGCAAAGCCGATCAGCGCGCCGGGCTCCGCGATCTGGATGTCGCCCAGCATGGCGTAGGAGGCGGTGACGCCGCCGGTGGTCGGATTGGTGAGAACCACGATGTAAGGCTTCTTCGCCTCGCGCAATTCCTGGATCGCCACCGTGGTGCGGGGCATCTGCATGAGGGAGAGGATGCCCTCCTGCATGCGCGCGCCACCGGAGGCGGCGAACATGATGAAGGGCGTGCCCTTCTCGGCCGCCGTCTGCAGCCCCTTCACCACCGCCTCGCCGGCGGCCATGCCGAGCGAACCGCCCATGAAGCCGAAATCCTGCACCGCGATGGTCACGGGCAAGGCTTCCAGCAGGCCGGTCGCGACCTTCACGGCATCCTGCATGCCGGTCTTGGTGCGCGCGTCCTTGAGGCGATCGGCATAGCGGCGCTCGTCGCGGAACTTCAGCGGGTCGATGGTGACCTCCGGAAGCGCGACCTCCGCATAGGCGCCATCATCGAAGGTGGCCTTCAGCCGCTTCGTGGCGTCCATGCGCATGTGATAGCCGGAGCCCGGAATCACATAGAGATTGGCCTCCAGATCCTTGTGGAACACCATCTGCCCGGTTTCCGGGCACTTCACCCACAGATTCTCCGGTACATCCCGGCGCGCCAGGAAATCGCGGATCTTCGGGCGGACGACGTTGGAAATCCAATTCAAGGAGAATGCTCCGGCTGTGGCGCGCTCCATGTAATACCGAGCGGGCGGGAACGGAAGGGCGGTCGCGCTGCGCTGCGCAAATCCAGCGCCGCCGACCCTTGCGTCATCTCACCGAAGGGCTTGGGCGCGCATGGTGGCGAAACCACGGCGGAGGCAAGCTATTCCGTTAAGGAATGAAGATACACCCGACATTTTGATTGGACGGCGTTTTCTAACCGGTTTAATCGCCCCCTCGACTAACCTTCGGAAGTTTTCCCTAAGGTGCGACTCCTCCTGCTCTTGCCCTTCCTGGGGCTGCTATGGGTGCCGTTCTATAATGAACGCCTACCCGAGTTGTTCGGCTTCCCTTTTTTCTATTGGTATCAGCTCGCCTGGGTGCCGCTGACCTCCCTTTTGACCTTCGTGGTTTATAAGGCGACCAAGGAATGATCGGCGCCATAGATTGGACCGCGCTGTCGGTCTTCCTGTTCTTTTTTGTGCTGGTCACCGTGATGGGCTTCGTCGCCTCGCGCTGGAAGGCCGCCGATAACCACGCCAAGCTCGACGAATGGGGCCTCGGCGGGCGCCAGTTCGGGGTCTGGATCACCTGGTTCCTGGTGGGCGGCGACTTCTATACCGCCTACACCGTCATCGCCGTACCGGCGTTGGTGTATGCGGTGGGGGCCTACGGCTTCTTCGCCCTGCCCTACACGATCATCGTCTATCCCTTCATTTTCCTCGTCATGCCGAAGCTGTGGAAGGTCGCCCATGCCAGCGGCCATGTGACGGCGGCGGACGTGGTGCACGGCATGTATGGCAGCCGCGCGCTGGAGCTGGTGGTCGCGCTCACCGGCCTCATCGCCACCATGCCCTATATCGCGCTTCAGCTCGTGGGCATGCAGGCGGTGATCTCGGCCATGGGGCTGACGGGGGAGTTCCCGATCATCGCCGCCTTCCTCATCCTCGCGCTCTATACCTATTCGGCCGGCCTGCGGGCGCCGGCGCTGATCGCCTTCGTCAAGGACATCATGATCTATGTGGTGGTCCTGGTGGCAGTGGTGCTGGTGCCGATGGTGCTCGGCGGCTATGGCGCCGTGTTTCACGCGGCGGACCTCGCCTTCCAGGCCAAGGGCGGCGCCACCGGCCTCACTCTCCAGCCGCAGCAGATGCTGCCTTATGCGACGCTCGCGCTCGGCTCGGCGCTCGCCGCCTTCATGTATCCCCACACGCTCACGGGCGTGTTCGCCGCCAAGAGCGGGGATATTATCCGAAAGAACGCGATCCTGCTGCCCGCCTATACGGTGCTGCTGGGGCTTATCGCTTTGCTCGGCTACATGGCGCACGCGGCCGGTGTGAAGGTAACGAGCCCCACCGACGTGGTGCCGATGCTGTTCAAGACCCTGTTTCCGAGCTGGTTCGCCGGCTTCGCCTTCGCCGCCATCGGCATCGGCGCGCTGGTGCCGGCGGCGGTGATGTCCATCGGCGCGTCCAATCTGTTCACCCGCAACGTGTGGAAGGCCTATGTGAACCCGGCGGTCACCGACGCGGGCGAAGCGCAGGTGGCGAAGATCGTGTCGCTGGTGGTGAAGGTGGGCGCGCTCGCCTGCATCCTCTTCCTGCCCACCAAATTCGCCATCGACCTGCAATTGCTGGGCGGCCTCTGGATCCTCCAGACCTTCCCGGCGGTGGTGTTCGGCCTGTTCACCCGCTGGTTCCGCGCCGGCGCCCTGCTGGCGGGCTGGGTGGTTGGCATCGGCGGGGGATCGTTCATCGTCTTCTCGGACGGGCTGGTGCCGGTGCACCGGCTGATCCTCGGGGGCGAGTCGTACACGATCTACGTCGGGCTGCTGGCGCTCGTCGCCAATCTGGTGGTCGCGGCCCTCGGCACGGCGCTGCTGGATCTGCTTGCGCCCCGCCGCATGGCGCGCGCCTGAGGGGCCGCCGGCGGTCGAGAGCCGCCGGCGTCGCGAAAGGGCCAGGGCTGGGAGCCATTCCGGCCCTACGGCGAGGCCTATGGCTTCCCCGGCAGGAAGGTGAAGGCCGGCGCCGCTTCGAACTGCGCCGCCGCATTGCCCGAATAGACCTTGCCGCCTTCCAGAATGAGCTTCTTCACTGGCGCACCCTCCTTGAGGTCGAGGTCGGCGAGCGGCACCCAGAAGGCGTTGGGACTGGTGGAGGAATCGAAGAAATAGACCTTGTTCTTCTGGTCCGCGACGCTGCGCCAGAGGGAGGAGGAGATGTTCGGCTGGTTTGGCGTGGTGATGCCGAGCGGCACGCCGACGCTGCGCATCACCCCGAGCACGCTGAGCGCCGCCTGATTGGCATAGCTCTGCCCCGGCACCGCCGAAATGAAGCGCGGATCGGCCTGCTTCGGCACCGCATGGATCAGGAACGAGGCGCGGGCGAAGCGATCCGACGCGCGGTTCGTGCCGGGCAGGAAGGTCAGCCCGCCGATCTCTTCCCAATAGGTGTTGAGCGCCAATTGCTGGTCGAAAATCGGCGAATTGGTCATCACCTGATATTGCTTGCCATGGTGGATGACGAGCTTGCCGCCGATATATTCCAGGATCGCGGAATCGCCGCTGGCGTCGGAAAGCGCAAGGTGAAGCTGCGCAGGGGACCCGTTCGGGAGCACCGGCGCGATGATGCGGAACGGCTCCTTCTCCAGCGCTGCCACGGCTTCTGAGACCGAGCCGAACATGTCGAGCACATATTGCGCCCAGACCGAAATCGACATGGGCGGCTTGCCGGTGTCGCCGCCATAGTCGGATTCATCGAGATAGAGCAGGTTCACCACCAGCCCGGCCTCGTTGATGCCGTCGGCGGTGCCGACATCATAGCCCGAGGCGATGAGGCTACCGTATTTCGAGACCCATTTCGGCGCCGTCGGCCCGGCAGCGCCGTCGCGCGCCATGCCTTTCGGGAAAGCCCACAGATTGGTGCGCATGTCCTCCGCCCAATCCATCGAGCGGCCGGTGATGACGAGGCCGTCAGCGCCGGTATAAAGCGCGCGGGTGCAGGCGGCGGCCGGATTTGCCGCCAGAAGCGTGCCGGCGAGCAAGGCGGCGATGAAACGGGTGACGCGCGAACCGGGCATGTCCATCCTCCCATGACGATGGAAGGAAGCATGAACCGCCCGGCGCGCGCCGCCATGAGGCGGATCAAGAGCGCCGCGCTTCACGCGCCTCGCGTGCCGTCACGCGCCCGCGGCCGGGGCGGCCCGGCCTATTATTCCGCCGCTTGGCGAGCAACGCCGCGCACCGCCGCGGCGAGATCGCGCACCAGGGTTTCCACATCCGTCACCGTACGGGGCGTCGCCGCGCCAGCCTCATCCAGCGAGGCGCGCACGACATCCACCAGGGCCGAACCGACGACGACGGCATCGGCGCCGGCTGCGATGGCTGCCGCCTGGGCCGGGGTTTTCACGCCGAAGCCGACCGCCACCGGCAGATCCGTATGCCCCTTGATGCGCGCCACGGCGGCCGACACCAGATCGGCGTCAGGCGTCGCGGAACCGGTGATGCCGGTGATCGAGACGTAATAGACAAAGCCCGCCGTATGGGCGAGCACCGCCGGCAAGCGCTTGTCGTCGGTGGTCGGCGTGGCGAGGCGGATGAAATCGAGCCCGGCGGCAAGCGCGGGCAGGCACAATTCGTCGTCCTCTTCCGGCGGCAAGTCGACCACGATGAGGCCGTCCACGCCGGCATCCTTCGCATCCGCCAGGAAGCGCGGGACGCCATAAATATAGATCGGGTTGTAATAGCCCATCAGCACGATCGGCGTCGCGCCGTCGCCGCCGCGGAAGGCACGGACCATGCCCAGCGTCTTCGCCAGCGTCTGCCCGCCCTTGAGCGCGCGCAGGCCGGCGGCCTGGATCGCCGGGCCGTCCGCCATGGGATCTGTGAACGGCACGCCCAGTTCGATCACATCGGCGCCGGCCGCGGGCAAGGCCTTGAGAATCGCCAAAGAGGTCGCGGCATCGGGATCGCCCGCCGTGATGAAAGTGACAAGGCCGGGACGGCCTTCGGCGGCGAGGGCAGCGAAACGGGCGGTGATGCGGGTGGTCATGATGCGTCTTTTGTTCGTCCCCCGCGAAGGGGGCCGGCCGCACGCGGCCGGGGAAAATGAGACCCGCTCAGTTCGGGCTGGTGATGGCGCAGGTCGCCGATACGGCGCTGGTGGCGCCCATCAGGCGCACCTGATCCGCCCCCGTGATGCCGGGGAAGGTGGAAAACAGCGTCGTGGACGAGGTGCCGAGCTTTTTCTTGCTCTTGGAGAAGAAATCGCAGGTCACCACGATCTGGCTCAGCATCAAGGTGCCGGTGTTGGCCACCTGCACGCTGATGAAGGCGCCGGTCGGATCGGTGATCACCGAACCCGTGGTCAGGGAGAGGCCGGCCGGCGCCGCACTTGCGGGCAAAACGGCCGGAACGGCGAAAGAGAGCGGAAGAGCGAGGCCCAGAGCCGCGCAAGCAGATGCAAATTTCATATCTGGCCCCCCAGAAGCTCTGCCACCGCGAAGATGTCCTTATCTCCACGGCCCGACAGATTGACGATCATGACATGATCCTTCGGCTTGGTGGGCGCGATTTCCATCACCTTGGCGATGGCATGCGCGCATTCCAGCGCCGGGATGATGCCTTCCTGCTTCGACAGCAGCATGAAGCCTTCAAGCGCCTCGGCATCGGTGCAGGGAATATATTTCACCCGGCCGATATCATGCAGCCAGGAATGCTCCGGCCCAATTCCGGGATAATCCAGGCCGGCCGAGATGGAGTGCGCATCCTTGATCTGCCCGTCGTCGTCCATCAGCAGATAGGTGCGATTTCCGTGCAGCACGCCCGGCCGACCGCCGATGATGGCGGCCGCATGCTGGCCGCTGGAAATCCCGTGGCCCGCGGCCTCGACGCCGAAAATCTCCACATCGGGATCATCCAGGAAGGCGTGGAACAGGCCGATGGCGTTGGAGCCGCCGCCCACCGCCGCGACCAGGGAATCCGGCAGGCGGCCTTCCATCTCCTGGATCTGGGCGCGCGCCTCGGTGCCGATGATCGACTGGAAGTCGCGCACCATGGCCGGATAGGGGTGGGGACCGGCGACCGTGCCGATGCAATAG
>NCHM01000240.1 GCA_002257205.1 Rhizobiales bacterium 24-66-13 | reverse complement strand
CCGGCGCCATGCATTGGAACGCAATGATTGCCTAGCGCATCTCGAAGGCGTGCGCCAACCTTCTTGCGGTCGCCCCGCGCGTTCAGTCGCGCTTGAACAACAGGTTTGCGACGAGGCCCACCATCAGCGAGCCGATCGCAACCGCGAGGCCGTAGAACAGGGCGTGATCCTCGGCGAACCGGGCCAGTTGCTGCTCGAAACCGCCCTTCTCGACCACCACCGAGGTCGCGGCTGTCTGGAGCAACTGCCCGTCGGAAAACAGCTTCACGCTCACTTCATAGGTGCCGACCGGGGCACGGGCGGGAATGCGGAAGGCGGTGCGGAAGGCGGTGGCGGAGAGCAGGTTCACCCCGTTCGGCGCCTCGCCATAGAGCCCTTCGTCGGTCTTGATGCGCAGGAAGGCCAGGCGAAACGGATCGTCCGGCACGACGTCGGCAAAATCCGGCCCGACCCGCTGGACGAAAATATTGCGTTTCAACCCGATCTGCTCGCGCCGCAGCACTTGCGGCGGGGCGATCTCCTCCGCCGGGCGATTGGTGGCCACCGCCAGCACCGCCGGACAATCCACGAAGGTGCGGCTGTCGGTGTTCACATAAAGCCCGAGCACGCGCGACTTGCGCCAGGTGACGAAGGTTTCCTGCGGCCCGCGCACGGTCACCGCGAAATCATAGCGCGGCGGAGCATCCGCCTGCGGCACCCCCTCCACAACCCCGAACAGCACCAGGTCGGCGCCGGTGAAATTTGAATGGATGAGCACATGGGGCTCGGACACCGACAGGATCAGGCGTTCCGCCCGCGCGCCCGCGCAGGCCAGCAGGAACAGGCCGCAGGCGAGCAGGAGACGGGTCAATTCCCCCTCCCCTTCGCGGTGACGGCGAACGGGTCGGCCGGCGGGCGGGCGAGATCCACGCCCATGCGCAGCCCCACGGCGAGCACCAGCAGGCCGAGCAGCAGGCGCAGGTGCTCCGCCTTGAGGGATTGTCCCGCGCGCGCGCCGAACTGGGCGCCCATGGTCCCGCCCACCATCAGGATCAGCGCCAGCACCGCGTCCACGGTGCCGTTGGCCACCGCCTGGAGAATGGTCGCCGTCGTCATGGTGACGAGGGTCAGCACCAGCGAGGTGCCGACCGCCGTCTGGGTCGGCACGCGCAGCAGATAGATCAGCGCCGGCACTAGCAGGAACCCGCCGCCCACGCCCAGCAGCGCCCCGAGGAAGCCGATGCCGAAGCCGATCACCACCACAGGGATCGCCGAAACATAAATGCGCGACCGGCGAAAGCGCACCTTCAGGGGCAGGCGCAGCAGCCAGCCGTGGGTGCCGGGACGGCGGATGCTGACGCCCTCGCCGCGCCGCGACCGCACGATCGCCCGCACGCTCTCCACCAGCATCAGGGCGCCGACGCTGCCGAGCAGGGTCATGTAAGACAGGCCGATCACCAGATCGACCTGCCCATAGGCACGCAGCAGCGTGAAAGTCGCGACGCCCGCCGCCGTGCCCACCAGGCCGCCGGACAGCAGCACCCCGGACAACGGGAGGTCGATCAGCCCCTTGCGCAGATAGGACAGGGCACCGGAAAAGGACGAGGCGGCCATATGGGCCGAGACGCTCGCCACCGCTACCGCCGCCGGCACCCCGGTGAAGATCAGCAGCGGGGTCATGAGGAAGCCGCCGCCGACCCCGAACATGCCAGAAATGAACCCGACCGCGAGGCCCATCGCGAAGATCGCGAAAATGGCCACCGGCAGTTCGGCGATGGGGAGATAGATCGTCAAGGCGGTGGCGTCCGGTCTGCAATGCCGCGCGCCGAGGCGGCCGTTGCCCACGATCCCCGCGGGTTCCACCCTCGCCTATAGCAGATTCCCCGCGCTCCGGACTCGTTTCCGGCCCCTATCCCTTTGGGGATATGGGCACCCTTGCCCCATGCTCGAACAATGCGCGCACGATCTGCCGCGGACGTGGACGCGGTGCGAGGAGGCAAGCGGATGGGACAAGGATACACAGGCGAGCCGCGCGAAGCCGCGCGGGCGCGCAGGGCCGCCGGCCAAGCCCCGGCATGGCGCGCTTCCCGATGAGCGGGCGTCTTTCCGGGCGCGTCGCTTTGGTCAGCGGCGGCGCCGGGGGATGCGGGCGCGCCGCTTCCGAACTGTTCGCGCAGGAAGGCGCGAAGGTCGCCATCGTCGATCTGCCGGGCAGCGCGGGCGCGGCGCTGGCGCAGGAGATCAATGCCGCCGGCGGACAGGCCATGTTCGCCGCCGCCGACGTCTCGGACAGTGCGGCCGCAACTGCGGCGGTCGCAGAGGTGGAAGCGGCCTTCGGCGCCGTCACCGCTTTGTTCAACCATGCCGGCACGCTGGTGGTGAAGCCCTTCCTCGACACGACGGAAGAGGAATGGGACCGCCTGATGGGCATCAACGTGCGCAGCATGTTCCTGATGACCAAGGCGGTGCTGCCGGGGATGATCGCGGCCGGCGGCGGCGCCATCGTGTGCACCTCCTCCATTTCGGCGGTGGCGGGCACGCCCATGGAGGTGCTGTACGACACCACCAAGGGCGCCTGCCACATGTTCGCCCGCGCCATCGCGGTGGAGTTCCGCGACCGCAATATCCGCTGCAACGCCGTGTGCCCCGGCTTCATCCGCACGCCCCACGGCATCCGCGAGGTCGAAGAGCTGACGCGCTACGGCATCGACGTGTCCGACGCCGCCCTCGCGGCCCAGCAAGGCCGGCTGTGCCGTCCGGACGAGGTGGCGAAAGCCGCCTTGTTCCTCTTGAGCGAGGATGCGAGCTTCGTGAGCGGGACGCATCTTTTTGTCGATAATTGCTTCACCGCCATGTGACGGGCGAAGCCTAAGGGACGACATCATGGAACTTGGAGCAGGCGGCCACTGGAATAATTGGGTCGGCAACCAATCCTTCATTTCCCAGCACGCGGCGGTGCCGGAGAGCGAGGAGGAATTGTGCGCCCTCGTGGCGGAGGCGGGCCGGCGCGGTCTCAAGGTGCGGGTCGCCGGCTCGGGCCATTCCTTCACCCCCGTGGTGGCGACGCCGGGATTGCGTCTGTCGCTGGAAAAGCTGGCCGGCATCCGCAAGGTGGACATGGCGCGCAAGCGCGTCTCGCTCGCGGCGGGAACGCGGATCGGCGATGCCGGCCGCGCGCTGAAAGCGCTGGGTCTTTCGCTGACCAACCAGGGCGACATCGACACCCAGGCGTTTGCCGGCGCGCTCTCCACCGGCACCCACGGCACTGGGATCAAGCTCGGCAATCTCGCCTCGCAGGTGGTGGGCATGCGGCTGGTGCAGCCGTCGGGCGAGATCCTGGAAGTGACCGACGAGGATCCCGACCTGCTCAATGCGATGCGGGTTTCCATCGGCCTGTTCGGGGTGATCAGCGAAGTCACGCTGCAGGTGATGGACGCCTATAATCTGCGCGAGCGGCTGTGGCGCGACGATTTCGACACCTGCCTTGCAAATCACGACGCGCTGGCGGCGGAGCATCGCCATTTCGGCTTCTTCTGGTGCCCGACGCCGGAGAGCCGCCATCTCTATTGCCTGCCCGATACCGCGCCGGTCTCCACCACGTCGAAGCTCTCCGACGTGTGCGAGATGAAAGTGATGGACATCACCGACGAGCCGCCGGAAGCGGCCGAAGGCGAATTCGACCGCATCGCCTATTCCTCGGAAATCTACCCCATCGAATATGTGCCGAATTTCCACGAGCTGGAATATGCGGTGCCGCTGGAAAAGGGAAAAGACGCCCTGTGCGAGGTGCGCGCGCTGATGCAGGCCAAGCACCTCGACTGCATTTATCCTCTGGAATACCGTTTTACTGCCAGTGATAAAGGCTGGATCAGCCCATTTTATGAGCAGGACAGCGTGACCGTGTCCGTTTCAGGCGGGCCCGGCATCGCCTATTGGCCCTATCTGCGGGAGGTGGACGCGATTTTGCGCCAATATGCCTCCCGTCCCCATTGGGGCAAGCTGCACTTCATGAACCGGGAGGATGTGGACGCGCTCTATCCCAAGGCAAACGCCTTCCGCGACCTGCGCCGCAAGCTCGACCCGGACGGCATGTTCCTCAACGATCACTTGGCCTTGCTGTTCGCCTGACCCTCAGAGCCGCGCGGATGCCGCCCGTTGGACCACCATCGGGCGGCGGTTCATGTCCTGGATGAACAGGTTGAACAACTCGGTCTGGCTGGAGATGTTCAGCCGCCGATAAATGTTCTTGCGGTGGATCTTCACCGTGCCCTCCGACAATTCCAGGATCTCGGCGATCGAGGTGCTGGAATGCCCGCGCAGGATGAGCTGCACGATGCGCCGTTGCTGGTGCGTCAGGCTGCTCTCGCAGAACCGCTCGAACGCCGCTTCCATAAGGGTTTGCCGCGGTACCGGAAAATCTTCCAGCGAGCGGAAATGGCTCCGCAGCGTCTGCCGCACCACCGGTTCGGTGGCCCGCAGCATCTCCATCTCGGCATCGGAAAATGCCGCGTGCCCGCGCATGCGCATCAGCGAATAGACCGCCGAGCTGCCGCCCCGCAGCGGCACGATGAAGCCGATTTCCTCCACCAGCGCGCCCGGTTCCATGGACACGCAGGGATGGACCTCGGCCGAATTGAAGAAATCGGACGAAAAGAAATCGTCCGGCGCCAGTTCCGCCATGCGCCAGAGGCCGGACGTATGGCCATGCGTGCAAGCGGTATAAAAAGGGTCAAGCAAATAGGTGCCGCCGAGATAGGCATCGAGCGCCTGCGCGGAGGCGTAATGCTGGTATCCATCGTGCAGAAACAGCGGGCGACGCCCAAACGGATAAGCGAATATCGTTGAGAAATCAAAACTCACGACTTCGCAAAGCATCTCATCCAGAACCTGGATGAGGCTCTCTTCGCCGATATGCTCGATTAAACGCGCCGTCTTTTCGGGAGTGAACACGTTCTGCCCTCCGTTCACCTGGCCTTTCCGGCCTTGCAAGAACGGGGCCTTTTTGCGTGAGAAGAAAAAAATCTTCGCCCAAAGAGGGGGCGACATACCCCTTTAGGGATATGGCTCGCCTCCGATCGAGCGCGAACAATCCCCTTCAGAAGGCTCGAACCGGGGATTGGCAGGCCGTCAGAGCAGGCCGCCCGCCTCCCCCACACAACGGCCCAGGCATTGCATGGGCCATGTCGGCGAGCCTCGACGACCGTGAGCCGCGATAGCTCGCGTGGCATCCGACGATCTGAACCAAGGGGACAACAGATGCTGGGTAAATATGTGAAAGCTGCGGTCGTCGCCGGCGGGCTGGTGTCCGCCCTGGCGGGCGCACCTGCGGCCTATGCCGCCGATTCCAAGGACCCGATCATCATCGCCCTGCACGACTGGACCGGCCAGGCGATCACCTCCCACATCGCGGGCGAGATCGTGAAGTCCAAGGGCGACAAGGTCGAATACGTCACCATTGACTATCTCACCGGCCTCACCGCCATGGAAAATGGCGACATCACCTTCATGTCGGAGCTGTGGGCGACCACCGCGGGCGACGCCATGAAGGCATCGGATGCCACCGGCAAGACCGAGAATCTCGGCCCCCTCGGCCCCAAGGCCAAGGAGGAATGGTGGTACCCCATGTATATGAAGGAGAAGTGCCCCGGCCTGCCGGATTGGCACGCGCTGCTGAAGTGCGGCGAAGCCTTCGCGGTGCCCGAGACCGCGCCCAAGGGCCGTTATCTCGGCATGGAAGCGACTTGGGGCGGGCATGACCCCGAGCGCATCAAGGCCCTCAAGCTGCCGTTCGTCGCCGTCGACGCCGGCACCGAGGCCGCCATGTTCGCCGAGCTGAAGTCCGCCTATGAGCGCAAGGCGCCGATCATCCTGTGGGTGTATTCGCCCCATTGGGTGCCCTCGGTGTTCGAGGGCGAATGGGTGCAGTTCCCCGAATATACCGACGCTTGCTACACCGACCCGAAATGGGGCGTGAATCCCGATCTCGCCTTCGACTGCGGCAAGCCGCATGGCGACATCTTCAAATATATCTCCGCCAAGGCCAAGACCAAGTGGCCCGACGCCTACAAGGCGCTCAAGGACTTCAAGGTGGATGGTCCCGAGCTGAACCTGATGGTCAAGGCCGTGGACGTGGACGGCAAGTCGATCGACGACGTGGTCGCCAAGTGGATGGCCGATCACAAGGGCCAGTATTGAGCGCCCTCGCCTGAGGCAGTGAACCGCCGGCCCCGCGGGGCCGGCGTCTTTTCCCTTTTGATCTTGGAA